>NZ_JBJURU010000017.1:0-24490 GCF_046098115.1 Gordonia sp. VNK21 | reverse complement strand
CGCTGCGGACGATCTGGCGCACGCTCAATCGCAGCATCGCCGAGGACTGGCGCAGCCAGCTCGCCGCGGCAGCGTTCGCGCACGTCACCGCCGACGGCGCGCTGTCGATCGTGATGTACGACGTGACCACCTTGTACTTCGAGGCCGAGAACGAAGACCGGCTCCGCAAGGTCGGGATGAGCAAGGAACGGCGAGTCGATCCGCAGATCCTCGTCGGCTTGCTGGTCGACCCGACCGGGTTCCCGCTGGAAGTACACGCTTTCGCCGGCAACCGCGGTGAGACGACGACCCTGCTTCCTGTGTTGAACGGGTTCCGCGAACGGCACGGACGAGCCGACGTGGTCGTTGTCGCTGACGCCGGCATGCTTTCGGCAGCGAACCTCAACGCGCTCGAGGAGGCCGGGTTCGACTTCATCGTCGGATCCCGCACCGGTTCAGCCCCAAGGGATCTGGCCGACCACTACGACCGGGTCGGGAACTTCTTCGCCGATGGCGCCACCGTCGAGACCACCCGGGAGATGGGAACCGGCCAGGCGAAGCGGACTCGGCGCGTGGTGTGGCACTACTCGCGGGCCCGCGAACGCCGCGACAACATCACCCTCAACAAGCAGATCGAGCGCGCGCAAGACATCGCCGAAGGACGACGGCCGCCAAAGAAGGACCGGTTCGTCTCCCTCGGCACCCGACCCGGCGTGAACTGGGATGCCGTGGAGAAGGCCCGCTCGTACCTCGGGCTGAAGGGCTACGTCACCAGCATCTCCACTGAGAAACTCGCTGGTGACAAGGTCGTGGCCGCCTATCATGATCTGTTCAAGGTCGAGGCATCGTTTCGGATGGCCAAGACCGATCTGAAAGCGCGGCCGATGTTCCATCACGAGCGTGACTCGATCGAGGCACACCTGACGATCGTGTTTGCCGCACTCGCAGTCACCCGACACCTGACCGAGACTTCCGGCTACTCGATCAAACGCATCATCACCGCGCTACGCCCAGTCCGGGATGTCATGATCCGGATCCGCGGCCAGCACGTCATGGCCGAAACACCGCTCGAGGGCGACGCCGCCGACATCGTCGCCAAACTCCAAGAGTCAGCGGGGCACTAAAGTGGCACGAGTCGGGACAGACAGGCCCTCGAAGGGGGCCCGAGATCGGAATCGATCCGTGCCGTGGCGCCCCAACTCGGCGTCGCCACGGAGACGCTGCGGATCTGGTGCAACCGTTACGGTCCCGCCGAGGCCACGTCCGGTCCGCAGGGATCGCTCGAGGAGGAGAATCGCAGGCTACGGCGTGAGCTCGCCGAGTCTCGACGTGCGAACGAGATACTGAAGAAGGCATCTGCGTTTTTCGCCGCGGAGCTCGACCGCCCCACAACGAAATGATCCGGTTCATTGACATGCACCGTGGCCAGTTCGGGGTCGAGGCCATCTGCCGCGTACTCAAAGCGACAGACTGTGGGTTCCTCACCTCTCGCGGCTACCGGGCCGCAAAGCATCGTCCACCTGCTGCCCGGGAGGTCCGTGACGAGGTGTTGATTGGCGAGATCGGAAGGATCCACGCCGAGAACTACGGCGTCTACGGGTATCGCAAGATGCACCATGCGATGCGCCGAGCCGGATGGGACATCGGCCGGGACCAGACCGCCAGACTGATGAAAGTCGCGGGCCTGGAAGGAGTTCGCCGTGGCCGCAAAGCTCTCACGACAACGCCCTCGGAAGCACCCGATCATCGCCCTGACCTCGTCGAGCGGGACTTCACCGCGCTCGGCCCGAACCAGCTCTGGGTCGCGGACATCACCTACGTGCGCATTCCAACCGGGTTCTGCTACACCGCGTTCATCACCGACGTCTGCACCCGCCGGATTGCTGGGTGGGCTGTCGCGGCCAGTCTGCACACTGAGGTTCTGCCGCTGCAGGCTCTCGAGCACGCCCTGCTGAGCACGCGCGCCGAGTCCTCCAGCGGCGGCTTGGTCCATCACAGCGATCGCGGCAGTCAATACGTCTCGTTGGCCTACTCGGACGCGCTGATCACGGCCGGAGTCAAAGCATCCGTCGGGACCGTCGGAGACAGTTACGATAACGCCCTCGCCGAGACCGTCAATGGTCTCTACAAGGCAGAACTGATCCACCGTCACCGCACCTGGCCAACCGTGACCGCAATAGAAATCGCGACCCTGGACTGGGTCAACTGGTGGAACACCAAACGGCTCCACGAGCCATTCAATTATCGCACCCCGGCCGAAGTCGAAGCGTCCTACACTCACCCACAGACGACCGCGCCCGCGACCGTCTAACCACGGAACGAAACCCAGGGCGCTTCACCTGATCAGAAATCACATCACGAGACACACATCAAGCGTGACCGAGCAGCACCCGAAAACCGCTTAGCAACACGCCATAGGGGAGCGAGATGACCGTGTTCCACCCACATCCTGTGGCTCGCCGCGTCAGACCTGAATCCGGTCATGCACTCTCGACCCGGCCCGGAAGAGACAGGAATTCTGACAGACACGATCAGACCTCCGAGGAAAGCCGGTCCCGCCACTGCAATACCTGCTTAAGTAGTGCGGTATCGAAGTCGGGCGCCTCGACGGCGACACTGATGAGATTGACTCCAGCATCGTGGATTCGGTGAGTAAAGTCCATCGGGTCGGGTGCTTCCGATACCTCGGCACAGTGTTCGATCTCATCGGGGTCGCGGCCGACCGCAGCACAGTGGTCGGCCAGAATTGCGGCCTTCTCCCTGTACGAATCCACGTCGACGAAGAAGTGCCAAATATCGGCATGTTCGGCGGTGATACGCAGCGTCTTCTTGACTCCTCCCCCGCCGATGAGAATCGGTAGACGCCGAGTCGGAGGCGGATTGAGCTTACCCAGACGACGTTTGATTCGCGGGATTGCCTCCGCGAGATAGTCGAGCCTCTTTCCCGCCGTACCGAAATCGTATCCGTACTCGAGGTAGTCGCGCTCCATCCAGCCCGACCCGAGCCCCAGGATAAGTCGTCCATCGCTGATGTGGTCAATCGTGCGTGCCATGTCGGCTACCAGATCCGGGTTCCGATAGCCGATGGACGACACCAGCGCACCGATCTCGACGTTGCTGGTCGCTTCCGACCACGCCGAGAGCAGACTCCAGCACTCGAAGTTGGGTCCATCCGGATTGCCGCGTTGCGGGAAAAAGTGGTCGGTCGTCAGAACGACGTCGACGCCGAGTTGCTCGACTTCTACAACGACGTCTCGGTACTTCGCGTAGCTGTTCCCGTGAAACGCGGGAATAAATGCGGCAACTCTAGGTGCGGACATTGTCTGGACTCCTCTGATCGGTAGGCCGCTTCCCCGCGGCAAGGACAGTAAGCAGCGCGGCGCCGGCTAGCGCAGCGGCGATGACGAAAAGGGCTGAGTTACGGCCATCACTGCGGGTGACCGCGCCCGCGATGACTCCGCCGACGACGATTCCGCAGTTGATGACCGACGAATGCAGTGTGTTCACGACAACGCCAACACCGCCGGTCTTCATCACCCGAACGGCGAAAGCGGGATTCATCGACACACCCGTCACGCCGAGTAGCACGAAGAAGATGACCAACTCAACGGCGGTCAAGGCGCTGAGAATTGCGGCGCCGAGGAGCAGAAGGGTGAGTAGTGCGGTGCCGATCGCTGTGACACGCTCCTCACCGGCCTTCGCGATGAGGGCGCCCACCATCACCGTTCCAACGATGGTAGCCAGACCGTAGCCGAAGAGCACCACGGCCTGGCGCTGGTCAGCGAACCCGACCGACCGCAACAGTACTGCGGCCGAGGAGAAGACGGAGAACACCGCAGCGGTGACGAAAGAACTGGTGGCGAACCGCAGGGCGGTCGCAGCAAACCTGGGTCGCGGGGAGACCCGGTCTTGTGCCCTTTCATCTGGAACGAAGTGGACCGGCACGATCTTGGCTGCGGCCAGACCGACGATCAGCACGCCAGCGCCGACGAGAAGAAGAATCGTCCGCCACGAATAGACAGTGGAGAGAAACGCAGCGATCGGAAGACCGAAGGTCGTGCCAAATGACAACCCGCTGAGAACCCATGCCTGCGCCGCGCCGCGCTCCGATTCCGTCGCCACGCGGGCGCCGTAAGCCATGCACGAACCAATTACTGCAGAGCCGAAGGCCCCCGCAACGGCACGGGCGACGACGAGCAGCGCAAGGCTGGGAGCCACCGACGCGAGAATCGTCAGCATGGCGTAGGCCACCGTCAGCGCGGTCAGAAGCATGGTCGGATTCGCACGCCGAGCCGCCGGAGTCACCACTAGCAGCGGACCACCGACAATCATGCCCACCGCGTATGCCGAGACCACATAGCCGATACTGGTGTCGGCGAAGCCGAGATCGGCGGCGATCTGATCATCCAGGCCAATGACGGCGAACTCGGCAGTCGCAACGAAGAATACGAGCGCGGTCAGCAAGCCGACGTACCTCAGCTTGCTGGGTGAGCCGTTAGCGTCAGTCAATGCTCTTCCTCATCCACGTCATTGCGTTGTCCGTGTGGGTCACCTGGTAACCGCGGCGCTGGTAGAATCGAAGGTTGTCGGTGCTGCGGGAGCCGGTGAACAGGGTGATCGCGTGAACCTCGGGGATGTCGCGCGCAGCATTCTCAACGTGCGCCATGAGTTGCGATCCAATGCCTCTGCGCTGGGCCCGGGGATGAGTGACCAGTTTGCCGAGAACCACATCTCCCTCGGCGACACGACACCGCACCCCGCCAACGATCAGGCCATCGAGCGTCGCAACGAACGACAATTGCTCAGCGATCTCACGTGCGACCTCGGACAACCTCTGGGTGAGCGGTTGAATGTCGTAACCGTAGAGGGCCGCTTCGCTCTGATAGCAAAGGTATTGGAGCTTGAGAAGTTCCTCCGCGTCCTCCGCCGTGGCAGCCCGGAACTGCACGGTATCAAGCGTCACAGCGCCCCCGAGCGAAATCGATGAGCGCCAGCAGGTTCGGGACGTTGAGTACGTTCTCGCTCGTTAGTTTGGTCGCGGGAAGCTCGATACCGAAGCGCTGTTCGACCCGGTCCACGAAATCGATGAGCTTCATCGAGTTGACGGCGAAGACCTCTTCCAGGGAGGTGACTGACGCTGCATCCGTGCGGCCGTGCGGAGGTCCGAACGATTCGGCGGCACAGCCGAATACCTGGTCGAGCATGTCCTTGTTCATCGCTGTCATTGTGAGCTTCCTTGTCTGTTCTGGTCGTGACGCACGAGGTCGTCGAGGAGCATGTCGTTGACCCCACCGGCGATAGTGAGCCACCGTGCCGAATTCTCCATCGGATTGATGCTCCAGCCCTGCGCTCCGTACAGCGACTGCACCCACCGGGCGAGGTCGAGCACGGATTGGGACGCATCGACTTTGACCGCCGCCACCTCGCCTGGGTCGGCGCGCTGCTCGGCGTCGAATCTACTCACGAGATCCGTGACCGCGGCACGGACAACCACATGCCGCGCCCGGAACGTCGCAAGGCAATGTCGATGCAGCGAGGACTCACGCAAACCGGTAGCGAAGAAGCCGCCACGGCGCGACTCGCCGTGAACGCCGAATTCATCGTCGACGCGGGCCAGCAACCGCGTCGACAGAGCGACACTGAGCACACAGATCACAAGCCGCTCGTAGACCAGGCCCCTTTGGACGTACGCGAGAGCCCGCCCCCTCGACCCGATCTCCCAGGACGAGTCCACCTGCACTCCCGCGCTGTCTACGGTGCACAGCGCCATCGCAGGGAAGACAGGTTGCGCCTCCGCCGCGATATCGAGCCTGTCGGCGGGCACTTCCAGCAAAGTCATCCGCCACAGATTGCCACCTTCCGCACCTGCCGGGAGCCGCTCGTCAACGGCGAGGAGCAGAACGCTGTTCGCGACGTGCGCATTGGAGATGTACGCCTTGTGGCAGTGCAGCTTTCCGTCCTGGGTAATCCTCGAGGTAATCTGCGCCAGATTGCTACCGCTACTGATCTCCGTGACCCCGAGGGCTCGTCGCTTGTGCGGCAACACAGTGACACCGGTGCTCGCCGACGCCATCAGATGCGCGCAGATGTGGTCGATCGCGATCGCTGCGAGGGTGCCGTCACCCAGCCCTTGGTCACTGAGCCGCTGCACCGCGTCGGCGAAGCCCGTCAGCCCTGTGCGCGGGCCGGTCGACTCGACGAGTAGTTTCCACTCATCGGGCGCGATCTCCCCGGTGGCCTCCCACTGATCCGCACGCGCGGCGGGCCATTGCGGCACTGATGCAGACGTCTTACTGGCTCCCACGAAGTGCTCCTCTCTGATAGGCCTCCGGCAGAAGGGGAACGACCTCGGCCGCGAATCTCCGCACCGCGTCGTGAACCTCGCCCAGTTCTCGGTATTGGAAGTCGAACCACAGCATCAGCCGGTCGTCGGGGTGGTAGCGGCCGACGATCTGCTCAGCCACATCGGCGGGCGTGCCGACGAGCGCATTCGACGCGGAATCGTCGACTTTGCTCTGCGCGACGGTGCCCAGCATGGCGGACCAGTAGCGAGCGAGTTTCGTCTCCGCAGTCCGGCGAGCAACATCGCGATCAGTGTCAAGGAATACGAGCACAGTCTGCGGCAGATACTCACGCACCCACGCACCGCCGTCCGGATGGTAGATGCGAGCGAGATGGTGCTGGTTGCGGTCGATCTCAGCGCTGGGAGTGATACTCAAGTTCAATGCCCGGACCGGCCGGTACTGATTGAGTTCGGTGTAGAGTTCTCGGTTGTGCGAGGCGGCGTACAGCTGAATCCGGTCGGTAGCCGGAGACTGCGCCACGCGGGTGGTCTCGAACGTCCACCGCCGACCGACCCGATGCCGTACACCTGTATCCGGTTCATCGAGAAAGCGGTCGGTGAGCTCGTCGCTGCCGAGTGCATCGCCCTGCATCAGCCGTACAACGATCTCGAAGGCTTCGGCCGCAATCGCCGATTTCACCGCATTCCATTGGCGCTCTTCGGCCTGGTCACGGGGCACCAGCCCGGCGATCCGGTAGAGGTAGTCGAATCGACCGCCTGCCATTCCGATATGGAACGTATTGGGAAGCGCCCTTGCGGAAGCGAGCGCGTCGAGTAGGTGGATACGCTCTGCCGCGATCACCGGCCCGCCCGCGGCTACGATATTCGTGATCGCACTGCCGAAGTCGATACTAGGATGGTTCGAGGCCGCGGCGATCGCGAGGCTGAAGAAGTCCGTATTCGCGCAGATCTCAGCAGGCCAATGGGGAATTTCCGCGGCACCGCCTAGAAGTCGCCGCTGCTCAAGCGTGCTGTAGTGGCTTTCCGCCGTCCAGGAGCACCAGTAACGGCACGCTTCGGCGACCTCGACCGTGCGAAGATAGTCGCGCAGAGTGTCCGCCGGTACCCGAAGATCGCCTTGAGCATCTATACCTTGTTCCAAGCTGGAGAACAGATCGAACTTCACGCGATCAGCCTCCTCGCGCTGGCCCGCGCCTCCTGCAGCGCAGAGCCCAGAGTCACCTGGTCATCACGAACCGCACCTCCGACGGCAACCGCACCGTCGAAGTAGGCGACGGCAAAAAGGCCACCGACGCCGTCTTTCGCGAACAGTGCCCCACCTGAGAGCACTTCGTTTGTGACAGCGCGCCCACCACCACCAACAAGGTACGGATGCGCTGCCAGTGACCGGACCACCGCCACATCGTGGCGTTCTTCACTGACCAGAAGCGAACGCAGCCCGGTGGCCATTTCGCTGATGGTGAGCGCGTAGGTGGGGAACCCGCATCCGTCGCGAACCGGCGTCAAGTCCCTACTAATCCGGCATGCCTCGCGGATGTACTGCCGGCAAGTCAGCTCAACCAGGCCCCCGAACTCCAGGTAGTCGGCACCCGCGAGACGGGTGCAGTGCGCAGCCAGGATATGTTTGCCCGCACAGGGATTCGCCGCCTTTGCGGAGGAGCCGCAACGGGTGTCGATCCCGAGCTCTCCGATCAGCGGGCGATGAGGTTGGACGGGAATCGCCGCCAAGTCCACGCCCGTAGCATCGGCCAACTCCGCAATCAGCTCGAGGTGTGTGGGTTCGCCGTTGTGCGAGGACACCGCCATCGCGACCTGCTCGTCGGTCAGCGACCGCGACATTCGAAGCAAGGCGGCAACCTGAAGAGGTTTGAGCAACGACCGTGGGCTGGCCATCACCGGTTCAGGATCGGACTCGAACAGGCGATCCTGCTGGGAGATCAGGGCCAACCTACCGACATTGGAGATCTGACTGTCTACGCTCACGTTCTCGGCTCCCACAATGTCGGAAACAACCGAGCCGCCAGGCTCTTAAGGAGAAAGCTGTTCTCGGTCCCGCCAGTACCGGTCGTACCGAATCCCAGGTGACGTCCGACGAGATTGAAATGCATCGCCTTCCACTCGAACCACAGGGTGTCGGTATCGATCAACGCCGAGGCGAGCGCGCGCAGGCCGGGATGAGTCTGCACGCCCGCGGCGGAAGTGGACAAAATTTCCGACCAGGAATGAGTTGTGGATCGGCGCCGACATCGGTCGAGCGAGTCGACGACCGATCGGCCACTGGCCGCGACGCGATGCACTTCGTCGTTGATGCCAGCCCCTGCACGGGTGAGCTGCGCGAGACGTTGCTCATCGGCCCCGGACAGCAGAACCTGGAGGATCTGGAATTGGACCGACTGGAAACCACTCGCAGAACCCAACAAGGGCCGGAACTCGAAAAAGTCCGGAGTGCTGAGCTGATTGAGCGTACGTGTCTGTGCCACAACGCTTTCAATCAGGGCATTGATGATCTTGACGCGTCCGATCGCTGCGCTGTAGTCGTCGGCGTCCATCTCGCCGATGAGGACATTCACCGTCGCGATGAGAGCATGGAAATTGAGCTCACAGGCTTGATGGACAGTAATGAACAAGGTCTCCGCCGCCGCCTGATCAACGCCGGTCGGGCTCTGTAGCGAAAGCAATTCCTCCAGTCGCAGATAGCTCTCGTACTCATTCAGCTCGATGCCAGTATCGGCAAACCGACCCATGATCCGTTCACCTCCAATGCTGCGTTCGCTGTTACAGCTTCCGTTGATGCGAGAATCCGGTGACCGTCGAGATCGACGATGTCCGCGTAACCCCCGCAGACCGTGGCCGACAGCGCGATCATCTCAGGCTCTTCGACGAAGCAGCTCACCATGCGGGGCTGGTGTGGATGCGTGTGGCGTGCGTACTCGAAACAGTCTCGCGCCGACAGCACACCGCCGAACTTGAGTGCCTTGATATTGATCCCATGTCCTCTACGAAGTGCGGACGTGGCGTCGGCGGCGCAGTGCACGCTCTCGTCTTCGATGAAGACAGAATCGGGCGAAGGCGCGACCGTCGCCCATGTGGCCGGAGTGGCGGTCGGGTCCTCGAAGTAGACCTGTCCGCGACCGGCAATCGCCCTAGCCAGAGCAGCGAACCTGGAGTCGTCGAGACTTCGGTTCCCGTCGAAGACGATGAGTTCACTCTCCTCCGCCAGGACCGCGAGGCGGTCGAGGTGCAGGTCGACGGTAGCGTTGTCCACCTTGACTTTCAGCCTCCCCCTCGCGGTTGCCGAATCGAGCGCCCCGACCGAGACGGTCGTCAAGATCGGCAGCACCGCAGACTCAGGTGCCCCGAGAATCTCCGCGAGTGGGAGCTCGGAAGCTTGGCAGACGAGGTCGAGGGCGGCCATTTCGACAGCGGCGCGGAGCCCCGCGGGCACCTCGCCGGACCGGCGCAGTCTTGCGCCGAACGCCGTCACGTCAGTAACATCCACAAAGGTCGTGAGACATTCGAGCGTCTCGGCCGTGACAGTCTCTCCACGACGTAGCGATGTGACAGTCGTGTCCGCCCACGGTCCGAACGTGGACACGCCGCGCCCTACGCCATACGCGCCTGCGTCAATGGTGCATCGCACCGTCTCGATCGTATCGACCACTGTGTGGGACACCACAAATGGATGTTCCAGAGTGGCGGCAGTCCAATCGAAGGTTACCTTCATGCCGGCCCCGAAGCCAAGAACTTCGCAGCGCGCCGGTATCCCTCCGACGTTTGCGGGAACACAGGTCGCCCCGTGGCCTTCTCGAGATCGGCAACGCTCCGCGAGTTATGCCGCTGACCGATCACAATAAAGCACTCGACAATGGCACCACGCTGGTGACGGCTCAGCGCCTCAAGCACAGCGACATGTTCCACCACGTCCACCGACGGATGGCCGAAATACTTCAGCTCCAAGCGGTCGAGGTCGATGCACATCACGAGAGCTGAGGGCGCGGAACCGTGGAGCAGGCTCAGAGTGACACCCGAGTACGCGGGATGGAAGATCGCCCCCTGGCCCTCGACGAGCACGGCATCGACCGCATCGTCGTCGGTCGCGGCCAGCACCTCGGATTCGATGGCGCCAGCCGCGAAGTCCGCGCTGACAGCATCGATCGGCACACCCCGACCACTGATGTACATGCCGGTCTGCCCGGTTGCGACGAATGCCGTGCGCGTCCCTTCAGCCGACAGTGCCGCCTTCAGTTCCAAGGCGGCAGTCATCTTCCCCGTGGCACAGTCATTTCCAACCATCAGCACCACCGGCTTAGTAACGCTGACGCCGGCGCCGCGGCCGACACTGCGGAACCGCTCAGCCTCGCGCAACCGCACGAAACTGGGCGACTCGACATCGCCCGCACTCGGGTGATGCCCGCTGACAACGCGATATCCGGCCGCGATCCAGTTCGCGATGTCGGTACGATGCCGAACACTGAGGTCCCCACCGGGAGGCGCACCACCCAAGACGAGTTCTTCGGTCCCCGCTGGTAGCTCCTCGATGGAGGCAACGATCGGCACATCACGTTTCAGGTGGGGAACTACATCGCGGGCTGAGCGCCCAGCGAACGCCGGATCCACCACGTGGTGCACCCACGGGCAGTAGCTCACGACACCGTGCGCCATCTTGCCGGACAATTGATCGAAATCTCCGAAGGTCACGACAGCCGCGCTACGCGCCGGAGATCCGGCCTCCACCTGTGTCGTCATAGCGTGGGGATCTTCTCGAGTGACTCCTCGATAGACCCCGGCACCACAGCGGAGTCCTCAATCTCACCATTGAGATGCTTGGAGTAGGCAGTCAGGTCGAAGAAGCCGTGGCCAGTCAAGCAGAACACGATGTCCTTCGGCTCGTCAGAGTGCTTCTTCGCCAAGTCGATGACCGCAGCGATGGAATGCGCCGATTCTGGCGCGGGAATCAGTCCCTCAGATTTCGCGAAGAGCATCGCTGCATCAAAGATCTCCTTCTGCCCGACAGCGACCGCCTGCGCGCCACCTCGGTGGATCAACTCACTAACCTGGCTCGACAGACCGTGATAGCGCAGGCCACCGGCATGAATCGACGGCGCGGCGAACTGGTGACCGAGGGTGTACATCCGTAGTAACGGTGTCGTTCCCGCCGTATCGCCGTGGTCGTAGGCGAACCGGCCGCGAGTCACCTTCGGCACCGCGGACGACTCCACCGCAACGAATTCCGGGGCCTGATCGTCGGCGACGAACGGGAAGACAAGCCCAGCGAAGCTGCTGCCGCCACCGATGCACGACACTAGGTAGTCGGGCGAGATGTTCGCGGCGCGGAGCTGCTGCTTGAGTTCCTGGCCTATCACCGTCTGGTGTAGGCAGACGAAGTTGAAAGCGCTGCCCATCGCGTACGCACCCTCGGGGTCAGCCTTCGCGGCCTCGACTGCTTCGGCGATCGCCAGCCCCAGGTTGCCGGAGTTCATCGGGTCCACATCGAACACAGCGCGCCCCGCCGCGGTCTGGGAGGTGGGACTGCGATCTACCTTCGCCCCGAACGACTCCATGAGAATGCGGCGACTAGCTTTACCGTCGTAGCTGCCACCCACCATGAACACCTGCGCATCGAGCCCGAAGAAGGCGCTCCCCATCGCGATGGCACTGCCCCACTGTCCGGCGCCAGTTTCGGAGTACACCCGCTTCACCCCCGACTGCTTAGCGAAATATGCTTGCGCCACACCGGAATTCGCCTTATGGCTGCCAATGGGAGAAGCGCCCTCGTACTTGTAGTAGATGCGCGCCTTGGTTCCGATCGCCTTCTCGAAGGAGCTGGCGCGAACGAACGGGGTGGGCCTCCATTTCGCGTAGAACTCCAAGACGTTTTCCGGAATCTCGATATAGCGATCAGAGGTATTGAACTCCTGATCGATCACGCCTGCGGGAAATAAGCCCTCTAACTCGGCGGCATCGACGTCCTCTCCGCTGCCCGGGATCTTGTACGGTGCAGAGAGTTCCGGCATATCTGCAGCCAGGTTGTACCACGCCGGCGGAATAGTAATACTCATCAATCGAGCTCCATCGTCTTGTAGTCGATCTTGCCGTTGGTCAGCAAAGGGAATGTCTGCCAATAACGGAAAGCTTCGGGGTGCATATAGCTAGGCAGCATCTCGGCGATCCGATCCGCCAGCCGATCACTGTTGGGCGAACGTTCTTGCGTCTCGATCTCAGCGCGAATATAAGGAACCACCGCATCGACGAGGTGGACGTGCACCCGCACCGTATTCTCCTGAGCAGCTAGAATCGCCGCCTCGATCTCCGAGGGATCAGCACGGAATCCTCGGATCTTGAACATACGCGACATGCGGCCACGGAAGAAATACTGGCCGTCAATTCGTTCAAACAGGTCACCGGTGCGGTAGTAGCGCAGCGCTGATTCCCTATCCTCCCAGAAAGCAGCGGAGGTGCGCTCGTCATCACCGTAGTAGCCGATCATCTGTTGACCTCCGCCGATCAGAAGATGACCGGTTCCGTCCGCGCCGTCATCCACGCCTTCGAGGCGGAAGGACACACCGGGAAAGGGGACGCCGATCGCGAGGTCGGAATCGGCGTCCACCGAATCGGGTATGCGTTGGAGCGCGCAGGCGACCACGCACTCGGTCGGACCATAACCGTTGTACAGCCGCACATGCGGGTAGCGATCGCGGAATCGGGCGACCGCCGCGGGGTTCGGCTTATCGCCGCCCATCCATATTGTTTGCAGACTCGGCAGGTCGATATCGCGATAGGCGCTGAATCTACTCGTGAGCAAATCTATGACGTTCGGCGTGCACGACAGGTCCGTGATATGCGATTCCGCCAACGCGAACAGCAGGTCGTTAGGCGCCTTCATACCCGGGAACAGTTGACACCACCCCCCGGTGATCCACGGACCGAAGATCTCCATCAGCACCGGATCGAAGTGCAGTGGGAAGAAACTCAGGAAACGGGTAGCGTCCGAGTAGCCAACAGCTGCAATAGCATTGATGAGGAAGAGGGCCAGCGCTCGCCGCGATACGAGAACCCCCTTGGGGGTACCGGTACTGCCGCTGGTGTATATCAGATACGCCGGAGCGTCGTCGTCGATCAGCGCACGAACCACTGTGTTCGAATCGGATGCCGCGTAGGGCGCCATCAGCGCGATAGCCCGGTCGTCGAGCGGCCCGTCCCGATGCCTTCTGGCATCGTAGAGAGCTCGGGGTGTGCAATCGTTGAGGATCTTCTGAAGCCGCGCTTTGGGCGCGTGCTCATCCAAGGGCGCCCAGACTATTCCGGACAGAACGCAAGCGTAGATGAGCGCCACGGATCGCAGATCCTTAGGACCGCAGATCGCAACCACGTCCCCCGCCTCGACCCCCCGCTCGTGTAGTACCGCTTGCCAGGAGGCAACGGCGCCCAAGAACTCGCCTCGCGAGCAGGCCGCCGCGCCATCCGCGAACGCGGGAGCATTGTCGTCGGCGCAGGCTGTGAACAGAAACTCGTTGAGCCTCAATCGTTTTCGTTCCTTTCCAGCAGCAGCGTGTGGAAGGTATTGCCCAATGTCTGCGCGTAGAGAAGCGCCGTGTCGATCCCGCGCGGTGTCGTCGCGACGTAATCCGCGAATGCACGAACGGGATCGATACTGTCGATGTGCGCTCCGTCGTAGGTGTTGTCGGTGCGGATGACTTTCTGATCGATACCCAACCGACGTGAGAACAGCGACCAGTTGGCGAAGCCGTTGAATACCGGAAACAGGCCATCGATACGAGCCAGCTCAGCGGGCGGATGGTGTGCCTTGACGTGATCAACCCCAGCGGCGAGTACCTCAAGCGAGTCCTGCGAGACTCCCTCGACGAGGGCGAAACTATGGTTCTTCAGTAAATTACTGGTCGCATACTTACGAATACTCCATCCGGTGTCCCCAGGCCCCAACAAGATCGCCATCACCGCATCCCCACACAGCATGTCCGCCATTACCCGCGGGTGCACCGAAGTATCCACCACGCAATTGAGCAGAATCAGGGCGTACGACTCGGGGGCGGTGATGTTGGCTGCCAGGTCTACGGCGGAAAGTGCGGTCCCGCAGCCGACGAAGTGCCACATCACCCGGCATGTCGACGGCACTCCGATCTCGTGGGCCAATTTGAACGGGATAGCTCCACGAGAGTCGTGGTCGATCTGGCCACCGTAGATGACCGTCTCGATCTGATGCGCCACCGGGAATCTCTCCAGGAGTTCGCCCACAGCGCTGCGTAGCAGCGGTTCCGGATCGGCGGAGGGCTCGACGTATACCCAGCGTAACGCCTTCTCATCAACGAACTGTCCGGGGTCTACAGCCTGCCCGGACGCGGCTTTCGAGGCCTCCGCAACCACTTCGGACGCGCTGAGTTTCTCATTGCCCAGCCTGTATGTGATACCGACTATCGATGACAACTGGCCAACCTTCATGCTACCGGATATTGTCTAGTCAAATTCTTGATCGCTCGCAGAGTGACAGTGAATGCCATGTCGAGCGGATTGACCACCCCGTAGTGGCCCGAGTTCTCGACCTCGATCAATTCGCATCTGCCAGCGACCGCGCGTGATCTCGACTGCTCTATGGGCGAAGCCAGATCGACTGGGCTATGTATTGCTATTTCCCGCACCGGCGTGGTGACCAACCGAGGATCCCAATCGTTGATCCTATGGGCGCCGAGATACTGAGTCACGGCGTTGTCACTGATTGCGAGATGGCGTGCTGACCGGAGATCGCATACCGGAGCGAGTAGAAGCACCGCCCGAGCAGGCGCTCCCGCGCTACACGCCATAATGGCCAACTGCGCGCCCACAGAATGCCCGACGAGCAACGGGGCGGCGCCTGCGTGTTCTGCAAACCATTCAGCCGCCGCTATCACGTCCTTCACATAAATGTCAGGACAACCGGGTATGCGGCGATACTCGGAGTTACCCACCCGGTATCCCTTCGCCGCAAGAGCTTTGGCAAAGGGCGACAGATAGCTACTCGAGTACCGGGGGCGCCAGTATCCGCCGTGAACCAACAGAATCGGAGTGATCGCATCAGGGCCTTGACCTTGCCTCTGGACCCGAGGGTCGAAAACGTCCACGTACGTGTGTCGTCGCTCCGCGTAGGCATGGCGAACCACGGTTGACATACGAGCCCTCCTCATCGCCGCGCGCCATTCCCCGTCTCCCCGTGGCACTGGCAGCACCATTCAAAGAGTTCTAGAACTGTCCACAATCTATCCGTAGCCTGCCGGACCGTCAAGCAGTGCCCGCACGTCGGCGTCCGACCGACGTCGGTGCAGCCGGTCGCGCCCCCACCTCCATTGTCATCTCGCATCATCGTTGCAAGCGCGTTAACCTCGATCTTTCGTCTGGTGCTGCTCCCGGCCTGAGCGGTTCGGATCGATTGCGGCGGCGCTGATTGTGCAGGTTGGGTACGACAGACTGGCCGGGTGCCGCCGGATCGCGGCCGGGTTTCACGGGCCCGGAGGGTCTCTTTCAGATCGTTCAGATATGTCGGGGCACTCTGGTCAGGTGCTGTTCTGGTAGCCGTCGAGGCGAGCGAGTCCGGCGATCAGCAGGCCAGTGTGCTTGGCGCGAGCGTCGAACCGTAGTCGTCGCTGACGGGCGTGGCGAGCGATCCGGGCCGCGATCGCGAACAACCGAAGGCGCAGCGTCTTCAGCTCCCAGGTACGCGCGTTCGTGCTGGTCAACGCCAACATCTGCATCCACGCGTTCCGATCGATCGCCGGTGTCACGATCGCCATCCACACCTGATTCTGCGCGAACGAGACCAACGGCAGGTTCAGCAGGCCACAGTCCTTGCCCTGCCGGATCCGGTCTTCGCACCGAGCGCGTCGGCGATGCCGCAGTTCCAGATCCGCGAGCTGCCCGCTCGTGGTGTTCGTGGCGAACGCGGTCAGCCGCCACCCGCTGCGGTCAGTGATCCGTAGTTGCGCACCAGGGTGCGGCGTCTCCCGCCGCACGAACACCCGGATCCCCGGCGGCCACCCCGACAGGTCGATGACCCCGGTCAACTCGGCGACGTCAGCACCCTCTCGAGGGGCACCGTCGCTGTCGTACGCCGGGGTCCACGCCTGCGTCGGGAGTCGGTCGATGACCTCACCCAACCGGGCGTCGAGACCGAATCCGACGGAGTAGGAGACGCGCTGTTTGCGCAGGTAGTCGAGGAAGTCGTGGCTGGCGCCGGCCGAATCGGTGCGGATCAGAATCCTGCGGCCGGGACGAGGCGGTAGGTCGGGGATCTGCGCCAACACCTGCCGGGTGGTGGTGATGCGGTCGGCGGCGGTTCGATCCGGCGTTCCCGGGTCTTAGCAGGATCGCTCCGGCTTCGCCGGTCGCTCCGGGACCGTGGCCGATGAACGCAGTCATCGGATGAAATCCGTAGCCGCCCTTATAGTTTCCTGCCGCGGATTATTTGTCCGAGTGCGCGGTGACTAGCGTCGCATCGAGATCGATGACCAGCGGATTGCGCGCCGAGATCCCGTGGTTCGGCGCAGTAGTGCCGGCCAGCGACCACACGCGTGCTCGAGTTGCTGCTCGAGCAGCGGCGATCGCCGACAACGCCCGGACCGGCGACTTCGCCAGGGCCGAGATCAGGCGGGAGACAGTCGGGTCGGAGGCGACGTGGCCGAAGGTGTCGGGGCGTCCGCGGATGGTGGCGATGTCGGCGAGGCAGTCACCACCGGCGACCAACGCGACGGCGAGGTCGGCGATAGTCTTGCCCGGGTCATGGATCGCGAACGGTTTACGCCACGGCCCGAGTGCGGTCGTCAGTTCTGCTGCGAGGCCGCTAACCTCGACGGTTCGGGTCAGCAGGATCGTTCCGGCGTGGGACACGAGGTTCTCGCCGTCGCCGGTGGCGTGGATGTGTGGGTAGAACACGGTAGAGTTGCTCGCCAGAAAGGTACTCCTCGCTCTGACGTAATCGGATGTGTCGCAACTCCAATTATCGCAGGTGAGAGCACCTTTCTTCCTACTTTAGGCTAGGCGAGTCGAATTCACCGATGTAAGGATGCGGGTTAACTCCTGCGCGGTAGACTGGTTGGACCCACATCGGGCTGAAGCGCACGACTGGCGGCACGACTGCGGAAGAGAGCGGTGGCGATGGGGGCTACGCGAGATCGACCACTTCCCGGCGCGGAGGACTCCGGGCGCCGTATACCCAAGTACGAACAGATACGGGACGATCTGGCGACGGCGATCCGCCGGGGCGACTACCGCCCCGGTGATGCGCTCCCCTCCCAGCGGGAACTCAGCGCGTCGTACGGGGTCACTCTCATGACCTTGCGGCAAGCGCTGCAGGTGCTCAGCGACGAAGGCCTCGTGGTCCAACAGCCCGGTCGCGGCACCTTCATCGCTCCACAGAAGCTCGCTCACGCGCGCCGGCCGCCGGACAGTATGACCGACGATCTGCGCAGCCGAGGCGTCGAACTGGAGACGCGGCTACTCCGCCTCAGCTACCGACGGCCGTCGACAACTGTGCGTGCGGCTCTGCGTCTCCCGAGCGAGCTCGATGCTATGTGCATCGAGCGCCTGTGCATCGCGGACGGAACACCTGCGCTACACCGGATATCGTGGGTTCCTGAGGCGTACGCCAGGACCATTAGCGATGTGGACTTCAACGAGGCGACCGTGCACGGCGCGCTCGCCGAGTGCGCCGGTCTAGCCGTCTCCCGAAGCATCGAGGACGTGTGGCCCGCGCTGGCCACCGCGGAGCCCGCGCGGCACCTCGGAATCCAGGTCGGTAGTCCCGTCTACCTCAGTGAGCGGGTCACCTACGACACCGATAACCATCCGCTCGTTTTCGACCGCACTACGATCGCAGGCGCACAGGTGACGATCCGGACAGAACGCGAAACAAGCGAGACGTCATGGTCATGGCAAGCCCGCGCGCGGACCGAGTAGTAGGTGCCCACCATCGCCCACGAAAGGACGAGGGCCAACCCCACACTCGCGCGGGCGCATTCGGGCCTGTGGTAGATAAGTTGCTATGACTAGCTGGACGGCTGCGGTGGACGTCGGCACTTCTGCGGTGAAAGCACTTCTGCTGGACGCGCGGGGAGAGATTTTGGCGAAAGGGCGCAGCGAAGTGCCCAGCGCCTACGGCGAGCAGGAGTCGGAAGACTGGTGGAGCGCCGCCATTGAGGCGCTGTGGCAGTGCGGACCAGACGTGAAACGAGTCCGCCTGCTAGGGCTGACCGGGCAGATGCAGAATCTCGTTTGTATGGGCAGCGATGGGGCGGCCCTGCGTCCGGCAATCCTCTATAGTGACCCCCGGGCGCACGGCCAGCTGACCGAGGCACATCATCTGCTCGGTCCGGGGTGGACGCACGCGACCGGTAATCAGCAGGACGCCACTAGCCTGCCTGCGAAGCTCCTATGGATGCGCGAGCACGAGCCGGAGAGCCTTGATCGCACCAAGCAGATTTTTTTGGGTGCTGCGGGCTACCTCGGATGGCGACTGACCGGCAATAGCTGTTGTGATCTCACTACCGCCTCAGCTACCGGGCTGCTCGAAGCCGACCGGCGCCAGTGGTGGTCAACCGCGGTGGACGCGCTCGCGCTGCACGAAGCACTGCCGAGCCTGGTCGACGGCCAGACTGTGATCGGCACCATCACCTCGCACTCTGCTCGCGAGATCGGTCTGCCGCAAGGGATTCCAGTGGTCCTGGCGCCCGGCGACGCGGTCAGCACCACCACCGGCATAGTCGGCGACGAGTTACATCGCGGCTACGTGTACCTGGGCACCAGCGGCTGGCTGGCGATCGTGACGCCGGAGATGCCCGTACCGGCCGCAGCGCACCGATTGCTGCTCCCCGAGCATGGTCGGCAGCTCGTAGTTGGGGCCGTTCTGAGCGCGGGCGCCGCAGCCGATTGGTCACGCCGAACCCACCTGCCAGGTATGTCCTTGAACGACGCGGATCGGCTCGCTGATACCGGCCCCAGCGGACTACTGGCGCTGCCGTCCCTACAAGGAGAGCGGTTTCCGGTGCGCGATCCGCTGATCCGCGGCGCGCTTATCGGGATCACCGATACAACCCGGCCGGACCAGTTATATCGGGCGATGCTGGAAGGCGTGGCGTTCGCGTTCGACCGGCTGCTGGATGCCGTCCCGAATAACGGTGAGCCTATACCCGTTACGGGCGGCGGTGCTCGTTCGATGTTGTGGCGGCGGGTTCTTGCGGATGTGCTGGATCGCCCGGTGTTTCCGACCGAGACCAGCGATGAGGTATCCGCCTTCGGGGCCGCTGTCAGCGCCCTCCGCGCCGTCGGCGATGACGTCCCACAGCCCCTCGCGAATCGAGGCGCTCCAGAGATACTGCACCCCGGACCCGACAAGCTTGACTACGCCAAGCTGGCATCAGCACACGCAGCGCTGTTCACCGCTCTCTCCCCCACGTTCCATTCCATGCAATAGGCGCGCACCGACAAGGGGACCAAGTTAACGCGCGGGACTGTCGGGAAAACGGTGGATCTGGGACTGGCCTGACCGAAAGGAAGGGCTTTGAGCCAGACCATCGAGATGATCGATCCTGTGACGGGAGAGATCATCGATCAGCAACAGGTCGCCGAGCAGTTGCTTGCGCAGGCGAAGGAACAAGGCGTTAGCCTCGTCGGGCCGGGAGGCCTGCTGGGCGGGCTCACGAAGACAGTGCTCGAGACCGCGCTCGAGGCGGAGATGACCGAGCACCTCGGGTATGAGAAGCACGAGATCACTGACAGCAGCAACGCTCGCAACGGCACGCGCTCGAAGACGGTGCTGACCGAGATCGGACCGGTCGAGATCGAGGTCCCCCGGGATCGTGATGGGTCGTTCCAGCCCAAGATCGTGAAGAAGCGGCAGCGCCGATTGGACGGGATCGACGAGATCGTGCTGTCGCTGACCGCACGCGGGCTGACCACGGGTGAGGTCGCGGCGCACTTCGACGACGTCTATGGCGCCAGCGTCAGCAAGGACACGATCTCGAAGATCACCGACAAGGTCATCGAGGAGATGACCGAGTGGCAGAACCGGCCGCTGGATCGGGTCTACCCAGTGATCTTCATCGACGCGATCGTGGTGAAGGTCCGGGACGGGCAGGTGCGCAACAAACCGTTCTACGTCGCTGTGGGCGTCACCACGGCCGGAGAACGCGACATCCTGGGCATCTGGGCCGGCGACGGCGGTGAGGGCGCGAAGTTCTGGCTCGGCGTGCTCACCGAGATCAAGAACCGCGGCGTCGAGGACGTGTGCATCGTCGTCTGCGACGGGCTGAAGGGGCTGCCGGAGTCGATCAACACGACGTGGGAGCTCGCGGTCGTGCAGACGTGCATCATCCACCTGATTCGCAACACGTTCAAGTTCGCGTCGCGGAAGTACTGGGACCAGATCGCCCGCGACCTCAAGCCTGTCTACACGGCACCGACCGAGGCCGCCGCGAGGGCGAGGTTCGAGGAGTTCGCGGAGAAGTGGTGCACGATGAGTAGTGCCCCATAGGGTGGTGTAGCCCGGTGACCTGGACCGTGACGAGCAGCGTGTCGTTGCTCGGATCGGGAGCGGTCACCGTGTGATCCTTCGAGGAATCTCCTACAACCCACTCGAATGGAGTCATCACGATGACCGCACCTCATATTGTCGACCCTGCCGGCCTTCTCAGCCAAGCTCTGGCCGATGCGTCGCCGGACTTGATGCGCGAGCTACTGCAAACCATGATCAACGCCCTGCTCTCGGCCGACGCCGGCGCCGTGTGCGGCGCCGAAGGGGGCCAACGCAGCACCGTGCGCACCAACCAGCGCAACGGATAGCGCCATCGCGCCCTCGATACCCGGGTCGGCACGATCGATGTCGCAGTCCCGAAACTGCGGCAAGGCACCTACTTCCCGGAATGGCTGCTCGAACGCCGCAAACGCGCCGAGTCGGCGTTGATCACCGTGGTCGCCGACTGCTATCTCGCTGGGGTGTCCACTCGCCGCATGGACAAGCTCGTCGAAACCCTCGGGATCAACGCCCTCTCCAAGTCACAGGTCTCCCGCATGGCTGCTGACCTCGATGAGCACGTCGAGCAGTTCCGGCACCGGCCCCTCAGCGAGGCAGGCCCGTTCACCTTCCTAGCCGCGGACGCGTTGACGATGAAGGTCCGTGAAGGTGGGCGCGTGGTCAACGCGGTCGTGCTGGTCGCGACCGGGGTCAACGCCGACGGCCGCCGCGAGGTCCTGGGTCTGCAGGTGGCCACTGCCGAAACCGCGGTGGCATGGAATACGTTCTTTGCTGACCTGGTCGCCCGCGGCCTGAGCGGGGTACGCCTGGTCACCAGCGACGCCCACGCCGGTCTCGTGGAAGCGATCGCGGCGAACCTGCCCGGAGCAGCATGGCAACGGTGCCGCACTCACTACGCGGCGAACCTGATGAGCGTGACCCCGAAAACCTTGTGGCCGGCAGTCAAAGCGATGCTGCACTCGGTCGACGACCAGCCCGACGCCGACGCGGTCAACGCCCAGTTCGACCGCCTCCTGGACTACGTCGACACCAGACTCCCTGACGCGCACGACCATCTTGACGGCGCCCGCACCGACATCCTGGCCTTCACCGAATGCCCCGAAGGCCTCTGGCAGCAGATCTGGTCGAACAACCCCAACGAACGCCTCAACCGCGAGATCCGGCGCCGCACAGACAGCGTCGGGATCTTCCCCAACCGCGCAGCGATCATCCGGCTCGTTGGCGCCGTTCTGGCCGAGCAAACCGACGAATGGGCCGAAGGCCGCCGCTACCTTGGTCTGGACATCCTCGCCAAAAGCCGGCTCACCGCCGTCACCGACACCGGAACCGAGGTGAACACCGACACCACCGCCGAACTCAGCGCCTAACCACCACGAACGAACGATCACAGCACTACACCACTACTCGGGGCTTGACCCCTCGCTTCCCTGGTCGTGGACCGAGGTTGGTCCTTGCGGCGCGCTGGCGAGCGGTTCCAGTGTTCACCGGCCACGGCGAAGCGGTGGGACGATTCACTACCGTGCCGGCGAGTCCCTGACTGACCGCAGTTCCCGGCCCGCACATTCACCGGCCCGGCTGCCGCGCCGCACCGAGCGCCGGATCATCAAACTGCGCTGCACCCGCCGGTGGGGGCCGCACCGGATCGCCTATCACCTGGGTATTGCGCGTTCAACGGTCGGCCGGGTCCTCGACCGCTACCAGATGCCGCTGCTGGCCAACATCGACCAGGCCACCGGACTGCCGGTACGCCGACCGCAACCGAAACGGTATGAGGTCGACCGGCCCGGACGACTGGTGCACGTCGACATCAAAAAGCAGGGCCGAGTCCCCGACGGCGGTGGCTGGCGTGTGCATGGTCGCGGATCGGCCGCCGACCGTACCGCCGGTGCGGTCCGTGATCGGGCCGCCCGGTCGGGAGCACCGGGCTCGCGTGGCTACCGCTACCTCCATCACGCCGTCGACGACCACTCCCGGGTGGCGTACTCGGAGATCCTCGACGACGAACGCAAGGAGACCGCGGCCGGGTTCTGGCGCCGCGCCAACACGTTCTTCGCCGAACACGGCGTACGGGTGACCGCAGTGATGACTGACAACGGCGCCTGCTACCGCTCGGCGATGTTCGCCCAAGCCCTCGCCGAGACCGGGATCAAGCACAAGACGACCACGCCGTACCGGCCCCAGACGAACGGGAAAGTCGAACGCTTGAACCGGACCCTGGCCGCCGAATGGGCCTACGCGAAACCCTATGCCAGCGAAGCCGAACGAGAAGCCGCCTACACCGCATGGCTCCACCACTACAATCACCACCGACCCCACACCGGCATCGGCGGCCAAGTCCCCGCAGACCGCGTTCACAACCTCACGGGGAAATACACCTAGAGACGCTGGAACGCTCCTGCCGACATCACCGGCCTGCGGTAACCAACCCGTGTGTATCAGTCTGACCGCGCGTCGCTAACGACACGCTCACCAACACCGAAGCCCGCGAAGCAGGAGGCGCCCGTCCCGACGGATCGGAACGGGCGTCTCACCAAGCCACTTGACAACAGGCGCTTACATGTCAACTGCTAGTCCGTACCGTCAACGAATACCGCAGCAGCTTCCATCACCGAACGGAAGTCGCCCTCACAAATCGCGATGAACGGAGGCTTCTCACTGAGCCTCGGATTAGCGCCGATGAACCACGCACGCGCGACACTTTCACCCTCGGAGGCCGCGACCGCGGACCAGGCGCGGTGTGCCACCTGCAGCCTCCGAAGAGCCTCATCGCGCGGCCGGGGCCCGTCTTCTTTCGCCCACTTGTGCGGCAGCTTACTGTCTCGGACACCAGCTAGGACCGCGACGACGCTCGGACCGAGGTGCTGAGCCAACTGACGCACCAGCTCAGCGGTGGAAAGCTTCATGGTCTCGGCGTGATTCAGGACAGTCCTACCCGTGACAGCCATCTCTGACGCCCCTTCCAGCACCTCGGTCCGCAGTCGACGCTGCACCCACGAAACCTACCAGAATGCCACCTAAATGCAACTGCAGCTCCTGGCTCAGAAAGGCAAGAGCACCGCCTCGTGCCCAAGCCCTATCCGAGAGAGTTCCGTGACGACGTGGTCCGGGTTGCCCGCGACCGAGTGAGCGGTGTGACGATCGAGCAGATCGCGAAGGACTCCGGGGTGCCTCCGACGACTCTGACCAAGTGGATGCGCCGCGCCGATACCGACGACGGCAGCAAGCTAGGCATGACGAGTGGGCAGTCCGCGGCGCTGCGGGAAGCGAACAAACGAATCCGGCTGCTGGAGCAGAGAATGAGGTCCTCCGCAGAGCAGCGGCGTATCTGTCGCAGGCGAACCTGCCAGGAAAAGGCTCTACCCGCTCGTGACAGAGCTCGCCGCTGACGGGATCCCCGTCACGGGACGTGTCGGGTCCTCAAGCTCTCCCGTCAGCGGTACTACCGGTGGCGCAACCGATCACCACCGGGGAACGAGTCGAGGCAGCACGGGCGAACGCCCTGTACGACGCCCACCGCGACGACCCGGAGTTCGGCCCGACTCGTGCCACTTTAGTGCCCCGCTGACTCTTGGAGTTTGGCGACGATGTCGGCGGCGTCGCCCTCGAGCGGTGTTTCGGCCATGACGTGCTGGCCGCGGATCCGGATCATGACATCCCGGACTGGGCGTAGCGCGGTGATGATGCGTTTGATCGAG
>NZ_JBJURU010000016.1:17307-61009 GCF_046098115.1 Gordonia sp. VNK21 | reverse complement strand
GGACTCCTACTTCGGTTTCGGGACCGACAACGACGTGGAGAATCTGGACGGGCGCGCGGTGATCAAGCACCGGACCTTCGCCGGGGCCGGCCTGCACAGCCTCGAGGGGCGCCGCTGCCGTCGGCCAAGATCCTGGGGTCCGCGCGCGGCCGCCGGCACGCCTTCCGGCCGTCGTCGGTGGTCAACATCTCCGCCATGAGTTTCGGGGCGCTCTCGCACACCGCGATCGAGGCGCTCAAACGCGGGGCGGCGAGCGCCGGTGCGCTGCACAACACCGGGGAGGGGTCCATCTCGCCGTATCACCGCAACGGCGGCGACCTGGTCTTCCAGATCGGGACCTCGTACTTCGGCTGCCGGGACGAGGCCGGCCGCTTCGATCTGGATCGACTCGCGGCGGTGGTCGCCTCGGCCCCGGTGAAGGCCATCGAGATCAAACTCTCCCAGGGCGCCAAACCCGGCCTGGGCGGTCTGCTGCCCGGCTCCAAGGTCACCCCGGAGATCGCGCAGATCCGCGGCATCCCGGTGGGTGAGGACTGCGCCTCACCGAGTCGGCACACCGCCTTCCACGACATGGACTCCATGCTCGACTTCGTCGAACTCATCGCCGACGCGACAGGACTGCCGGTGGGAATCAAGGCCGCCGTGAGCCACCTCGAGTTCTGGGACGACCTCGTCGCGCTGATGGCCGACGGCACGCGCGGCGTGGACTTCGTGACGATCGGCGGCGGTGAGGGCGGCACCGGTGCGGCGCCGCTGATCTTTGCCGACTCCGTCTCCTATCCGTTCCGGATCGGCTTCACCGAGTTCTACAAGCGGTTCGCCGCGGCCGGTCTCACCGACGCGGTGACCTTCATCGGTGCCGGAAAGCTCGGCATTCCGGAGAACGCGGTTGTGGCCTTCGCGCTCGGGGTGGACATGGTGAACGTCGGCCGCGAGGCGATGCTCTCCGTCGGCTGCATTCAGGCTCAGCGCTGCCAGAGCGGCAAGCCCGGCGGGTGTGGCGACGCAGGACGCGCGCCTGGCCCGCGGGCTCGACCCGGATGTGAAGGCGGTGCGCGCCGAGAACTATCTGGTGGCCCTGCGCCGGGACCTGCTGAAGATCACCGAGGCCGTCGGGGTGGCGCACCCGGTGCTGATCGGTCCCGACGATGTGGACCCGGTGGATCAGACGGTCTCCACCGCGCCGCTGCGGGAGATCTACGGCTACCAGCCCGGCTGGGGTGTTCCCGGGGAGCGGGTGCGCGAGCAGATCACCGCGGTCATGGCGCAGTTCGCGCACTGAGCGGACGCGGCGGCTCAGCAGACGGAGGGCTCAACAGACGGGCGGCTCAACAGACGGGCGGCTCAGAAGAGGGTCTTCCAGTAGTACCAGAAGCGCTCGCCGGCCATCAGGATGATGATCGCGTACCAGACCACCAGCACCACCCAGGCGCCGTCGCGCAGCGCCGTGGAGACCCGGCCCCGGCCGAGAGCCTGCCGGAAGCTGAGCACCAGGATGATCGGGGTGACGGTCCAGACCACCATGCAGTACGGGCACAGCGCGTTGATCCGGTAGATCGACTGGAACGCCAGGTAGTTGACGAAGATGAAACCCAGTGTGGTGGCGAGGGTCTGGCCGATCCAGTACCAGCGCGGCAGCTTCACCCGCCCCAGCGCGAGCACACCGGTGGTGATGATCACCGCGAACGCCGGCAGCCCCAGCACCGTGTTGGTGAAACCGAAGAAGCTGGCCTGCTCGGTCTTCATCACGGTGCCGCACGACAGGATCGGGTTGATGCTGCACGAGGGGACGTAGTTCGGATCCAGGGCCAGCTCGATCCGTTCGAGCACCAGCGCCGACGACGCCACCAGGCCGATGATGCCGCAGGCAAGCATCACCACCGAGGCGGTGATGGAGGTGCGCAGCGGCTCCAGCAGACCGCCGAGCGCCGACGACTCGCCGGCCGGACGCTCACCGGCCGCGGCCTCCGCCGTTACATCCGAAGCCGGTGCATCCGGCCCCGGTGCATCCGACACCGCCGCGGCCTCCACCGGTGCGGTGGCCACCGAGCCGGTCTGCCCCGAGACAGTCTGCTCAGACCCAGTCTGCTCAGACCCGGTCTGCCCCGACCCGGTCTGCCCCGACCCGGTCTCGCGGGACCCGGTCACCGAACTCGCGGCGACCGGTGCATCGCCGGTGGTATCCGGCGCGTCGCCGGTGGTGGCCCGGCGGTCGTCGTCGTTGCTCTGCTCGCTCATGGTCGGTTACTGCGCGGGAGCCGAGGCGGCGGCCAGCACGGCGGCTTCGAAGGCCTCCGGGGTGCTCAGCTCCACCTTCTTGCCGTTGATCTTGACGGTCGGGGTGCCGGCGAAGCTCGAGTCGGAGACCACGGCGTCGTTCTGCTGCTGCAGCCACTGACCGTACGACTTGTCGTCGATGCACGAGTTCACGTCGGGGGCGCCGGCCTCCTTGGCCAGTTCCTTGAGCTTGGCGTTGCTCAGACCCTCGCCGCCCTCGTCGGGCTGGTTCTGGAAGAGCAGGTTGTGGAACTTGAGCCAGGTGCTCATGTCGCCGTCCTTGCCGGTGGCCTCGGCCACGCACAGCGAGGCGTTGGCCGAGCGGCTCGAGTACTTGGTGGTGGAGCCGCCGTTGTCGAGGAAGGTGATGGTCTTGTAGTCGATCGCCACGTTCGGGTTCTCGGCGAGCTTGGCCAGGGTGGGACCGTAGGAGGTCTCGAACTGGTGGCAGGCCGGGCACTGGAAGTCCTCGATCAGGGTCACCACGGCGGCCGGATCGGTGCCGGCCGGAGCCTTGGTGACCCGGATCGCGCCGTCCTTGGTCACCACGGTGGGCACCTCGCTGCCGCCGACCGCGTCGGTGTCGTCGGAATCTTTGTTCACGGCCCAGATGATCACCACGGCGGCCACGGCGATCAGCACGATGGCAGAGATGATCATGATGAGCAGTGACCGGCGCCGCTCGGCGGCCCGCGGGTCGATGACACGGTTCTGACTCACGAATCAGGTCCTTCGGTGTATGGCAGTGCCGGCGCTGCGGCCGGAAAGGTACGCCCCAACAGTACCGGTGCCGATCAGCGCTTGGCCGCGTCGACCGCTTGTTTGAGGTCCTGCGGGCTGCTCAGCTCGTGACGTTTCCCGTTGACGAGCACGGTCGGAGTGCCCTGGAAATCGGAATCGTCGAGCTGCTGGTCGGTGTTCGCGGTGACGGCCGCGCCGAAGCGTTGCTGCTCGACGCAGATGTCCAGACCGGGGAAGTCGCCGTCGGCCAGGGACACCAGCCGGGCGTCGGACAGGCCGTCGCCGCCTTCGCGGGGCTGCTTCTCGAACAGCTCCTCCTGGTAGTCGGTCCAGTCGTCGATCCACTCCGCGTCGCGCGAGTCCGCACCGATCGACCAGGCGCAATAGAGGGCGTTGGCCGCCCGCGAGGAGTACTCGTCGTTGCTCATCCGGTCGAGGAAGGCGATCACCCGGTACTGCAGCTGCACGTCCGGATCGTCGGACAGATCGTCGAGGGTGTCCTCGTAGACCTCGTGGAACTGCTTGCACGCCGGGCAGGCCATGTCCTGCACCACGGTGACGGTGACCGGCGACGACGGATTGCCTGAGACCGGGAACTCGCGCGGGACCTCCGCGGTGCCCGACGGCGTGCTGCTGTCCGGGACGCCCGAGGTGCTCGAGGTGCTCGAGGTCCTGGTATCACCGGTGGTGCCGGTCCGGACCTTGGACAGCTCCGGGACGGCGGTGCCGTCGACGCTGCTGCAGGCGGTCAGGGTCAGGGCGGCCGCCGCCGCCAGAGCTGCCGCGGCGCTACGCCGCCTCGGGGCCCTCATGCCGGGGTCACCCAGGTGGTGATCTCGGCGTGGACCACCTCGGTGCCGGCGGTGTCGCAGATCCGGACCGGGACCACCACGTCGACGCCCTCGGTGATCGCGGAGAAGTCGATCGGCTCGGGCAGTTCGGCTTCGGCGGTGAGCCGGGTGCCGGCCTTGGCCAGATACTGCACGGTCATCCCCTTGGGGATCCACCGGTGCGAGGTGGGTGTGGTGGCCTCCATCAGCATGCCCATCGAGGCCTCGGCCAGGTTGCAGGCGGCGATCGCGTGAAAGGTGCCGATGTGATTGTGCACGCCGAACCAGTTGGGGGAGGTCACCCGGCAGTAGCCGGGACGCATCTCCTGCACCAGCGGCAGCACGGTGCCGAAGTAGGGGACCCGGGCCACCATGCCGAGCGAGAACAGGGTGTTGCCGAGCAGATTGTCGGGCAGCTTCTTGCGCAGCGCATAGGTGGCGCTGGCGCGCTGGGCGGCCGCGGAGTCGGGCTTTCGCGTCATGCCGGTCATCGTAGGCCAGCGCCGGAGCGGTCAGTCGTCTTTGCGGCGCCACCCGCGGCGCAGCCGCTCCCGGCTCACCGCGGCCACCGCCGACAGTTCGATACCGGCCGGGCACACCTGCGCGCATTCCCCGAACGACGAGCACGGACCGAACTCGGCCTCCATGGCGGCGGTCATCGCGCCGGCGCGGCGGCCGCGTTCGGCCCGGGCATAAGTGAGCTCGGCCAGATGCAGCAGTTTGGCGCCGGTGAACAGATGCGCCGAGCCGTTGGGGCAGGCCGCCACGCAGGCGCCGCAGCCGATGCAGGCGGCGAAGTCCAGCGCGGTCTCGGCGCGCTGGTGCGGTACCGCGGTGGCGTCGGCGTCGCCGGCTTGACCGGCGTCCACGGCCACGTGCCCGCCGGTGGCGATCACCCGGTCGAGCGCCGAGCGGTCCACCACCAGATCTTTGACCACCGGGAAGGCCGCCGAGCGCAGCGGCTCGATGCGGAAGACGTCGACGTCGGGGAACTGCCGCAGATGCTGACGGCACGACGGCGTGTTGGCGGTCGGCCCGTGCGGGCGCCCGTTGACGGTGACCCCGCATTCGCCGCAGACGCCCTCACGGCAGTCCGAGTCGAAGGCGATCGGTTCGGTGCCCTCGGCGACGAGCCGGTCGTTGAGCAGGTCGAGCACCTCGAGCAGACTCATCTCGTCGGTCACCCCGTCCACCCGGTAGCTCTCGAAGCGTCCGGGTGCCTGCCCGTGCGCCTGCCGCCACGCCTGGACGGTCACGGTCCGTCCGGCCTGCTGGTCCCCGGTCATCGCGCCCTCCCCGTCATCACTGCGCTGCCTGTCATCGGTGCTTCCCCCGGTCATCGGTAGTTCCGGGTGGCCAGCGGCACCGCGGTGAAGTGCAGGGGTTCGCGGTGCCGCACCGCGGTGCCGTCCGGGCGGGTCTCCCACGCCGAGGCGAAGCACCAGTGCTCGTCGTCGCGCAGGGCCTCGCCGTCGCCGGTCTGATGGTCGACGCGGAAGTGCGCCCCGCACGATTCGTCGCGGTCGAGGGCGTCGACGCACATCAGCTCGGCCAGCTCCAGGAAGTCGGCCACCCGGCCGGCCTTCTCCAGTTCCGGGTTGAGCGTGCCGGGGCTGCCGGTGACCCGCAGCTGCGACCAGAATTGCTCGCGCAGCTCGCCGATCTCGCCGAGGGCGGTGGTGAGCGAGTCGGTGCTGCGGGCCACTCCGCAGCCGCGATAGAGGATCTCGCCGAGCTCCCGGTGGAAGACCCCCGGCCCGACGGTGCCGCCCACGCCGGTCAGCGCGTCGATCCGCTCCTGCACCTGCTGCGCGGTGGTGATCACCGCCTCGTCGTCCTGGGCGAGCGGCGGGGCACCGAGCAGCCCGGCCAGATAGTCCGGCACCGCGTAGGGGAGGGTGAACCAGCCGTCCACGCAGGCCGAGAGCAGCGAGTTGGCACCGAGCCGGTTGGCGCCGTGATAGCCCCAGCCGGCCTCACCGCCCACGAAAAGCCCGGGAATGGTGGTCATCTGGTCGTAGTTCGACCACAGTCCGCCCATCGTGAAGTGGGCGGCCGGGGCGATGCGCATCGGCTGCCGGTAGGGGTCTTCGCCGGTGGCGTCGTGGTACATCGAGAACAGATTCCCGTAGCGTTCGGCGATCGTGTCCCGGCCGTGGCGGGCGAGGGCGTCGGCGAAGTCGAGGTAGACGCTGTTGCGCAGCGGCCCTACTCCGTGCCCGCTCTCGATCTGTTCGCGGGCGGCCCGCGAGGCCACGTCGCGCGGAGTGAGGTTGCCGAAGCGCGGGTATTTGCGTTCGAGGTAGTAGTCGCGTTCGGCGTCGGGGATCTGGCCGGGCGGCCGGTCGTCGCCGGCGGCGGCCGGCACCCAGATGCGTCCGTCGTTGCGCAGCGACTCGCTCATCAGGGTGGTCTTGGACTGCCAGGGCGCGCTCACCGGCAGCGCGGTGGGATGGAATTGCACGAACGACGGCGACGCCAGCAGCGCCCCGCGCCGGTGCGCCCGCCAGGCGGCGGTGGCATTGCACTGCCGGGCGAGGGTGGACTGGTAGAAGACGGTGCCGTAGCCGCCGGTGGCGAGCACCACGGCGTGAGCGGTCTGGGCGCTGAGCTCGCCGGTCACCAGATCCCGCACGACTATGCCCTGGGCCCGCCCGTCGGCGACGATCAGATCGAGCATCTCCTGCCGGGTGTGCAGCGTGACGGTGCCGGCCGCGACCTGCCGCAGCAGCGCCTGACTGGCGGCCACCTGCAGCTGCTGGCCGGTCTGCCCGCGCGTGTAATAGGTGCGCGAGACCTGCACCCCGCCGAAGCTGCGGGTGGCCAGGGTGCCGCCGTATTCGCGGGCGAACGGGGCGCCGATGGCGTCGAGGTGGTCGATCACCCGCACCGATTCCTCGGCGAGGCGGTAGACGTCGGCCTCCCGCGCCCGGTAGTCGCCGCCCTTGACGGTGTCGACCACGAAGCGGTGCAGGGAGTCGTTGTCGACGGTCCGGGCCCGGGCGGCGTTGATGCCGCCCTGCGCGGCCACGCTGTGCGCCCGCCGCGGCGCATCGTGGTAGGTGAACGAGTGCACGGTGTAGCCGAGTTCGCCGAGGGCGGCGGCGCAGCCGGCGCCGGCCAGGCCGGTGCCCACCACGATCACCGTGAAGTTCCGACGGTTCAGCGGGCCGACGAGCCGGTAGTCGTCGCGGCGGCGCTGCCAGGCGGTGGCCGGATCCCCGTCGGGCGCACCGGAGTCGAGCAGGTTGTGGGCGATCCGGTACCCGCCGCCCGGATCGGAGGCGGTGTGGGAGGCGGACGGCTCTGCGGCGTCACTCATCTCAGCTCACCACCCCGGTGAGGACGGCGACCGGAATGCTGATGTTGCCCACGGCCACGGCCCCGGCGATCACCGCACCGGCGAGCGCCCAGTAGCGGCGCACCCGGTGGCCGGTGACGCCGAAGTCGTTGGCGGCGGTGAGCAGTCCGTGCACCAGGTGCAGGCCCAGCAGCACCATCACCACGATGTAGAACAGCGCCATCGGCCAGCGGGAGAGGCTCTCGACCAGATTGTGGTAGGCGTGCGCCGTCTCCGGGGTGGCCGGCTCGAAGTTCTCCGGGGCCACCGGCGCGGTGCCGGTGGTCAGATCCAGGATGTGCACCACGATGAACACCAGCAGCACCAGCCCGGTGTAGGGCATCAGGGTGGCCGGCAGCCGCCGCCAGCCCATGCCGGTGCGCCGGAACCGGCCGCGGGCGCGGCGGGCCCGGACCACCAGCACGATCGACGCCCCCACGTGGGCGAGCAGACAGAGCAGCAGCACGGTGCGCAGGATCCACAGCATCCCCTCGTAGGGCAGCAGCGGCTCGAACAGGGTGCGCAGCCAGTGCGCGTACGGGTCGAAGTGCTCGGCGCCGGTGTAGGCCTTGAGGTTGCCGATCATGTGCACCAGCACGAACAGGGCGAAGACGGTGCCGGTCACCGCCATGGTCACCTTCAGGGCGATACTCGACGGCCGTGGTGCCCGGGCGGGGCTGCGCGGCGCATCCGCGCGCGGTGCCGGGACGACGGCGATCTGGGGAGCTGATCCCATACGCCACTCCTGTGAACTGGTGATCTCCTACTGACCGTAGTACACAGGTGGCGGCCGGGCAGGCCCGGCGCGCCCAGATGTCCGCCGACCAGTGGACTCTCCACAGGACTGCTGAGGAATTCTCACAGGAAAGTCGCTTAGGGTTATCCGCATGACCAATGGCGGAAGCGACAGTTGGTGGGGGCCCGAGGGTTCCGAGGGACGGGATCCGTCCGGGGCCGGCGATCCGACGGGGGAGACGCAGCAGTTCGACACCGGCCAATTCCGGGCGGCGGGGCAGTCCCCGCCCGAATCCGGGGCCGGTAGCGGCTCGGTCCCGACGTCACCCGGATACGGCGCCGGTGCCTCCGGTTCCGATGCTCAGGTGCCGCGCACCACCCCGCAGTCCTATCAGTATCCGTATGCGACGGGCTCGTTCCCGGCCTCGGTGGATCCGGTGACCAGTCCGCAGCCGGTGCCCACCGCGGCGCAGACCGCCCCGTACGGGGCCGCGCCCGGTGCGTCGGGCCAGCCGTACGGCGGTCAGGTGCCGCCGCAGCAGCCCGGCGGATCCGGCTCGGGTTCGGACGGACGGTCGGGCCGACGCTGGCCGATGATCGCCCTCGCCACCCTGCTGGTGGCCCTGGTGGCCGGTGGTGTCGGCGGTGCGATCGGCGTGATGGCCGGTCGCGACGACGACTCGTCGTCCACCCGGTCGGCCGCGCTGCCCACCAAGACCATGACCAACCAGCCCGAGGCCGCGCCGGGATCGGTGCAGGATGTGGCCGCCCAGGTGCTGCCGTCGGTGGTGTCGATCACCGTGGCGGCCGGCAACGAGGTGGGTTCGGGTTCGGGAGTGGTGCTCAGTGAGGACGGCACCATCTTGACCAACAACCATGTGGTGAGCGCCGGCGGCAGCCGCCCGGCCTCCGAGGTGCTGGTGAGCTTCAACGACGGCTCCCGCGCCAAGGCCCGGGTGATCGGTGCCGACTCCACCTCCGACATCGCCGTGCTCAAGGCGGAGAAGACGGGCCTGCGCCCGATCACCGTGGGCACCTCCAAGAACGTGTCGGTGGGCCAGGACGTGATCGCGATCGGTTCGCCGCTGGGCCTGGACGGCACGGTGACCACCGGCATCATCAGCTCGCTGAACCGGCCGGTGTCCACCTCGGGCGCCGACGGCTCGGTGGAGTCGGTGATCGACGCCATCCAGACCGACGCCGCGATCAACCCCGGCAATTCCGGTGGCGCACTGGTCAACTCGTCGGGCGCGCTGATCGGCATCAACACCGCGATCGCCACCCTGGGCGAGTCGTCGGGGTCGGGCGGCTCGATCGGGCTGGGCTTTGCCATCCCCATCGACCAGGCCATGCGAGTGGCCCAGCAGCTGCTCGACGGCGGCAAGGTGACCATGGCCAGCCTGGGGGTGACGGTCCGCGAGAACAGCGACCTCACCTCGCCGGGCGCCCTGGTGAACTCGGTCTCGCGCGGGGGCGCCGCCGCCTCGGCCGGGATTCCGGCGGGCGCACTGATCACCTCGGTGGACGATCGCAAGATCGCCTCCTCGGAGGCACTGATCGCGGCGATCCGCTCCCACGCGCCCAACGATCAGGTGACGATTGGGTACAGCTTCCGCGGTGCGGATAAGACGGTCAGCGTCAAACTCGGCACGGCCTGAGACACTTGAGCGAAGTCGAGGAGAGATGAATACGATGACCGATCTGAATGATCCGGAAGCAGCCCAGGCCGATGCGGCCGCCCGCAGCCTCACCGGGGTGACCGACGATCCCGGTGCCGCCAACCGCGCCCTGGTGGTGGTGGTGGACGACCGCGCCGCGCACGGCGAGGACCAGTCGCTGCTCGGTCCACTGGTGTGCGAACTGCTCGAGGAGGGCGGCTACCACGTGGACGCCACCGTGGCCGTCTCCGGCGACGAGGTGGAGATCCGCAATGCGCTCAACACCGCGGTGATCGGCGGCGTGGACCTGGTGGTCTCGGTGGGCGGCGTGGGCGTGCGCGACCGCGATGTGGCCCCGGAGGCCACCGAGCCCCTGCTGGACCGGCGGCTGGCCGGCATCGAGGAGGCGCTGCGCAGTTCGGGTCTGGCCGCCGGCGCCGCCGACGGCGGACTCTCCCGCGGTCTGGCCGGGGTGTCCGGGCAGACGCTGGTGGTGAATCTGGCCAACTCGCGCGCCGCGGTGCGCGACGGCATGGCCACCCTCATCCCGCTCTCGCACTTCATCGTCGACCAGCTCAGTGAGTTCTGACGGCCCGGTGAGTTCGGACGGCCCGGTGCGCCCTGACGGTTCAGGGCGCACCGGCGGTTCCGGGCCGGACGGGACCGGCACTCCGGAAACCTCTCACACCGACGTAGATGCCACCGAGAAGTGGCGACGTCAGCGCCGGATCGACGAGATCTTCGGCGACGACCTGCCCCGCGATGACTGCAAGCCCAGTGAGAAGCGTCACAGCGGGAAGGGTCGGAGCTGGTACGAGGAGAACCGGCCACCGCATCACGGCTGATAGCAGTGCCAGGGCTTATGCGATTGTGCTCACGATTACCGTAATTCGCAGGACATAGACCGTTTACCGCATGTCATTCAGCTGTAACGAAATGGCTTTGCAACGCGATAGCGCGCTATATCGCGATCCGATAACGTTCTCATCCGACGGGTGGCCGAATGGGTCCCCTTAGTTCAGCGAGGAGAACACATATGCGCAAGCAGATCATGCGCAAGGCCGTGGTCCTGGGGGCCGCTGCAGCGATCGGAATCTCGGGTGCAGCCGTCGGCGCCGGCCACGCAGACGCAGCCAAGCTGCCGGGGGGCAGCAAGACCACCACCGGTATCGACGGCCAGAAGGTCACCATCAAGCGTTCCGGTGAGAGCGCCCGGATTCAGCGCTCGGTGGCCAACAACGGCGCGGGTCGCGCTGCGGCGGTCTCCGGCACCTACTCCGCCACGCTGTCCAAGGGCACCGGCTCGATGACGGTGGGCTACCTGGTGGGTTGCCAGGTGAACATCGACGGCCTCGAAGGCGGACTCTCCGGTGCGATCGACATTCTCGCCAGTAGCGGTTCGCTGAGCGGTGCTCTCTCGATTCCGCTCACGCCCGGAGAAGTGGCGTTCGTGCACTCGGATTCCATGCCCATCAAGAAGAGCAAGGCCACCCTGCTGGTCGACGGCTTCCACCTCGATGTGCAGAAGTGCGGTGGCTACGCCGAAGCCCGCTCCGCGGTCCAGGTGATCGCAGCCGAGGGCCTCTCCACCGAGGACGACGAGCTCTCGGGCGACAGCGGCTTCGTCCAGTCCACCCTCTACGGCAGCAAGTTCAGCCTCGGCTGACCGGCACCAGACGATTAGGAGAACGAGATGACCACGATCAAATCTCGCGTACTGGCCGGCACCGCTCTGGCGAGCGCCGCCGTCATCGGCCTGACCGGTGTGGGCGCCGGCGCCGCGAACGCGGGCAAACTGCCCGGCGTCACTAAGACTAAGAACCTCGGCGAGGCCGGGAGCGTCACCATCAAGCTCACTGACCAGTCGGTGCGCATCACCCGGGCAGTGACCAACGTGCCCACCTCTCGTGAGGTCTGGCTCTCCGGCAAGGTCAAAGTAGGAACCTCCGGGGAAGTGAAGGGCGGCAATGTCGCCGTTGGCTACTTGGTTGGTTGCCAGCTCAATTTCGGTGCTGGCGGGGGGCTAGACGGGACCTTCGATAGCACTGATCCGGATGCTTCGTCGGGTGATACGACGGCGGGGCCGTCGGGGAGCTTCTCGCTCTCGCCGGGTGAGGCGAAGTATGTTTCGGTGATCAAGCTGGGCGAGATCGACAGCTTCAACTTCACCAACGCTCGCGGTGGCGTGGCCTACAGCCAGGAGCGTTTCGGTGTGGACGGTTGCGCCGGCTACGCAGAGGCTATGCCCAAGGTGACTGTTCAGGTCTCCACCGACACCTTCAAGGGCAATGTCACGGCCTACGGCAAGCCCTTCAGTATCGGCTGACCCATGACGGTTAGACACAAGTGCCTGGCACTGGCGGCCTTGGTAGCGGTGACCAGTGCGAGCGCTGCCACGGTGCTCACCGCGGGTGCTGCTGATGCAGCCAGCCTGCCTGGTATCAGCAAGACCAAGAAGGCTGGCGGTGGCAGCGTCAGTATCCGCGTCTACGACCAGAAGTCCTCCATTCAGCAGTCGGTCGCCAACAACCCCTTCTCTCGAGAAGTCTGGCTCTCCGGCAAGATCAAGGTGACCACTGGCGGAGACATCGAGGGTGCGAGTGTTACTCCGGGCTACCTCATTGGCTGTCAGCTGAACTTCGGGGCCCAAGCCGGAGCGGACTCTGGGATCACCGCCGACGGGAATGCCCTGGCCACTGCGCTCGGTGACACCGCGGCCGCTGTCATTGAGGCGGCCTCGGGATCGGCTCCAACGACGGTTCCGGACTTCTCGGACGTGGTTGCGCCGGACGATGACTCGACGAACGGGCCGACGGCTGGCTTCACCCTCTCGCCTGGAGACGCCAAGTTCGTCCCGGTGATCAGGGTGAAGGTGGGTGACGAGGTTACTAACAGCTTCACCTTCGCAAAGGGTGTCGGAGGTGTCACCTACAGTCAGGAACGCTTCGGTGTCGACGGCTGTGCCGGCTTTGCGGAAGCCCGGACGATTGTGAATGTCCAGGTCTCCACCGACACCTTCAAGGGCAATGTGACCCTGTACGGGAAGCCGTTCAGTATCGGCTGACCTGCAGGCCCCGGCGCTGAGCCGGGTAGAATTATCGTCTTGAGCCCGTCGGCCGGTGCCGGCGGGCTCAATACGGTGCGCGGGCCGGTCCGATTACCGGCATGATGGATGTAATGCGCCCGGCCGGAATGCCGGCCGGGGCCGCACCGTTGAGGCAGTGCAGAACGTGCGCACCGCCATATGAGTAGAAATTAGGGTACCCTTAGTAACAGTGTGCGGGGCGGGCAGATCGCAGTACCACCCACCGCACGGGGCACGGGGTAGCCGACCGAAGGAGAAGTAATGACAACCGCATCGCTCGACCGGACCGACGTCGAGAGCTGGTCGCTGTCTGCGGCGATGAAGGACGGCTCCGCGGCCGAACACGACGAGGCCGAGACCTCGCTCTTCGTCTCCGAGCTGCTGGCCGGCCGGGTCAACGAGGCCGGCTACGTGGCCTACCTGACCCGGCTGCGCACCGTCTACGCCACCCTGGAGAACGTCGGCCGCGCGCTGGCCGAGGATCCGCTGGTGGCGCAGGTCTACGACCCGGCGCTCGAGCGGGTCGCGGCCCTCGACGAGGATCTGGCCTTCTGGGCCCCGGACGGTGCGCCCGAGCTCGAGTCGGAGGCCGCCGCTGAATACGCCTCGGCGATCGCCGCCTCGGCGGTCTGGGGCGGGCTGTTCGTCGCCCACCACTACACCCGCTACCTCGGCGACCTGTCCGGTGGACAGGCCATCGGTGCCCTCCTCGACCGCAACTTCGGGCTCGGCGGCAAGGGCGTAGCCTTCTACGCCTTCCCCGAGATCGGGAAGACCAAGCCCTACAAGGACGAGTACCGTCGCCACCTCGATGCCCTCGGTGAGGGCCTGAACGCCGACGAGCGCGACCGCATCGTCGCGGAGGTGAAGAAGGCCTTCACCCTCAACCACGCGCTCTTCGCCGAGCTCGGCCGGGACCTGGAGAGCTACCGCCGCGAGGCCTGAGCCTCCGGCACCGCCGGCCCGGCCTCCCCGCCGGTACCCGGCGCCGGCCAGAAAACCCCGCCGGTACCCGGCCCCAGCCAGAGAACACAGACAGAGAACCGCCGCCCCGCACTCGATGAGTGCGGGGCGGCGGTCGTCGTCGCGGAGGTCAGCGCGAGTGGCGCGGGCCGTCCGGGTTCTCCGGACCGTCGGGTCCGTCCACCGGCGGCTGCTCCACCGGATTCTCGCCCGGGTTGTACTGCACCGGCGGAATGCTGCCGGTGTTGTAGCCGCCCGGCCGGTTCTCCGGCGGGGTGAACTGCTGGTACTGACCCGGCTCGTAGCGCGGCTGCTCGAACGGCGGGCGCTCGTACTGCGGCTGCTCGTACTGGGGCTGCTCGAACTGCGGCGGCTCGTACTGGCCCGGACCCTGAGGCGCCTGACCCTGCGGTGCCTGGCCCTGGGGACCCTGCCCCTGCGGTCCCGGTGCCTGCGGACGCGGACCCAGCGGATCGATCGGACCGGACGCCGGCTCGGTGCGCGGCAGCGGGTCGTTCAGCGGATCCGGCCGCGGCGCGCGCGGTGCGTCGACGGCTCCGGCCCCGGCTGCGCCTGCTGCACCTGCGGCTCCGGCGGCTGCCGCCCCGGCGGTGGAGAACACGGCGGTCGCACCCTCGGTGGCGGGCTCCGGCTTCTTGCCGACCAGCACGTCGCGGATCTCGGTCAGCAGGGTGACCTGAGCCTCCTCGGACTCCTCGCTGGTGTTCAGGCCGCGCAGCTCATTGAGCTTGTTGTAGGGCACGATGATCAGGAAGTAGACCACCGCGGCCACGATGATGAAGTTGATGATCGCCGCGATCAGCGCACCGAAGTCCATCTCGGTGGCCGGCGCACCGTCCTTGATCAGGTACGAGAGACCACAGACCTGCACCGCGGCGGCCTGGGTGGAGTCCGCGCCGGTGGCCATCGTCTGGCCACAGTCCTGGCCGGTGGGAATGGCCGCGAGCAGCGGGCTGATGATCTTGTCGGTGAATGCGGTTACGATCGCAGTGAAAGCGGCGCCGATGATGACCGCGGTGGCCAATTCGACGACGTTGCCCCGGAGGATGAATTCCTTGAATCCCTTGAGCACGTCCGTCCTTTCGAAGAGCGGAGACAACGGATGAAATGGGTCTTCGTGATGTTGCCCTTGCGCGCACGAGTTTAAACCACAGATTGAGTGTGCGAGCGACTCCAGACGCATTCCCGCAGAAATCCGCAGCCGTTTTGTGACCGAAAGCCGCCGGATTGCGTACTCCGCGAGCCGATTCGCGTGGTTTGCGCCCACCGTCTGCTCGGCCCTCTGCTCACTGTCAGCGGATCACCAGGGCGATCGCCGAGACCAGACCGGCCGCGGCCACCCGCAGCGCCGCCGGCTCTGGCATGGCGATCAGCACCGGGGGAGCGGCCGGGCCGCCGCCGATGCCCGACGACGCCACGGACACCGGCACCGCGACAACGGCTTTGCGGGCCAGTACGGTGCCGTGCTCGTCGAGTACATCCACCACGTCGCCCGTCCGCAGCAGCCCGGCCAGCGCCGGATCGGCGGGCCGCACCGGCACCAGCCGCGCCGACGGCTCGCCGGTGAGCGCCGCCGGCAGCCGCGAGTCCAGCAGCCGGCTCGCCGTGACCGGTTCGCCGGCGCCGAGGGTCCCCGAGAGTCGCCGCCCCACAGCCTGATCGCGGTGGTGCAGCAGCCCGGACAGTCCGCGGGTGTCCATCCGCACCACGGACAGATCGGCCTCGGTGAGCGCCCGGCCCGGCGTCAGCGCTCCTGCGGCCACCACCACCGGCTCCCCGGGATCGCTCCGCCCGGCCGCCAGCAGCACCACCGCCGCGATCAGCAGCGCCGCCGCCAGCACCCGGCGCACCAGCAGCGACCGCAGCCGGCCCGGCCGCAGCCGTTCCCGCAACCGGTCGGGCAGGCTCGTCGCCAGCCGGTCCGGCGATCGGCCGCGATGCCCGGCGGCGCTGCCCGGCCCGTGCCCCGTACTCGTGCGGCTTGGCGTACCCATGGGCCCAGTGCAGTCCGCCGCCGCCCACGCATCCAGCCCGTCGTCCACAGCCGGCGCCCGGGGTGCACGCCCGTCCACAACCCCAGTCCGCAGCCTTTTTGGGCCCCAGATCGTCAGGCCCCAGGCCTCCAGACCCCAGCCCGCTGGTTGACGGACCCGCCCGGCGGTCTGAAACAATGACCGCATGACACCGGGAGCCGCACCGAGACGGACAGCTGCATGAGCGGGGTGCCCGCATGACACTTCCTGAGTCAACCTTATGCGGCGGATTGCAGTGTTTTCGCTGCTCCGTGCAGGGTTGGGTCGTAGGGCTGGTGGTCGTGCCAGCAGCGGTAGATGACGCGGGTCCAGGCTCGAGCGAGGATTCGTATCGCGTGGGGATGGTCGTGCCCGCGGGCCCGGGCTCTGGCGTAGATGTCTGCGGCCCAGGGGCTGGTGTGCCGACTGTTGTCGGCGAAGGTGGTCATCGCGAGGCGGAAGCGTTTGTTACACGCCCAGCGGAAGTGCACGGCGTGGTGTTTACCGGAGGCGTTGGTGACCGGGCTCAGTCCGGCCAGGGCAGCCACGGCGTCGGGGCTGTCGTAGGCTTGACGGGCATCGCCCCACTCGGCGAGCATCTGGGCGGCGTTGATCTGACCCGACCTTGGCAGCGACGTGAAGATCGCGCCGTCCGGGTGTGCCTGCAGATGCTTGATCACGTTCTTGCCGAGATCGGATTCGGCGGCACTGATGGCCTGGAGGATCCTCACCAAAGCCAGGACGCTGTCGCGCAGTCCTTCGCTGAGCACGGGATCGGTGATCCCCGGGGGCGCCTCGCGCAGTCGGGCCAGGACCTCACCGGCAGGGCGGCGCCCGGAGTACCCGTTCTTGGTCAAGAACGCGGCCATGCGTTTCTCGCCGAGGCGCGCAGCGGCGTTCGGGGTCGGATAGGCCAGCAGGAACGCGAGCGCGATCGACGAGTCCAGGTCAGCGAAAACCCTTGTCGCTCCGGGCCATTGCGCTTCGAGCAAGGTGCGGAGCTGGTTGACCACCCGCACTCGCAGGGCAACAACGTCGTCGCGGGTGCGTACGACTGTCCGCAACGCCTTGGTCTGCGGCGAGTACGGCCTCACCGGAGCCAGACGATGCAGACGCATCCGCAAGTACTCGGCAATCACCTGTGCGTCACCGGCGTCGGACTTGGCACCGGAGATCACTTCACCCTCACGCCAGGTCTTGATCGCGTTCGGCGACACCGGCACCACCGGATGCCCTGCTTCCAGGAGCAGGTCGACCAGGCGGCCGTTGGGCCGCTCGATACTCACCGGCGCGTCCCCCGGATCGGGGGCGTAGCCGGCCAGGCGGCGGATCAGCAAGGTGATCCCCTCAGTCGAGTGATCGACTGTGAACCGGGCGGCGACACGGCCGGTCTGGTCCAGGACACAGACGGCGTGATCCGCCGAGGCCCAGTCGATACCGACGAACACCGCCGGCGTGTTTTCAGGTGGACGGTCATCCGAAATGGACATCACAGGTTCTCCAGTTGTTGGCAGCGACAACCCGGCAGCGAGGTCGATCACCGGATGGTCACTAACCGGCGCTCTGCGGCGCGTCTTCCTGAAACCGGTCCACGACCCCGACGAGACCGAGGGCGGCAGTGTCATGCAGGCCCTGCAAGGGCGACCGCCACAGGCCGTCACCTCGATCCCCGTCGAGTTCCTCTCACGAACACCCCGAAGGGGTCCGTAGAAAGCATGGTGCACTAGTGACCGCTGCCCGGCTGCGCGTCCGGATCGATCGGGACACCGGCGGCGGGCTGCTTCTGCTGCTCGCCGCGACCATCGCCCTGGTCTGGGCCAACGTCCCCGGACGCGACAGCTATCACGCGCTGCTCGAGACCACCGTCGGGCCTGCGGCGCTGGACCTGAATCTGACGCTGGCGCACTGGGCGTCGGACGGACTGCTGGCCGTCTTCTTCTTCACCGTCGGCGCCGAACTCAAACACGAGTTCGTCGCCGGAGCCCTGCGCGATCCGCGGCGCGCCGGTGTTCCGATCGCCGCGGCCGTCGGCGGCATGGCCGTCCCGGCGCTGCTGTATCTGGCGGTGGTCGGCCTCGGCGGCGCCGACGGCGCGGCCCACGGCTGGGCCATCCCGTCGGCCACCGACATCGCCTTCGCGCTGGCCGTGCTGGCCGTCTTCGGCCGCGGCCTGCCGATCGCCCTGCGGGTCTTCCTGATGACCCTGGCGGTGGTCGACGACCTGCTCGGCATCCTGGTGATCGCCACCGTCTACACCGAACGGATCGACCTGTGGCCGCTGCTCGGTGCGCTGGCGGTGATCGTCGTCTTCGGGCTGGCGGTGCGCGCCCGGTGGCGGCCCTGGCCGCTGCTGCTGGTGCTGGCCGTGATCGCGTGGGCGCTGATGCACGCCTCCGGGGTGCACGCGACCGTCGCCGGGGTGCTGCTGGGCTTCACCGTCCCGGCCGTCGCCGGTGCCGGCGAGACCCTGCCGCGCACGCTGCAGTACGCGCACCGGGTGACGCCCTATTCGTCGTTCCTCGCGCTGCCGCTGTTCGCCTTCGCGGCCGCCGGGGTCACGGTGGTGGGCGAAGGATCGATGATCGGTCCGGTGAGCATCGCGGCGTTCACCGGTCTGCTGGCCGGCAAGGTGATCGGCGTGCTGGGCACCACCTGGCTGGTCACCCGGCTCACCCCGTTGCGGCTGCCCGACGCGATCGGCCTGCGCGACCTGCTGCCGGTCGGCTTCCTCACCGGCATCGGCTTCACCGTCGCCCTGCTGATCGCCGAACTGTCGTTCCCCGGCGACGAGCACCACGTCGCCGCCGCCAAAGCCGGCGTCCTAGCCGGATCGCTGGCCTCGGCCGTCGTCGGCGCGGCCCTGCTGCGCTGGGATGCGCGGCACCCGCGCTCGCCCGATATGAACGCCGACGGGATACCCGACCGCAACACCCGGGTGATCGGCTGAGAAGAGGCCCGGCGCCCCCTCACTGGCACTCGGGAAGACCGAGTGCCAGCCGGGCGGTACACTGATCATCAGTCTTTGACGTCCCGGAGGTTTCAGTGCCCACCTACAGCTACGCGTGCACCGAGTGCGACAACAAGTTCGACATCGTGCAGTCGTTCTCGGACGACGCCCTCACGCAGTGCCCGCAGTGCCAGGGCAAGCTGCGCAAACTCTTCAACTCCGTGGGCATCGTGTTCAAGGGCAGCGGCTTCTACCGCACCGATTCGCGCTCCGGCTCCAGTTCGGTGGCCGCCGAGAAGTCCGGCGAGTCCAGCAGCTCGTCGTCGGGCGGCGACTCCTCTTCGGGTTCGTCCTCGTCGAGCAGCTCGTCCTCGAGCAGCTCGTCCAGCTCGAGCACCCCGGCCGCCGCCGGCTGATTCCTCAGGACGCCGCGGCGTCCGCGGCCCGCCTGCGCCGACCGAGCAGCAGATACAGCGCCGGCAGCACTCCCAGCGAGTTGATCGTCGACAGTCCTGCCGCCCAGAGCCACTTGGGGCCGTTCACCTCGTGCCGGTTCCGGGCCGCCAGATCGCGGCCGGCCCACAGCCGCAGACCGCCGTCCACGGCGGCCGCAGCGATGATCGCCGCCTTCTGCTGATCGGTCAGGTCGTTCCACTTGGTGCGTGCCATGACCCCAGCGTACGGGCCGTCCGGCGGCCCCGCCGGTGGCGTGTCGTCGCCCCGGCCGCACCCGCAGGGTGGTCAGCCGTCGACGGGGGTGAAGCCCGCACCGGGGGTGAGGATCAGGTTCACCCGCACATCGTTCTCGTCCTCGGGCAGCGGGGCGTCCACCACCTCGGCGTCGTGCACCACGGCGACGATCGGCGCCCGCATGCCGGCCAGCGTCCGGTCGTAGTAGCCGGCGCCGCGGCCCAGGCGCACCCCACGCCGGTCCACGGCCACCGCCGGCACCAGAATCAGCTCGGCCTGCACCAGAGTGTCCGGATCGAGCCGCTGTCCCATCGGTTCGAGCAGATTCCACCGGCCCGGCTCCAGCTCGCGCTCATCGGTGTAGACGCCCCACTGCAGCCGGTCCGGCTCGCCCTCGGGCACGATCGGCAGAATCACCCGCAGGCCCTGATCCGCCAGCGCGTCGAGCATCGCGATGCCGCCCGGTTCGCGGCGGGTGGCCACATAGGCGGCCACGGTGTCGCCGGGCGCCAGCTCCACCGGCAGCCGGTACATCCACTCGGCCAGCTCGGCGATCGACTGGCTGAGGATGAACGGCGACATCGCGTCCCGGGCGGCCAGCAGACCGGTCCGCAGCCGGGCCTTCTCCAGATGCGGTGCTGGACTCGCGTCCGGCCCGTCCGTGCGCGGGGTGTCCGTGCTCATGGTGGGTCCCTACTTCCGGTGTGCCCCCGGCGGCGCCGGGTGCGCACCTGGGCGGCGGCGGTGGGCCGACTCACAGGAACGGCCCAGCCCTCGGACCAGATTCTGCCAGAAGGCCGCACTAAGCTGACTGCCATGTCGATCAAGATCCCGCGCACCGCGGTGGTCCCCGCCGCAGGTCTGGGCACCCGCTTCCTGCCGGCCACCAAGACCGTCCCCAAAGAGCTCCTCCCGGTGGTCGACACCCCGGGCATCGAGCTGGTGGCCGAGGAGGCCAAGTCGGCCGGCGCCGAACGGCTGCTGATCATCACCTCGCCCGGCAAGGACGGCGTCGTCGCCCACTTCGTCGAAGACCTGGTGCTCGAGCACACGCTGGCCGCGCGGGGCAAGGAGTCGATGCTCGCCAAGGTGCGCAATGCGCCGTCGCTGCTCGAGGTGGCCTCGGTGGTGCAGGACAAGCCGCTCGGGCTCGGTCACGCCATCGGCTGCGTGGAGGCCGACCTGGCCGACGACGAGGACGCGATCGCGGTGCTGCTGCCCGACGACCTGGTGCTGCCCGGCGGGGTGCTGAGCCGGATGGCGCAGACCCGCGCCACCTACGGCGGCAGCGTGCTGTGCGCCATCGAGGTGCCCGGCGACAAGATCAGCGCCTACGGCGTCTTCGACGTCGAGGACGCCGACCCGGCCACCCCCGGGGTCAAGCGGGTGCGCGGCATGGTGGAGAAGCCGCCGGCCGATCAGGCGCCGTCCAACCTGGCCGCGGCCGGCCGGTACATCCTCGACCGCAAGATCTTCGACGCGCTGCGCGAGATCACCCCGGGCGCCGGCGGCGAACTGCAGGTGACCGACGCGATCGCGCTGCTGATCGAGAAGGGCGAGCCGGTGCACGTGGTGGTGCACGAGGGCTCCCGGCACGACCTGGGCAACCCCGGCGGCTACCTCAAGGCCGCCGTCGACTTCGCGCTCGACCGCGACGACTACGGTCCGGAACTGCGCGAATGGCTGGTCCGGCGGCTGTCCGACTGAGCTTTCCCGCCGTCGTACTTCGGTGAGCCTGCCCCGCGCGGGGCGCCGGGACCGTTAGCCTCGATCGCGAACCCATCCGGACGATGCCGGCGGGCGGCCGGCACGGGGAGGAGACATTGATGCGCTCAGTGGAGGATCACCTGAGCCTGGTGACCGCATCCGTGGTCGCGCCGCGGCCGGTCCAGGTCGCGATCTCCGAAGCTCAGGGCCTGCTGTGCGCAGAAGAGGTGGTTACCACCGCTCCCATGCCCGGCTTCGACCAGGCCGCCGTCGACGGCTACGCCGTGCGGGCGGTGGACGTGACCCTCGCCGGACAGCCCGCGCCGGACGAGCTCGACGAGGTGGATGCGGCCGGCATCGAGGTGACCGCGCCCGGCGACGGCGCCGAGCTGGTGGTGCATCTGCCGGTGGTCGGCGATCTGCAGCCCGGCTCCCGCACCCCCGTGCGGTTGCAGCCGGGGCAGGCGGTGCGGGTACAGACCGGTGCGCCGATGCCCACCCTGGCCGACGCCGTGGTGCCGGTGCGCTGGACCGACGGCGGCGACGAACGGGTGATGATCGGGCACGCCGTGGAGACCGGCGACTACGTGCGCCGAATCGGCGACGACGTGCAGCCCGGCGACGTGGCCGTGCGCGAGGGCGCGCTGATCGGCCCGGCGCAGGTGGCGCTGCTGGCCGCGGTGGGCCGCACCCGGGTGCTGGTGCACCCGCGGCCGCGGGTGGCGATCATCGCCGTCGGCAACGAACTGGTCGACATCGACCGCGAACCCGGCCCCGGCCAGGTGTTCGACGTGAACAGCTATGCGCTGGCCGCCGCCGCCCGCGACGCCGGCGCCGAGGTGCACCGGGTGGGCGTGACCGCCCGCGACGCCGACCAGCTGCGCGAGGCCGTCGAGGCCCAGCTGATCCGTGCCGAAGTGGTGGTGATCTGCGGCTCCGTCGGCGGCAGCGCCTCCCGCGAGGTGGTCGAGGCGCTGGCCGATCTCGGTGACCTGGAGATCGGCCGGATCGCCATGCATCCGGGTTCGGTGCAGGGCTTCGGGCTGCTCGGCAAGGACGAGATCCCCACCTTCTGGCTGCCGGCCAACCCGGTCACCGCGCTGGTGGCCTTCGAGGTGATGGTGCGCCCGCTGATCCGTATCGCTCTGGGCAAACGCCAGCCCAAGCGGCGGGTGGTCACCGCCCGCACCATCGGCCCGATCGCATCGATTCCCGGCCGGCAGGGCTTTCTGCGCGGCCAGCTGATGCGCGACGAGCGGTCCGGCGAATACCTGGTGCAGGTGGTGGGGGAGTCCGAGACCGGCGGCTCGATGCTGCTCGCCGAACTGGCCGAGGCCAACTGCCTGATCCTGGTGGATCCGGACGTCGAGGAGCACGAGACCGGCGACCGGGTGCGCGTGATGTTTCTCGCGCAGCGCGGCTGAGCCGGTCGAACGACCGCTGAGAACACCTGCGGCTGCATAGAATCCACCCATGCTCTCCTGGCTCGTCGACTCGCCGAACCATCCCGGATGGCCCGCCACGCTCGGGCCGCTGCGGGTGCCCGCGGGCGTGGTGACGGTCCGGCCGATCAAGATGCGCGACGCCAAGCAGTGGAGCGCGCTGCGCATCAAGAACCAGAACACGCTGCTGCCGTGGGAGCCGACGGGGGTGGGGCCGTGGGATGCGCGGCATCAGCCCGGCTCCTGGGCGCCGCTGTTCTCGGTGCTCAAGGCCGAAGCCAAGCGCGGCACCGTGCTGCCCTTTGTGATCGAGCTGGATGGCAGGTACGTCGGCCAGTTGACGGTGGGCAATGTGCAGCGCGGAGCTGTCCGCAGCGCGTGGATCGGCTACTGGATCGACGCCGGGCACACCGGTCAGGGCATCACCACCGCCGCGGTCGCGCTCGGGGTGGACCACTGCTTCGGGCCGGTGGGACTGCATCGCCTCGAAGCGACGGTGCAGCCGGAAAACGGTGCCTCCCAGGCGATCCTGCGCAAACTCGGGTTCCGGGAAGAGGGACTGCTGCGGCGGTACATGGACGTGAACGCACGGTGGCGCGACCACCTGCTGTTCGCGATCACCACCGAGGAGATCGTCGGCAGCGCCGTGGAGACCCTGGTCCGATCGGGCAAGGCCGTCGGCTGACCCTTAATCTGTTCGTATGACAGAGCCTTCCGCGCGTCCGGGTTCGCTCCCGGCCGGTGACTCCCTCGGCAGCCAGGTGGCCGACTTCCTCAAGATCCTGGGATTCGTCCTGCTCTGCGGGCTGGTCGGTCCGGCCTTCCTGGTCTGCTACCTGCTGCTCGACGAGCCGGGGACCGAGTGGATGCTCTGGACCGGGATCGGCTTCACCGTGCTGGACGTGCTGATCGCAGTGGGACTGTTCGTCGCGGTCCAGACGAGCAGGAGCGCGGCCTCGGACCGGCGCCTGCACGGGCAGCTGCTGCTCGCCGGCGTCGAATCGGTGCAGCAGACCGGCACCTACATCAACGAGGAACCGGTGATGCGGTTCCGGCTGCGGGTGGACGACGGCCAGACCGAGCCGTTCACCGCCCAGGTCAAGGCGCGGGTGCCGGTGCTGCGGCAGCCGCTGGTGCACCTGGGTTCGCTGGTGGTGCTGATGGATCCGGGCAGCCGCAAACTGCACATCGACTGGGACGCCAGTGCGCTGGTCGGCGGTCTGGCGCCGGCCAAGTTCACCTCGGTGGCCGACGGGCGGACCGTCGACCTGACCGGGCAGTCCGAGCCGCTGCTGGAGATCATCTCCATCCTCTACCGCAACGGGCTGCCGCTCGACGGCGCGCTCGATGTGCGCGACCGCCCCGAGGTTCACCGGCAGGTGATGGACGTCCTGCAGCGCTGGGAGCAGGCCAGTGCCACCGCGCCGCCGCAGGTGGTCACGGATGTTCGTACCGCTGATTTCCGGGCTGCTGCTGCCCGTCCCGGCGCTGCCGGCCCTGCTGCTTCGTGGTCTGGGGCTACTGGTCCTAGCGCTTCCGGTTCGGGCACTAACGGTCCGGGCGCTTCCGGCCCTGCCGATTCCCGGTCTGCCGATTCCCGGTCTGCGGCCGATCGGCTCCGCGAACTCGACGGTCTGCGCGCGGCCGCGGCGATCAGCGACGACGAGTATCAGCGCACCCGGGCCCGGATCCTCGACACCCTCTGACACAGCCATCGGGTCCTCTCCGGGTCTGGCTGCCCGCGGTTGTGTGCTGGAACCTCTCAGGATCTCCGGCGGCGCGCCTGAGCCGCGGCGACGGGTTCTCGCTCTAGATTGAATTCTGGCTGCATTCCGCCCGAATTCGGCCTTCGGACGACCGCAGGACAGGAGGACCAGGAGTATGGCGACGTCATCGGTGTTGTGGATCGCGTTGATCGCGGTGTGGCTGCTCGTGGTACTGCCGATGGTCCTGCGCGGTCGGCCCGAGGTGAAGAAGACCACGGCGGCGGCCGGTAGCACCCGCGTGCTGCACCGCGGCGGTACCGCCACTCCGCAGCGCCGACGGTCGGCCAGCCGGCATCCGTCCAATCCCGACTACGTGGTGAAGCGCTCCGCGCGCTCGGCCGCCGTGCGTTCGGGATCGCAGGGTTCGGCGGAGAAGAAGACCTCGGCAGCGGCGAAGACGGCAGAAGAGAAGGTCTCTGCCGGAAAGGCTGCGGCCGAGAAGACGTCGGCGGCGAAGACTGCTGCCGAGAAGTCGCCTGTCGAGAAGAGTGCGACGGTGACCGTGCAGCGGGTGGCTCCCGAGAAGCACCAGGAGCGCGACGAAGAGAAGTCGCACGGGAATGAGGCGGCGGGCGCCTCGTCGAACGAATCCGGCAAGACCGAAACCAACGCGAACGAGGTGACCGAGGTGATCGACGTGGTGAAGGCTGAGCAGACACCGGACCCGGACTCCGGCGAGGACCGGACCGATTCCACCGCCCCGGCGACCGCCGGCGAGGCGAGCGCGCCCGGCCCGGTGGCCGAGTCCGACGACCTGGAGACCGCAGAGGCTGCGGCCGATGAGGCCGAGATCGATGAGGCCGACGCGGACGACGAGCCGACCGCCGAGGACGACGGCGACGAACTCGTCGACGAAGACGACGACCTGGACGACGAGGACTTCGACGACGAGGGGGACCTCGAGGACGAGGCCGAGCTGGTCGACGAGGACGAGGACGAGGACTTCGACGACGACGAGGCGGACGACCTGGTCGACGACGTCGAGGACGAGGTGGTCGATAAGAAGCCGGCCCGCGCCCCCAAGCCCGTTCCGCGTGAGTTGCGGGGCCGCGGCGGCTACGGCCCGGACCGGCCGACCGAACGCGCACAGATGCGTTACCGCGAACGCCAGCGCGTGGTGGGCGGGCTGTCGCTGCTCACCGTGATCGCGATCGTCCTCTGCTTCGTGTGGACCATCCCGGGCATCGTGCTCACCGCCATTGCGGTCGCCATGCTCGCCACCTACCTGATCTTCTTGCGGCGCACTGCGATCCGTGAGGCCCAGTTCCGGGCGCAGCGGGCGGCGCGGCTCAAGCGGCAGGCAGAGGAGGACGAGAGGCTGCGGCGCGAGCGGCAGGCGCCCACCTACCGTCCGGCACCGGCCCGGCTCCGTCGTCCCGGTGGCGCCGTGGTGCTTGAGGCCGACGACGAGGACCCCGCCTTCGATCACCTGCCGACCTACGACTTCTCGTACGCCGAGCGCGTCGAGGTCGAGGGGGAGTACGACCGCGAGGTGTACCGCACCGCCGGCTGATCGTCGCGGCTGGAGACAACACGAGTACGGCGACGGCGCCTCCCGGTTCTTCCGGGAGGCGCCGTCGCCCGTTCGGCGGGTGTGCCGCGCATCGGCGTCCGGGGCGCGCAGGCCGCCGTAGAGTGAAGTCATGAGCAACAACGACGAGTGGTACTACCAGGTCTCCACCGGCGAGGTGACCCGCGGCAAGACCGCCAACGCCCTCGACCGGATGGGGCCGTACCCGGATGAGGCCACGGCCCGCAATGCGCTGGAGATCGCCAAGGCGCGCAACGCGGCCGCCGACGCCGACGACGAGGACTGACCGCCTCGCCGGCCCGGCCGCCGATGCGGTTGGGCCTTCAAAAGTCGCTGGTCCGCCGGCGATGCCGGTACGAGTGTTCCCGATAGACCGAGCCATCCATCTCAGGTCGATGGTGCGGTCTATCGGGAACTCTGGTGTCCGACTTCGTCGGCACTGATCTCGTCCGTACCGATCCCGTCGGCGCTGATCGCCTCGGGGTGCTCGGTGATCCAGGTGCGGGCGCGGCGTACCGCCGCGCTCAGCCCGATCAGTTCGGCCGCGTAGGTGGCGGGTGCCCCGACCACGGGGATCCAGCTGAGCTTGCGGAACAGTCCGGGAAGCCGGCCCGGGGGTTCGAGAACGTCACTGCGGACCAGCATGGTCAGGTTCCACAGTGCTTTGACCGCTTCGGTCCGGCTCGGCCGGCGCCACAGTTCCGCCCAGGCGGTGGTGCCTTCGGCGGGCAGCGGGGCGGCGGCCAGATCACGGTCGAACAGGGCGGCGGCCAGCAGTGCCAGCTGGTCCCGGCGCTCGGTGACGCCGTACTCCTGGGCGACGGCGAGCACGATGAGCGCCTGGTCGGCCATCCGCAGCACGGGGGTGGCGGGGGAGAGTTTGGCCCAGCCGCCGGCGAAGCCGGGCGCGGCCACACCGAGGGTGTTCAGCGCGCCCACCCGGTGCGTCCACCAGCCGGCCCGCTCGTTCATACTGGCCTCGGCCCAGCTGCCGGTGCCCGGCCAGGAGGCCGCGTCCAGGACCCGGGCGGCCAGTCCGGCGGGGCCGGAGTAGTCGACGACGGGGAAGGTGCGCGGCTTCACGGCGCACGGATCGGCGGTGCGCAGGGTCGTCAGCACCGGCTCGGCCAGGCTGATGGTGCGCGCCAGCAGCTGCGTGATCTCCGCGTCGGAGCCGTGGGCGGATCGGAACATGGTGAACCTCCTTCGGTCGGCCGCGGCGGGCGATCGGCGGCAGCGTCGGCGGGCGAGCCGGCGGTGCCGCGGGCCGCCGCGTGGCGCCGTCGGATGTCAGGTTACCGCCGCACCCGGGCGATTCCCGCCCTCCGGTGGGGCGCTGTTACACTGGTCCACGGTCACTCACCGTGACCCACGGGGCTATGGCGCAGTTGGTAGCGCGACTCGTTCGCATCGAGTAGGTCAGGGGTTCGATTCCCCTTAGCTCCACCATGGTGATGAGCCGCAGCAGCGGTCTCATCTGAGATGCGGCACGCGTGTGGTCAGTATGCGTCGAACTGGACTTCCGAGGCGGATGCGCCACGGAGTGGCGCGACCTGCGCGGCCTCGGTTTCGAGCGATGTCCGGTGCCGGGCCGGCAGCGCGTCGAACGTCGTGATGTTCACGGAGAGCTTTCGGCCCTTCTTGCGGGCGCGCCAGGTGCCGATGATGTCGCCGTCGGCGAGAACGGTTCCGGGGTCGCCCACGGTTCTCCACACCTCGCGGTGGTGCTTCTCGTCCACGATGGTGGTGCGGTCACGCAGCTGCGTGTAGGGATCGCGAGGTGGGAGCAGACGCACGCCCACGGGTGCCGGCGGCGAGCGGAGGGCGTCGAGGTCGTCGGTGAGGAGCCACGTCGTACGGCCGAACTCGACCTGAGTCATCTCGTCATCGAGCAGGCGCCACCACGGGTCGGCGTCGCCGGCGCGCACCCCGAGCCAGGCGGCGAAGTCGGCTCGGGTGGAAGGCCCATAACTGTGCAGGTAGCGGCGAAGCAGTCGGCTCGCGCAACTTTCGGGTCGGCGTCGGGTAAGCGGTGCCCCAGCCACTCGTCGACCAGGACGAACGGTGCCTTGTTGCCGTCGCGTGGCGCGAAGCAGACGACGCCCTGCAAGGTCAGGATGCGAATACAGAAGTGCACGATCGCCTCACCGAGTGGCTGGGGCGGCGTGGGGGCCTTCCTGCTTCCAGATGTCGCGTTGGGAGGCGGACAGGTGCGGCGTGATCCGTTCGGCGAGCTCCCTGCCGAGGGCGTCGATCGCCAACTGTCGGCCGGCGAGTACATCGCCGATCTCGGAGCCGACCAGCTCCACGGTCTCGGTGAGGCTCAAGCCGAGCTTGTCCACCGACGGTCCTGCCCCGAAAATGAACCGGCGCATCGCCTCTTCCGTCGGCGGGAGAACGCCGGTGGTGAACACGGGCGCATCAGCGGTGGGAATGTAGAAGGGCGCGCCGCGCATGCACCAGGTCTGGAGCAGGCTCTTGTCCGTGGCGACCGCATGGTCCAGCCGGTCGGCGCTGACGTCGCGGACCCGCGCATGCAGGGCGAGGAGTGCGGACCCCGGCGGGCTGTTCTGGATACCGCACACAGCGGCCGCGCCCACAATCGCCTTCTGGCCCAGCCGATCCGTGAGGTGATGGGCGTGCAGACGGAAGGCGGCGACGTCGTCCCTCGAAACCTTCACCACCATGGGCTCAGGCTATCGCGGGCCACCGTCACAGGCCTGGCGCTCGGCGTGACGAGGACCGTCGTCGACCATCGCGCACCTGTGCGCCCGGGCGCCGTGAGGAGCCTTGCGTCGACGTGGCCAAGGTCACGGTGCACATTGTGCGCGTAGCGATTTCAGCGCTTGCGCATTGTTCGCAGATCGGGCAGCATGATCGTTGTCCAGAGGACTTCGGTCCCGCGGACTCCGACTCCTCCTCCGGCTGACCCGGTCCGGCTTCGACGCCGCACTGTGACCAGTCCTTCCTCGGCGTACCCACGGTCGCCGAACCTTCTCATGAGGAGATCTCCCACATGCTCGCCTTCACGGCGCTGGCCGGCGCTTCCGCCCTCATCGGCATGGGCGCCTTCAGCCGGCGCGAAACCGCACATCGTGCCCGCACCGCCGGACTCGACGTCAACATCCACGTCAACGGAATCCGCGGCAAATCCACCGTCACCCGCATGATCGGCGGCGTACTCCGCGAAGCCGGCGTACACACCATCGCCAAGACCACCGGCACCTACGCCTGCGTCATCGACACCGACGGCGGCGAACACCCCATCCGGCGCACCGGGCCGGCCAACATCAACGAGCAGTACCGCTTTGTGCGGGACTGGATCGACGACGACGTGACCGCCCTGGTCGTCGAATGCATGGCGGTCAAGCCCAAGCTGCAGAAGATCTGCCAGGACCAGATCCTCCGCTCACCGATCGGCGTCATCACCAACGTGCGCCTCGACCACCAGGACGAACTCGGCGAGACCCTCGAGGAGATCGCCGCCTCCCTGTGCAACACGGTGCCCGAGAACGGGACGGTGGTGACCTCCGAGCGCGATCCGGCGCTGGTGGAGATCATCCGCACCCACTGCGAGGCCCGCGGCTCGCGGCTGATCGTCGCCGAGGCGAGCATCGACTCTCGCGAGCTGCTCGAGCGCTTCGACTACCGGCAGTTCGAGGAGAACGTCGCGGTGGTGCTCGAGGTGGCCCGGCTGCTGAACATCGATCAGCAGGTGGCCGTGCGCGGCATGCTCGGCGCGCACCCGGACCCCGGCACCACCCGGATCGCCACCGTGTCCGACGGGACCGGCGCCGACCTGCACTGGGTGCCGATGTTCGCCATCAACGACTGGCAGTCCACCCTGCAGGTCTTCGACACGGTGGTCACGGAGAACCTGCCGTCGGGCAGCCGCACGGTGATCGCACTGAACAACCGCGCCGATCGCACCGACCGAGCCGCGATGTTCATCGACCTGGTGTCCACCGAGCTCGCCGACCGCATCGACCGGGTCGTGCTCTACGGCGACATCCAGGAAGCGGTGCGCCGCAAGCTGATCGCGCGCGGCCTACCGGCCTCCACGATCGTCACCACCGACGACGTCGACCAGGACGACGGCCGGGCGCTGCTGGCCCGCGCCCGCGAGGGCTTCGCCGCCGGCGACGAGGTAGCGCTGCTCGGGATGGTGAACATCCACACCCCGCAGGTACGGGCGATGGAACGCTACGTCAGCGCGGTGCTCGACGGCTCGTCGGCCACCACCGCACCGACCACCGCCGCACCGGCCACGGCGCCGTACACTCAGCCGCTGGTTCCGGCGACGTCGGAGGACGCCGGAACCGCACCCCTGGGATCGATCGTCGTCACCGGCCGCCCACCGCTGGTGGAGGAACCGGTCACCCTGACCGCGCGCACCCGTCGCCTCTACGGAGCCACCGTGCTGATCGCCGAACCGGTGGAGCTGCGGTCCGAGCGTCAGGTGGTCGCCTCATGATCGGTCCCAGCCTGGGCGACTATCCGTTCATCGTCGAATACACCTACCTGGCCTTCCTGGTGGGCGTGCTGCTCGGCTACCTGTACTTTCGGCAGCGGCAGATCTCGGTGGGCGGCACACTGGCCGTCGGCTATCTGGCCGCCAGCCTCTACCAGCCCGTCAACGCGGTGGTCACCGTGCTGATCTCGCTGGTGGGCTACGCGCTGATCCGCTACGTGATCCTCAAGGCCTTCCTGCCCCGCCCGCGGCAGGTCTTCGGGATCGGCCTGGCCGTCGGCATCGCCTGCGGCGCAGCGTGGCTCGCCGTCGCCCACTGGGTGCTGGGTATGGAGCAGACCGGCGACGCGGTCACCCTGGTCGGGGTGATCGTGCCGGGCATGCTGTGCAACTCGCTGACCAAGCAGGGTGTGGCACGCACGCTGATCCCGCTGGCGGTGATGGTGCCGCTGGCCGGACTCGCCGGCTTCCTGCTGGCACTGCTCAGCACCACGGTGGCGCCGATGGACCTCCAGTATCCGGCCGACGGCCCGGGCGTGGAGGTGCTCTTCGCGGTCAGCGCCGTCTCGGTACTGCTTGCGGTGGTGGTGCAGGAGACCACGTCCGGATCGTGGACGCTGCGCACCGGCGGCTACGTCACCGCCGGCCTGCTGCTGGTCGCGGCCTTCACCGACCCCTGGTACCTGGCGGTGATCGCAGTCGCGACCGCGATCACCCTGGCGGTCTACGTACCGTTCAGCCGTGCGGTGCCGCTGTTCGGCAAGGACCGCTTCATCATCTTGTGCCTGCTCTCACTGTTCCTGGTGACCGGTCAGGAACTGCTGCTCTACGCGTTCACCGACATCCGGCTGGGCGGCCCGGCCGGGCTGGTCTTCGCGATCCTGCCGGCGATCATGGCCAACGACCTGCTGCAGTACGGACTGCGGCGCACCGGCGGCGGAATGGGGCTGGCACTGGCGGGCTGTGCGGTGGTCGCGGTGCCGCTGCTGGGCTTCACGTGAGGCCGGGCGCACCGCTCGCCCTGCTGTCGGTGGTGGCCGCACTGCTCGCTGGCTGCGGCGCCCCGGCGGCCTCCGGGCCGCACCCGCGGCCACTACCGGTGGCGGCCGATCCGGGACAGTGCGACTACCCCAGCGGTTACGACGCGGCACCGGTGGCCGACGATCCGGGCGCCGACGCGGCACTGCTGGCCACCGCCGGCGGGCCCAAGCGCAACCTGGTGGTCACCCCCGACCCCCAGGCCAGTGCCGCAGCCTGCCGGATCCTCGCGGCCGGCGGCACCGCCGCCGACGCGCTGGTGGCGGCGCAGTACGTGCTCGGCCTCACCGAACCGCAGTACTCCGGCCCCGGCGGTGGCGGCCTGGCGCTGTACTACGACGGCCCCAGCGGCACCTTCGAGGCCTACGACGGCACGGTGCACGCCCCGGCCGGCGATCGGGGAGCGGCGCCCCGCTCGGCGCTCTCGTCGGTGGGGGTGCCGCAGACCGATCGGCTGATGGCCACGCTCGGTGGACGTTTCGGCACCATGCCGCTCGCGCAACTGGTGGCCCCTGCGCGGCGGCTGGCCGCCTCCGGGTTCACCGTCAGCGCCCGGTTGTCGTCGGCGATGGCCGCCCGCAGCGAGATCTTCGACCCGGCGGCGCTGCCGCAAGCCGGTGCGGTGCTGACCAATCCCGAGTACGCGGACTATCTGGACCGGCTTCCGGCGGGCCGGCCGCTGACCGGACTGGCCGAACGGCTCGGGCGGCTCGGCGGGCTGGACGAGCAGCCGCAGGTGCAGGCCCTGGTCCAGGACTGGCAGCACGAACACGGAACGCTGGTCGCGGCCGGTGAGCCGCTGTGCATCCCGTACCAGGACCATCGGGTGTGCGGATCACCCTCGACGGCAACGGGTTTCATGATCGTCGCCCAGACCCTGGGAATCCTGGACACGCTCGATCTGGCGCGGCTGAACCCGCGGGTCAACGCGGGCCCGGGGCGGCCGGTGGCGCGGGCCACCGCCGTGCACCTGATCACCGAAGCGCAGCGCCTGGCCTTCACCGACGGCAACACCTGGATGGACGATCCGCAAGCCGATCCAGACCTCGCGCGGGACTACCTGGACCGGATCGTCACCGACCGGCCGGGGCTGGCCGCGCAGGCCGGGCGCATCCGCCAGCGTCACACCCTCGACGATCCGCAGCCGAGCCGTCTGGACCGTCGTGCCGCCCGCTACGCCGACAGCACCGACCAGGGCACCTCGCAGATCACCGTGCGCGACTCGGCCGGCAGCATCGCCACACTGACCACCACGCTGCAGCGCAGCTTCGGCAGCGGGGTGAAGGTGGACGGCTTCTACCTCAACAACTCGCTGGACAACTTCACCGCCGCGGCCGGGCCGGACGGCATCAATGCGCGGGTGCCGGGTGTGCGCCCGCGCACGATGATGTCGCCGGTGATGGTCTTCGACGGGGCCGACGGCCCGCCGCTGCTCGCGCTGGGCTCGCCCGGCGGCCGCAAGATCCCGTCGTACGTGGTCAAAGCCCTTGTGGCGATGATCGATTGGGGATACAGCCCGCTGCAGGCCGTTCAGATGCCGGGCTTCGGGGCCACCAACCGGCGGGCGGTCTACCTGGAGAAGGTCGACGACGGCGGCAGTCGAGACGACCTGCGAAGCATCGCCGCACTGCTCAGGTCGTGGGGGCACACCGGGCTGGACGTGGGCGCCTACGACAGCGGGCTGTCGGTGGTGCGGGTCGACGGCGGCCGGGCCGAGGCGGCGGCCGACTACCGGCGGCACGGTCTCGCCCGCGGCGTGGACGCAAGTTAGGGTGCACTAAGTCTCATGTTAGGCTGCTCTCGGGTCGGCGACCGGGGATGTGCACCCGTGACGCGCCCGTCAGTGCGGACGAGAAAGAACTGGCAGGAGACTGTGGTGCTGAGACGGTTGCTGATCGTGATGACGGCGCTGGTGACTGGTGTGGGACTAGTGGCGTTGTCGCCGGCCGCGGCTCCGGCCGCTCCGGCCGGAGCGCGCGGCTCGCTGGTCAGCGTGAAGGACATCACCGACCAGAAGGATGCCCGGATGGGGCAGGCCGCCAAGGTCTTCGAGGTGGTGTACCTGTCCGAGGACGTGCACGGAGAGCTGGTGCCGGTGCACGGCAGCGTCTCGGTGCCCAAGCGCGCCGCCCGCGCCGGCGGCTACCGGATCCTCGCCTGGAACCACTCGACCGTCGGACTCGGCGACACCTGCGGGCTGAGCACCGTGCTCGGCGAGGGCGGCAAACGCGATCCCTGGCTGGGCAAGTGGCTCGACGACGGCTACGTGATCGCCGCCTCCGATTACGCCGGGATCGACGGCCCGGGGGTGCACGCCTATCTGCACGGTCCCACCGCCGCCAAGAACACCCTGGACATGATCCGGGCCACCCGGACCGTCGTCGCGCAATACGCCGGCGCCCCGATCTCCGAGAAATTCCTCAGCTTCGGCGGCTCGCAGGGCGGCCACACCGCGCTGTGGACGTCGAACCTCGCCGAGGACTACGCGCCCGAACTGACCGACGTGGGCACCGTGGCGCACTCGGTGCCGGTGTACCTCGACGACTACTTCGCCACCATCGAGCCCGGCTTCCCGCCGGTGGCCGCACCCGATCTGACCACCTACTTCACCTACGTGCTGGCCGGTCTCAAGCAGGCCCGCCCGGACGTGCCGGTGGACTCGTACCTCAACGCCCGCGGCCGGTCGCTGGTGAAGAAGGCCGAGACGCTCTGCTACCGGGAGATGGGCCAGGCCACCAAGGGGGTTCCGGTGGGCGAGCTGGTGTCGCGGCCGCTGCGGGAAGGCTCGCTGATGGCGGCTCTGCGCGACTACTCGCGGATCCCGGTGAAGGGCTACACCGCCCCGATCCTGCTCCAGCAGGGCACCGCCGACACGGTGGCCTTCCAGCCGCTGACCGTCCGGTTCGCCGACGAACTGCGCGCCAACGGGGCCAAGCTCGAGTACCGCGAGTACCCCGAGCAGCACGGCCTGAGCACCGCGCGGGTCAATGAGGCCCGCGCCTGGGCGAACGGACTGCCCGGCTGGGGTCGGTCCTAGCCCGGGCAGGGTTCCCGCACACCTTCCGCGGGAGACGACAACACTGGAAGACGAAAACACTCGCGCCGCTTGCCCTGACGGGTAAGCGGCGCGAGTCTCCTCCGACTGTGGTTAATTCAGTTGTGCGTCACGCTCCGATTCCGAGGGTGATGGCGACGTGCAGAAGGTCGCCACCGAAGATGGTCACATCGTTGAAGAACTGGGTCAGGGCGGGGAACATACGCGTTTCCTTTCGTAGGGTTCGCATCGGTTGATGCCCCATAAGATTCACACGAAAACCCGCCTTTTTCTCGTCGTTGTGACGCGCTTATTACCGTCGGGTAGATGTGTCTCAGGACACCTGAATCGATGCGTGCATCTGCATGAAATGCCTGACCACGGCGGTTGTTCCGGGTGGAGGTTGTTCTCGGCGCAGAGGAAATATCCGGTTCACTCTCCGGTAACCATTGCTGTTTCCCGGGTCACTGAGAACGCCCTCGGAACCGATCTCGAGTACAGCTTGAGGTTGATTGTTCGCGCGCCGTTTACCGCGTACCGGAATCCTTCGCGGACGAATACCGGAAACCTCCGATGATCGCCCCGGAAATGGTGGTCAACCGCCCAGTGCGCTGAACAGGCAGCCGATCGCGGCGACCGGATCGTGCAGTGCCGCGACTCCGAGCCGGGAGGCGCCGGTGAAACCGTCCCGGAGGTACGGCAGTTCGGCCTCGATCAACGCCCGCGCCAGCTCGGGATCGCCCAGATCGGGCAGCCGCCGCACGTACGGCGTCACCGGCCGGCCGGACAGGACCGCGCTGAGGTTGGCGAAGGCCGTCGAACCGGGATCGTCCAGATACCGGGAGTGCCCGGCGGTCCCGGCCACGATCTCGCCGGGACTCCCGTCCGGACGGTCCGCGTACAACCCGGTGTCGAGCCGGAGCACTCCCGGTGCCTGGTCGGGATCGCCGCCGTGCACCGCGCCGCCGTACCGCTGCACCCACTGGATCGGATCCTCCGGCGCGGTCAGCGAATACCGGTGCACCTCCGGATTCGGGTTGTGCCACGGCCCGTCGAGCACCCCGGTGCCGGCGGAGGAGGCGTAGACGACGTTGTCGGCCCGCAGCCCGAGCTGCTCGGCGGTGCCGACCACCGAACCGCCGTACGAATGCCCGATGTAGGTGACCGGCGCCTGCGGTGCCGCCCCGTCGGCCTCGACGTCGAGCGCGGCCCCGAAGGCCACCAGCTTTCCGGCCATCTCCGCGGCCGGACGCGGATCGGCCGCGCTGCCCGAGAGCGCCTGATCGGCGGCCAGATAGCCGAAGACGGGCAGCCGGAGCGCCGCGGACGCACCACCGTTCACGATCTCCTGCGGCAGCTCGCCGTCGGCGTAGACGAAGACTGTGGCCCCGCTGTCGCGGGCCAGCGTCACGGCCCGTCCCCGCTCCCGGTCGACGGTGTCGAGTCGGCTGCCGGTGCCGGGGACGAAGACGCCCACCCCGGCGGCCTCGGGCGTCAGCTCACCGATCTGTTCCACATAGCGGCCGTTCCCCTCGTCGGAGAAGACGACGAACTGGCGCGGCCGCAGCGTCCCGTCCGGGCCGGGCGCCGGCGCCAGCATCGATCGCAGTGCGCGCACGCGCGGGCTCTCACCCTCCCCGTCCGCCAGCCGGGCGTCCAGGGCGGTGCGGATCAGGCGCCGGTTGGCGGCGGCGCGCTGGTCGAACGGCACCCCGTCCAGGGCGCCGATCAGCTCGGGCCGCGCGGCGATCAGCTGCTCGGCTTCGGTGCGCGAGAGCGCATCCCAGTAGTCCCGGACCCGATCCGGCGGCAATGCAGCCAGCAGGGCGGCGGCTGCGCCGGGGGAGAGCCGCGCGTGCGGGTCGGCGAAGCCTGCCGGGGCCGGTAGCCGGTCACCGCGGCGGGCGAGCAGCCCGGCCAGGGCCCGCAGCCGGCCGCCGAACTCGGCGTCGGCGGCCAGCAGCCGTTCGAGCAGACCGCCGATCCGGTCCGACAGATAGCCGGCATCGGCCCGGCGTCGCGGATCGGGATGGCGCGCGGTGCCGTCGTCGTCGAGGACGAAGCCCTCGGTCTGCGCGGCGGCCACCGCCTGCAGCAGGGCCGACCGGGCGGCGAGCAACCCGCCGGCCGCCTGCATGCCCACCCCGGCCGCCTCGGTGAGGGTGCGGGCGGTGCGCAGTCCGAGCGCGTTCTGCCGCTGCACGCGCCGCTCGGCCGCATCGTGGGCGGCCCCGCGCCAGCCGTCGTTCCCCACCAGGGCGCCCGCCAGCTGCTGCTGGGCGGCGACGATGCCGTCGGCACCGGCCTCGAGGGCCGCGGCCGCCGGCGCCACCAGCTCCAGCGGCCAGGACCGCACCGCCGCGATCCCGGTCACCGCAGACCTCCCGCCGCGATCTCCGCCGCGACGGCCCGGTCGGCGTCGACGGTCAGCGCGGTGAACCGGGCGAGCGCCTCGGCCAAGCTCTGCACGTCGCCGGCCAGGGCGGCGCTGATCGCTGCGGCGGAGACGGCGCAGTCGTTCAGGGCGCCCATGACGGCGCTGCCCGCCGGATCCGGGGCCGGGGGATAGCCGAGGGCCCCGAGCCGCTCACCGGCCTGCCGCCAGACGGCGACGATGCCTGCGAGGGCGTCCTGGCTGATGCGGAACTCGTTCATGGGTGCTCCCGTCGCCGGATCGGATGAACCCAGTGCACCCGGCGGACGCGTGCTGCCGCATCCCGGCCGTCCACAGACACGCCGCCGCCCGCCGGTTCTCCACAGAGTCCCGGCGGGCGGTTGACGTCAGCGGCGGTTCAGCCCGCGAAGACCGCGCGGGTCGGGGTGTCCAGCAGCCCCGACTGGGCGTCGGCGAGCAGCGCCTCGACCGTCTCCTGCGAATCGGTCTTGTTGGTGCCGATGAACCCGGTGGGGCCGCGTTTGGCCCAGCCGGTCACGTACATCCCGGGCAGCGGTGCGCCGTCGCCGGCCAGCACCCGGCCGCCGTCGTTGCTGACCGTCCCGGAGGCCTCGTCGAAGGGCAGCCCGGGGACCGGTACTCCGTGGTAGCCGATGGCGCTGAGCACCAGCCCCGCATCGAGCTGCACGGTGCTGCCGTCGTCGCGGCGCAACCGCAGACCGGTGGCCCGGGAGGTGCCGAGCACCGCCTCCGGGGTGAGCCCGAAGGTGAGCCGGATATGCGGCTCCGTCGGCCGTTCGCGGCGCGAGATCTCGTACAGCAGCGCGATCTTCTCGGACGCCGTCGACACCGTGGCGCCGCCCACCGCGGGAGGATCCACGGCGGCCAGCTCCTCCGGGTCCACCCACACCCGGGCGGTGCCGTCGGCCAGGCCGACCAGCTCGGGCAGGGTGAACGCGGCGTGCTCGGGGCCGCGGCGCGCGGCCACCACCACCTCGCGGACCGACGAGGCCCGTAGCGCCGCCAGCGCGGTCAGGTCGACGCTGGTCACCGCGAGGCGCTCCGGATCGGCGGTGAGGATACGGGCGACGTCGAGCGCCACATTCCCGTTGCCGATCACCACCACCCGCTCGGTGCTCAGATCCGGTCCGGCCGAAGCGAAGTCGGGATGGCCGTTGTACCAGCCGACCACCGAGGTGGCGCTCTGGGTGCCGGGTAGGCCCATGCCGTCGAGCGCCAGCGGACGGTCCGTGGGGGCGCCACCGGCCCACAGCACCGCGTGGTGCCCGGCGCGCAGCTGGTCGAGGGTCACGTCCCGGCCCACCTGGACGCCGAGCAGGATCTCCAGTCGCGGGTGCCGGGCGATCCGGTCGAACAGATCCATCACCTGCCGGGTGGCCAGATGGTCCGGGGCCACCCCGAACCGCGCCAGCCCGTACGGCTGGGACAGCCGCTCGTAGACGGTGACCCGGGCCTGCCGGTGCTTGAGCAGCTCGTCGGCGGCGTACATGGCGGCCGGGCCGGAGCCGACGATCGCGATCTCCAGCGGATCGGGTGACCGGCGCAGCGCGGCCGGTTTGTCGACCGGCGCCATCGGCAGCCGCCAGCGCTGATTCACCGGGAACCGGACCGCGTCCACCGGCTCGCCGTAGTGGTCGGCGTTGATCTGCGCGAAGCGTTCCTGGGTCTCCGGCAGGCGGTGACCGGGCTTGATCGCGCCGACCGGGCAGGCGCTGACGCAGGCGCCGCAGTCCACACAGGTCGACGGATCCACGTAGAGCATCTCGGCGGTACCGAAGTCGGGTTCGTCGGGTGTGGGATGGATGCAGTTGACCGGGCAGGCGTAGACGCAGGATGCGTCACCGCAGCAGGCCTGGGTGATGACGTGAGGCATGTGAGGGGGTCAGTCGGCCTGATACGTGGGTTCGCTGCGGTACCGGGAGGGCCGTCCGGAGATGCCCAGGATCCGCCACACCTGAGCGGAGACCGGATTCATCAGACCGCACTGGTCGGCCAGCATCCGGACATCGCCGAAGACATTGCGCAGCAGCTTCTTGGACTGAGGTGAACTCCAGAAGATCTCCCTCATCACCTCGCGCGGGACGTCGAACTCCTCGCGGAACTCCTTGGGCGGGACCATGATCGCGCTACACAGCACCCGCATGGTGATCGGCATGGCGATCGACAGCACCAACCGGGTCAGAGCGTTCTTCTCCGGAACCGTCTGACGCAGGTGATTGTGCGCGAACGAGATGTGCCGGGCCTCCTCGGCCACATGCAGCTGCATCACCGCCGCCATCGCCGGATGCAGGTCGTCCGAGGTGCGCAGGAAGTCCTTCTGCACGTGGTCGATCGGCTCCTCGCCGCCGAGCACACCGAAGAAGAACACCGTCGGGAAGATGGTGGAGAACAGCGGCACCAGCGGAGAGATGCGGCGCAGGCTCTTGCGGGCGCCGGGGGTGCGCATGCCGATGCGGTTCACCAGCTCCTGGAACATCAGGGTGTGGTTGCACTCCTCCTTCGACTCGTGGGTGGTGTAGCGGAACCGCTTGTCACCGTTGTCGAGGGCGAACGCGTACTGCATCAGGCCGCGGATGAGGATCGACTCGAACTGCAGACCCACCTTGGCCACGTTGGCCTGACGCCACATGCCGATGGCGATCTGCTTGTCCTGCGGCAGGCTCTGATACCAGGGGTGCTTGCCGATCGGATCCACGTCGTACGAGAGGATCCAGCGTGGATCGTCGGGGACGATCGCCAATTCCGGGCTGTCCCAGGCGATGTCGATGTACGGGTCGAAGTTGCGGTGTACAGAAGCGGATGAGAGATCGTCGAGGACCTGCTGGTAGTCGACGCTGCTGTCGCTCTTGTCGGCGGGCGGCTCGTAGGCGGCCGGCCGGGGCTGTGTCGAGGTCATACATCAACGCTGACACCATCGGCAAACATTGTCAATGGTCAATGGTCAATGTTACATTCGGTGGTGTCGGGGTGGAAAACCCCAGGTGAGTGCCGCCGCTGAGGTACTCGGTGAACACGACTGCCCCGGGTGCGACAGAATCGACCCCGTGGAAACCTCGATGGAGTTCGTCGTCGTGGTGGTCGGCTGTGTGCTGGCCATCGCCGCCGCCAACACCCTGGCGCCCCGAATACGGCTCGCCGCCCCGCTGCTGCTGGTCGCCGTCGGCGTGATCGTCAGCTTCATCCCGCGGGTGCCGGAGATCGAGGTGGACCCGGAGATCATCCTGATGGGCGTGCTGCCGCCGCTGCTGTACGCGGCGGCGGTCGCCATGCCGGTGATGGACTTCCGGCGCGACGTGCAGAGCATCGGGCTGCTGTCGATCGTGCTGGTGATCATCTCGGCGCTGGTGCTCGGCGCGTTCTTCTCGGCGATCCTGCCCGAGGCCGACTATGCGACGGGGGTGGCGCTCGGCGCCATTCTCAGTCCCACCGACGCGGTGGCCACCGGCACCATCAAACGGGTGGGGGCGCCCGCACGCATCACCACGCTGCTGTCCGGTGAGAGCCTGTTCAACGACGCCAGCTCGCTGGTGGTGCTGCGCGCGGCCATCGCCGCCAGCGCGGCCAGCGTCTCCTTCGGCGGCGTCGCCGTCTCCTTCGTCTGGTCGCTGGTCGCCGCTATCGCCGTCGGCGCCGTCATCGGCTGGCTGCACACACGGATCCGCGGACGGCTCAGCAATCCCGCGGTGGCCACCGCGGTCTCGTTCACCGCGCCCTACATCGCCTACATCCCGGCCGAACTCATCGAGTCCTCCGGACTGGTGGCCGCGGTCGCCGCCGGACTGGTCTCCGGTCAGTCGTCCGTGCGCCGGCTGACCGCGGCCGTCCGGCAGTCCGACATGCAGAACTGGCGGATGGTCGAAGTGGTTCTCGAAGGCGCCGTCTTCCTGATCATGGGCCTGGAACTGAAAGCGCTGCTCGCCGACGTGCATGAGGCGCACGAGAGCTGGGTGCACGCGCTCTGGCCGGCGATCGCGGCGTTCGCGATGATCGTCGTGCTGCGGTTGCTGTTCATGGTGCCGCTGATGTGGGTGGTGGACCGGCGGGCGCAACGCCTGATCTCCCGCGAATCGCATCTGTCCGCGGTCAGGGAGTCCCTCGACGGCAAACCCGGGGCGCCCGACACCGCGGCCCGGCGCTACCGGCGCATCATCGACAAACGCCTCGCCGACATCGACTACTACCGGGACGAAGCGCTCGGGCCCAAGGAGTCGCTGGTGGTGGTGTGGGGCGGCATGCGCGGGGTGGTGACCCTGGCCGCGGCCCAGACGCTGCCCGCCGACACCCCGTACCGCTCGCTGCTCATCCTGGTCGCGTTCTTCGTCGCCGTCATCTCGCTGACCGTGCAGAGCGGCACCATCGCGGCCTTCGTCCGCTCGCTGAAGCTGCCCGACCAGAGCGCCCAGGTGCGTCAGGAACGCGCCGAGCTGCGCTACGAGATGCTGCAGGTGGCCCAGCAGGTGCTGCACGACCCCGACGTGGTGGGCCATAACCAGCAGCTGGCCGGCCAGGTGCAGCTGATCCGCGACCTGGAGTCACGCGACAGCGAGGAGGAGGACGGCACCACGCCCGAGGACGCCCTCGACCGCGGGATCGCCATGTCCCGGGAGATGCGCCGGGTGCGCGGCAAGATGCTCGTCGAACAGCGCAAGAAGCTCCTCGAGTTGCGCGACCGCGGCGCCTACAGTTCCGAGGCGCTCACGGCGGAGCTGGCCAAACTCGACGCCGAGGAGATCAGCATCACCGCCTGACCGGCACCGGAAGCCGGGCGGTCAGGATGCGAGGGGTGCGGGTTCGGTGCCGGGCAGGGTTTCGCGGGCCATCACCCACATCACCAGGGCGACGACCAGCACCGCCCCGGTCAGCACGAACGCCGCCTCGAAACCCCAGGCGGTGGCCACTGCGCCGGCGGCGAGCGGACCGATCACCGCGCCCAGATCGGAGGCCATGCCGTAGCCGGCCAGCGCCGACCCGCCGCGCTGGCGGATGCCCAGGACGTCGCCCAGGGCCGCCTGGTGGGTGGGCGCGAACAGTCCCGAACCGAGACCGGCGACAGCGGTGAGCACCAGCGCCACCCAGATATTGGGGGAGAAGCCGAGCAGCAGGGTGCCGAGCGCGGCTACCGTCAGGCCGGGCAGCAGCACCGGGCGCCGGCCGTACCGGTCCGAGAGCCGGCCGGCGGTGAGAATGGCGATCATGTTCCCGGCCGCGTAGGCGGCGAGCACGATCCCCGCCCAGGCGTCGCTCTGGTCCAGCGCCTGCGTCACGAACAGCGGCACCAGCGCGATCCGCACACCCATCGACGCCCAGCCCTGCGCGAAGTTCGAGGCGAGCACGGCCCGGTAGGCGTTGTCGCGCAGGGCTTCCCGGAACGAGATGGCCAGCGGCTCGGACTCATCGGGAATCCCCGGGGCGGGCACCTCGGCGGGCGGCGGTGCCGCCGGCATCATGACGGCGACGACGATCGTGGCGATCACCAGCGCGATCGCATAGACCACGAACGGCAGGGCCAGCCCGGCGCCGACCAGGGCCGCGCCGATCAGCGGACCGGTCAGATTGCCCACCAGGAAGCCGGCCGAGAAGTATCCGGACGCCCGGCCGCGCAGCGCGGGCGGCGCCATCCGGATCAGCAGCGCCATCGCCGAGATGGTGAACATCGTCGACCCGACGCCGCCGGCGGCGCGGAACACCAGCAGCTGCCAGTAGCTGCCCGCGAAGGCGCAGGCCAGCGTCGACGCCGCCACGATCAGCAGACCGGAGAGGTAGATCTTGCGTTCGCCGAGGCGGGTGACCAGCCGGCCGGTGGTGGGGGCGAACAGCAGGCGCATGACGGCGAACGCCGACACCACCGCCGAGACCGCCGTCGTCGACACCCCGAAGGTGTCGGCGAACAGCGGCAGCGCCGGCGCGACGAGGCCGTAGCCGAGTGCGATGACCACATTGGCCGACAGCAGCACCCAGAGACCGCGGGGGAGAGTGTTCATCGGTTCCTGAAACGGGGACTCACGGGACAGACGGTGCGGGCGGAGGACTCATGGTGCGGACCGGGCCGCGACGCACCGAAGGCGCCGCACAACCGCGGCTGCGGTGGCGGCGCCTCCGAGGAGAACAGAACAGGGATCAGGCGCGCACGATCATGACCGGCACCTTGGCGTGGTGCAGCACCTTCTGGCTGCGCGAGCCCAGCAGCAGACCGGTGAAGCCGCCGCGGCCGCGCGAACCCATCACGATCAGCGACGCGGTGTCGCCGGCGGTCTCCAGGATGGCCTTGCCCGGCTCCTCCGGCAGCACCACACGCTTGACCTTCACGTCCGGGTAGTCCTCGCCGTAGCCGGCCATCCGCTCGGCGACCGCCTCGACGGCCTGCTGCGACATCTCCTCGATCTCGTCGGAGGTGAGGCCGTAGCCGTGCAGGGCGTCGGCGTCGAGCGGGGTCCAGGTGTGCACGGCTACCAGTTCCACATTGCGCAGATCCGCCTGGCGGTAGGCCTCGGCGACGGCCGGGTCGCTCACCTTGGAGTCGTCCACACCCACCACCACGGGGCCCTCGGTCAGCTTGGCCTCCGGCGGGATGATCGCCACGCGGCCCTTGGAGTGGGCGGCGACGCTGGTGGACACCGAGCCCAGGAACAGGCCCTTGAAGCCGCCCAGGCCGCGGCTGCCGAGCACGGTCATCTCGGCCTGCTCGCCGAACTCGATCATCACGCGGGCGGCGTCGCCCTCGACGATCGAACCGCTGATCTCGATGTCCGCATCCACTTCGCGGGCCACCTCGGCGGCGCTCTGCACGTACTTGCTCACCTCGCCGCGGATGGCGTCGATGACGTCCTGCGGGATCACCAGGCCGGGCGCGTAGTCGCTCGTCGTGGTGGTGTACGCGGAGACGATCTTCAGGGCGGCGCCTTCGGTCGCGGCGGCGCCGGCGGCCCAGCGCACGGCGTTGATGGATTCGGCGGAACCGGCCACACCGACCAGAATCGTGCTCATCGTGAAATACCCCA
>NZ_JBJURU010000016.1:14924-17297 GCF_046098115.1 Gordonia sp. VNK21 | reverse complement strand
GCCGCACAACCGCGGCTGCGGTGGCGGCGCCTCCGAGGAGAACAGAACAGGGATCAGGCGCGCACGATCATGACCGGCACCTTGGCGTGGTGCAGCACCTTCTGGCTGCGCGAGCCCAGCAGCAGACCGGTGAAGCCGCCGCGGCCGCGCGAACCCATCACGATCAGCGACGCGGTGTCGCCGGCGGTCTCCAGGATGGCCTTGCCCGGCTCCTCCGGCAGCACCACACGCTTGACCTTCACGTCCGGGTAGTCCTCGCCGTAGCCGGCCATCCGCTCGGCGACCGCCTCGACGGCCTGCTGCGACATCTCCTCGATCTCGTCGGAGGTGAGGCCGTAGCCGTGCAGGGCGTCGGCGTCGAGCGGGGTCCAGGTGTGCACGGCTACCAGTTCCACATTGCGCAGATCCGCCTGGCGGTAGGCCTCGGCGACGGCCGGGTCGCTCACCTTGGAGTCGTCCACACCCACCACCACGGGGCCCTCGGTCAGCTTGGCCTCCGGCGGGATGATCGCCACGCGGCCCTTGGAGTGGGCGGCGACGCTGGTGGACACCGAGCCCAGGAACAGGCCCTTGAAGCCGCCCAGGCCGCGGCTGCCGAGCACGGTCATCTCGGCCTGCTCGCCGAACTCGATCATCACGCGGGCGGCGTCGCCCTCGACGATCGAACCGCTGATCTCGATGTCCGCATCCACTTCGCGGGCCACCTCGGCGGCGCTCTGCACGTACTTGCTCACCTCGCCGCGGATGGCGTCGATGACGTCCTGCGGGATCACCAGGCCGGGCGCGTAGTCGCTCGTCGTGGTGGTGTACGCGGAGACGATCTTCAGGGCGGCGCCTTCGGTCGCGGCGGCGCCGGCGGCCCAGCGCACGGCGTTGATGGATTCGGCGGAACCGTCCACACCGACCAGAATCGTGCTCATCGTGAAATACCCCATCCTCGATTGCTCCGGCCCGGACTCTGCTGGAATGCGCCCGTATCAAGCCTCGTCTCCATTCTGTCGTATCTGCTGGGTAGATGCACCCGTGGAGGGACTTTCTCCCCGGTCGGTAGGCTCGAGGGCGACAGGGGCGAGCAAAGGACCGATTTCGATGGACTTCGACGACGACGTCGACGAGCAGCCGTCCGGGCCGCGGCCGGAACTGCGTGAGGTGGGCGTGCATGTGGCGGTCACGGTGCTGCTGGCCGTGCTGACCGCCTTCGTCGGCCTCGCGTCCTCCGGCGGACTGCGCGACGTGCTGGTGCTGGCGGCGCCGGGAGTGGTCTTCGTCGGCGCCCTGGCCGCCGCCTGGCGCACCTACAGCTGCTACCGCGCCGACGGCCGCTGGCAGATCTGGCAGGGCGGGATGTGGTTTCTGATGGTGATCACCCTGGCGTGGTTCTTCGGGGCGGTACCGGCCGTCGTGCAGGGTTGACCGCTCGGCGCTCCCGCTCCGGCGCGCTCTCTGCTCTAGGATCGGCGTGATGAGTCCCGCCGTCCTCGATCGCGCCACCGTGGTGCCGCGACCCCGCACCGAGGACCTGGGCACCTCCCCGCGGCCGGAGATTCCCGAGCCGGTCTTCGGCGCGCCCGACCGGCTCCGCGGCACCGTCGTCGGCGTCGTCATCACCCTGATCGCGGTGGTCACCCGGTTCTGGGATCTGACGCACCCCACCGACAAGGGCACCCCGGTCTTCGACGAGAAGCACTACGTGCCGCAGGGCTGGCAGGTGCTCACCGGCGGGAACTGGATCGAGCACAACCCCGGCTACGGCCTCGTCGTGCATCCGCCGGTGGGCAAATGGCTGCTCGCGGCCGGCGAATGGATGTTCGGCTACGGGCCGATGGGCTGGCGTTTCTTCTCCGCCGTCGCCGGGGTGGCGATCGTGCTGGCCATCTATCTGATGGTGCGGCGGCTGACCCGTTCGACGCTGATCGGCGCGCTCGCCGGGATCTTCGCGATCTGCGACGGCGTGCTGTTCGTGCAGTCGCGGATGGGCATGCTCGACATCTTCCAGGCGCTGTTCGTGGTGCTGGCGCTCGCGGCGCTGATCGCCGACCGCGACCAGGTGCGCGAACGTCTGCACCGGGCGTACATGCAGGGCCGGATCGCGCAGACCCCGTACGGTCCGCGGCTGGGTTTCCGCTGGTACCGGTTCGCGGCCGGGGTGTCGCTGGGGCTGGCGTGCGGCACCAAATGGTCGGGCATCTACTTCGTCGTCTTCTTCCTGGTGCTGGCGCTCGGCTTCGACGTGGCCGCCCGCCGGGCCTATCACGTGCCGCGGCCGTGGCGCGGGCGGTGCCGGCGCCGTGCACTATCCGGGCCGCCCGCCGGTGCAGCTTCGGCTCGCGGTCGTGGTCCTTCTTCTGCTGCTTCATCTACGGGCTGGTAAAC
>NZ_JBJURU010000016.1:0-14914 GCF_046098115.1 Gordonia sp. VNK21 | reverse complement strand
TCCCGCCGTCCTCGATCGCGCCACCGTGGTGCCGCGACCCCGCACCGAGGACCTGGGCACCTCCCCGCGGCCGGAGATTCCCGAGCCGGTCTTCGGCGCGCCCGACCGGCTCCGCGGCACCGTCGTCGGCGTCGTCATCACCCTGATCGCGGTGGTCACCCGGTTCTGGGATCTGACGCACCCCACCGACAAGGGCACCCCGGTCTTCGACGAGAAGCACTACGTGCCGCAGGGCTGGCAGGTGCTCACCGGCGGGAACTGGATCGAGCACAACCCCGGCTACGGCCTCGTCGTGCATCCGCCGGTGGGCAAATGGCTGCTCGCGGCCGGCGAATGGATGTTCGGCTACGGGCCGATGGGCTGGCGTTTCTTCTCCGCCGTCGCCGGGGTGGCGATCGTGCTGGCCATCTATCTGATGGTGCGGCGGCTGACCCGTTCGACGCTGATCGGCGCGCTCGCCGGGATCTTCGCGATCTGCGACGGCGTGCTGTTCGTGCAGTCGCGGATGGGCATGCTCGACATCTTCCAGGCGCTGTTCGTGGTGCTGGCGCTCGCGGCGCTGATCGCCGACCGCGACCAGGTGCGCGAACGTCTGCACCGGGCGTACCTGCAGGGCCGGATCGCGCAGACCCCGTACGGTCCGCGGCTGGGTTTCCGCTGGTACCGGTTCGCGGCCGGGGTGTCGCTGGGGCTGGCGTGCGGCACCAAATGGTCGGGCATCTACTTCGTCGTCTTCTTCCTGGTGCTGGCGCTCGGCTTCGACGTGGCCGCCCGCCGGGCCTATCACGTGCCGCGGCCGTGGCGCGGTGTGCTGCGCCGCGACCTGGTGCCGTCGGCGGCGTCGCTGGCGGTGCTGCCGGTGCTCATCTATCTGGCGACCTTCGCGTTCTGGCTGCGCTCGGAGACCTCGGTGTACCGCTACGTGGTGGGCACCGAGGTGGGGCAGAGCGGACCGTTCGCCTGGGTGCCGGCCGCCTTCCGGTCGTTCTGGTACTACGAGACCGGGATCCTCGAGTTCCACGAGGGGCTGACCAACGCGGCCGGCAACCACCACCCGTGGGAGTCCAAGCCGTGGACCTGGCCGATGGGGCTGCGGCCCATGCTGTACGCCATCGACTACGGCCCGGACCAGTGCGGCGGCGACGACTGCGTCCGCGCGCAGATGCTGGTGGGCACCCCGGCGCTGTGGTGGCTGGCGGTGCCGATGCTCGCCTGGGGCCTGTGGCGGCTGATCTTCCGTCGGGACTGGCGGTACGCGCCGGTGCTGGTCGCCTACGGCGCCGCGCTGCTGCCGTGGTTCACCACCATCGACCGCCAGATGTACTACTTCTACGCCACCGCGATGGCCCCGTTCCTGGTGATGGGGCTGGCGCTGTGCTGCTCCGACGTGCTCGCCTCGGCGCCCCGCGGCCAGAACTCGGAGAAACGGGCGCTCTCGGTGCTCGCCGTCTCCTTCTACGTGGCCCTGGTCGTGGTGAACTTCGCCTGGCTCTGGCCCATCCTCACCGGCGCCCCGATCAGCAACGACATGTGGAGCAACCAGCTCTGGCTCCCGAGCTGGACATGACCCGCCCCTCCGCCGCCGCCCGAGTCCCGCCCGAGCCTCGCTTTTCTGTTGGTGGCCGAGCCTTCGTTGGTGGCCGAGTGCCGCCCGAGGTACGAGGGCGGTGTATCGAGGCCCGGCGGGCTCGGTGTGTGGTCTCGATACGCCCGCCTCGGCTGGCGCCTCGTCGGGCACTCGACCACCGAGTAGCGGTGCCGTCCGAGTCCGGCTTTTCTGTTGGTGGCCGAGTGCCGTCCGAGGTACGAGGGCGGTGTATCGAGGCCCCGCCCGCCCGGTGTGTGGTCTCGATACGCCCGTCTCGGCTAGCGCCTCGTCGGGCACTCGACCACCAGAAACCAGTGCCGTCCGAGGTCCGCTCTTCTGTTGGTGGCCGAGTGCCGTCCGAGGTACGAGGGCGGTGTATCGAGGCCCGGCGGGCCTGGTGTGTGGTCTCGATACGCCCGTCTCGGCTAGCGCCTCGTCGGGCACTCGACCACCGAGAACCAGCGCCGCCCGAGGCCTACTCTTCCGTTGGTGGCCGAGTGCCGTCCGAGGTACGAGGGCGGTGTATCGAGGCCCGGCCGGCTCGGTGTGTGGTCTCGATACGCCCGTCTCGGCTGGCGCCTCGTCGGGCACTCGACCACCAGAAACCAGTGCCGCCGGAGGGACGAGGGCGGTGTATCGAGGCCCCGCCCTCTACCCGCCGCCGCACCACCGCATCGCCACCCCACCCCCGAAACCCGTGGAGCATCCCATGACCGACGGCGCCCTTGTTCTCGCCGGCACCCCGATGGGCCAGCCCGGCGACGCCTCGCCGCGCCTGCGCGAGGCCCTCGCGACCGCCGACATCGTCGCCGCGGAGGACACCCGCCGCGCCAAGGCGCTCGCCGCCTCCCTGGACGTGCAGATCGGCGGTCGGCTCCTCAGCTACTACGACCAGGTGGAGGCGCAGCGCGCACCGAAGCTGGTGGAGGCCATCGCCGGCGGCTCGACCGTCCTGCTGATCACCGACGCCGGCATGCCGTCGGTGAGCGACCCGGGCTACCGCCTCGTCGCCGCCTGCGCCGACGCCGGCCTGCGGGTGACCTGCCTGCCCGGCCCGAGTGCGGTCACCACGGCCCTGGCGGTCTCCGGCATGCCCTCCGAACGCTTCTGCTTCGACGGTTTCGCCCCGCGCAAACCGGGGGCGCGCCAGGACTGGTTGGCGTCGCTGCGCACCGAGCGGCGCACCGTCGTCTTCTTCGAGTCCCCGCACCGGCTGGCGCAGACCCTCGCCGACGCCGCCGCGGTGCTCGGCGACCGGCGCCGCGGCGCCGTCTGCCGGGAGCTCACCAAGACCTACGAGGAGGTGCGCCGCGGCGGACTCGGCGAGCTCGCCGCCTGGGCCGCCGACGGGGTGAAGGGCGAGATCACCGTGGTGATCGCCGGCGCCGACGAGATCGACTCCGAGGCCGACCTCGACTCGGTGGTCGCCTCGGCGGCCGCGCTGGCCGAGGCCGGCGCCCGTCTCAAGGACGCGTGCGCTCAGGCGGCGGCCGGCACCCCGTTCTCCCGTCGCGAGGTCTACGAAGCGGTGCTGACGGCCCGCCGGTCCTGAGTTCGCTGCCTGATTTCGGGTTCGCATCCTCAGCTCAGGCAGCGAACCCGAAATCAGGCAGCGAGAACCGGGTCAGTCGCCGGATCGGGTGCGCGAAACGATGGCCGCGGCCTTGTCGAGGCACTCCTGCCACTCGGCGGCCGGGTCCGAGTCGTAAGTGATGCCGCCGCCCACCCCGAGGACCAGCGAACCGTCCGGGTCGACGGCGACGGTGCGGATCGCGACGTTCAGATCCAACTCCACTCCGGTGCTCCCCGGGCCCGTCGACGGACCGGCGACTCCCACGGCGCCGCAGTAGAAGCCGCGCGGGAACTGCTCCCATTCGGCGATCAGTTCGGCGGCCCGGATCTTGGGGGTGCCGGTCACCGATGCGGGCGGGAAGGCGGCGTCGATCAGGGCGTCGTTGCCGACGGTGTGGTCGAGATCGGCGGCGACCGTGGAGACCAGATGCCACACACCGGGGGCGCCGACCACGGTCAGCAGATCCGGGACGCGGACGCTGCCGGTGCGGGCCACCCGGCCCAGGTCGTTGCGCACCAGGTCGACGATCATGACGTTCTCGGCGACGTCCTTGGCCGAGTTGCTCAGCGCCACCGGGTCGGCGCCCGACGGCAGGGTGCCCTTGATCGGCGACGAGGTGACCGTGCCGCCGCTCCGGCGCAGGAACGACTCCGGGGAGAAGCTCGCCACCGACCCCCAATCGCCGTGCAGGAACGCGGCTTTCGCGGGGGTGGTGGCCGCGGCGACGTCGGCGAAGAAGTCGATCGGGGCGCCGTCGAGGGTGCCGGTGAATCGGGTGCAGATGCAGGCCTGGTAGACCTCGCCGTCGGCGATCGCCTCGCGACAGGCCGCGATGGCCTGCAGGTGCGGGTCGGACTGCGGTGCGGTCCAGGAGGTGCGCCACGGGCCGGGGTGGGGCGGATCGTCGTGCGCGGCGAGGACCTCGGCGACCCAGTCCGGGCAGGGGCGGCCGGTGGCGCTGCGCCAGGACCAGGCACCGCCGCGGAGCTCGAGGATGCCGTCGGTGAGGCCGCCGACGACGGTGGTGGTGGTGGGGGGCCTCGGCCTCGATACACCGCCCTCGTTCCTCGGGCGGCACTCGGCCACCGAGGAAGGCTCGGCCACCGAGGGCGAGTCGGCCACCAAAGTGGAGTCGGCCACCGAGGGGGAGTCGGGCGGCGCGGGGAAGGGGAGGGCGCCGAACCAGAAGGCGTCGGGGCGGTCGGGGAGGGCGGTGCCGGGGGTGATCGCGATGGAGGGGGCGATCACGGCGTCGGCGCCGAGCCAGTCGCCGACCAGCCCGGCGGGTCCGGGCCGGCCGTCGGCGACGGCGCGGGCGTGCAGCGCTCGCAACAGGTCGAGCGCGCTGAGCGTCATGCCTGAGCGGGCGCTTCGTACCGCGGGAAGACCGGGGACGGCTTGGGCAGCGGGGTGCCCGGCAGCAGCCGGGTGGTCACCGCGGAGAACTCACGCTGATCGGCGCCGACGGCCAGCAGATCCAGCACCTTGCCGGCCGACTCGGGCATCACCGGCTGCGTCAGCAGGCTCACGATCCGCACCACCTCGGCGCACACGTACAGCACGGTGGCGGTGCGCGGCAGATCGGTCTTGGCCAGCTTCCACGGCTCCTGCGCCGAGATGTACCGGTTGGTCTGCGCCAGCACCGACCACAGCGCCTCCAGACCCAGATGGATGGCCTGGTCGTCGAAGTGCCGGCGCATTGTGGCGAGCAGCTCCCCGGCGGCGTCGAGCAGTTCGGTGTCCTGCGCGGTGAACTCGGTGGGCTCGGGCACCGCACCGCCGAAGTACTTGCCGATCATGCTCAGCGTGCGCTGCGCCAGGTTCCCGTACTCGTTGGCCAGGTCGGCGTTGATGCGGGAGATGATCGCCTCGGTGGAGTACGAGCCGTCCTGCCCGTACGAGACCTCGCGCAGGAAGAAGTAGCGCACCGGATCCAGACCGAACTCGTCGATCAGCGCCTCCGGGTCGATCACATTGCCGATCGACTTGCTCATCTTCTCGCCCTTGTTGAACAGGAAGCCGTGCGCGAACACCCGCTTGGGCGGCTCCAGACCCGCGCTGAGCAGAAACGCCGGCCAGTACACGCAGTGGAACCGGATGATGTCCTTGCCGATGATGTGCAGATCGGCCGGCCAGTACCTCCCGAAGCTCTCCGCGTCGGCGGGATAGCCCACCCCGGTCAGGTAGTTGGTCAGCGCGTCCACCCACACGTACATGACGTGCTTCTCGTCGCCGGGCACCGGCACACCCCAGTCGAAGGTGGTGCGGGAGATCGACAGATCCGTCAGCCCGCCCTTGACGAAGCTGATCACCTCGTTGCGCCGGCTGTCCGGGCCGATGAACTCCGGATGTTCGGCGTACAGCTCGAGCAGTCGGTCCTGGTAGGCCGAGAGCCGGAAGAAGTAGGTCTGCTCCTCGGTCCAGGTGAGCACGTGCCCGTTCTCGGTGGCCACGACGGTGCCGTCCTCGCGGACGGTGGTCTCGGCCTCGGTGTGGAAGCTCTCGTCGCGGACGTCGTACCAGCCCGAGTACGAGTCGAGATAGATGTCGCCGCTCTCGACCATCGCCTTCCAGATGGTCTGGGAGGCGGTGTGATGGTCGGCGTCGGTGGTGCGGATGAACCGGTCGAAGCTCGAACCGAGCCGCTCCTGCAGCGCCTGGAAGCGGTCGGAGTTGCGCCGGGCCAGCTCCGCGGTCGCGATGCCCTCGGCCTCGGCCGTCTGCTGCATCTTCTGGCCGTGTTCGTCGGTGCCGGTCAGGAACTTCACGTCGTACCCGTCGAGCCGCTTGAAGCGGGCCAGGGCGTCGGCCGAGATGTACTCGTAGGCGTGCCCGATGTGCGGGGCGCCGTTCGGGTAGGCGATGGCCGTGGTGATGTAGAACGGTGGGCGCATAGTGCTCACAGAATACCTGCCGATCACATCGTGATTCGCGGCCGCACACGGCAACGCCGCGCAGGACGCTCGACGACGACGATCACCCCGGACGACCGCGCACCGGGGCGCCGGGCCCGCGACCGGCGGTCAGCCCCGGGCGTACGGCTCGCAGCCCTCCGGCGCGGCCGGCGGCTCGCCGACGTGGATCGCGTCGATGGGCAGGGTGACCGGGGCGTCGCTGAGGGTGAACCGCTGCCCGTGGTGGGCCAGCTCGATCGGCGGACCCGACAGCAGCCGGTAGGTGGCCTTCTCCGGATCGATCGCCACCACGATCCGCGACTCGCGCATCACCATGCGGAACGAGAGGTAGCTGAGCTTGCGCGGCAGCCGCGGGGCGAAGGTGATCATCCCGCCGAAGTCGCGCATGCCGCCGAAGCCGGCCACGCAGTCGGTCCACGCCCCGGCCAGGGCCGCGATGTGCAGTCCCGACGAGACGTTGTTGTGCAGGTCGTGCAGATCGGTGAAGACCGACTCGCTGAGCAGGTCGTACGACAGATCCAGGTAGCCCACCTCGGCCGCGGTGACCGCCTCGCAGCACGCCGAGAGCGACGAGTCGCGCACCGTGATCGGGTAGTAGTAGTCGAAGTTCGCCTTCTTCTGCTCGGCGGTGAAGTGATCGCCGAACAGATACAGCGCGAAGACCAGGTCGGCCTGCTTGACCACCTGCTTGCGGTACAGGTCGAAGTACGGGTAGTTCAGCAGCAGCGGGTACTTGTCCTTGGACCGCTCGAAGTCCCACCGGTCGAGCAGGGTGAACGCCTCACACTGCTGGTGCACGCCCAGGTTCTGGTCGTACGGGATGGTCATGTCGTCGGCGCAGTGCGTCCAGTGGGAGGCCTCCTCCTCGGTCACGCCCAGCTGGTTGGCCACCGCGGGCTGCCGGGCCACCGAGACCACGGCGTCCCGGAGCGCTTGCTGCGCAGCGAGATTGGTGAAGACGTTGTTGTTGATGATCGCCGTGTACTCGTCGGGTCCGGTGACGCCGTCGATACGGAACCGGCCGCTGCCGTCGTGGTGGCCGAAGCCGGCGAAGAAGCGGGCGATCTCCACCAGCAGTTCCACGCCGCACTCGATCTCGAAGGCCTCGTCGCCGGTGGCGCGCAGATAGCGTCCGGTGGCGTTGGCGATGTCGGCGGAGACGTGCACGCCGGCGGTGCCGGCCGGCCAGTAGCCGGAACACTCGTCGCCGTTGATGGTGCGCCACGGGAACATCGCACCCTCCTGGCCGAGTTCGGCGGCCCGGGCGCGTGCCTGATCGAGCATCGAATGCCGCCAGCGCAGTTCCTCGCCGGCCGCAGCCGGCAGCGTGTAGGTGAGCATCGGGAGCACGAAACTCTCGGTGTCCCAGAAGGTGTGGCCGTCGTAGCCCACCCCGGTCAGTCCCTTGGCGGGAATCGACCGCGACTGTCCGCGGGCACCGGCCTGCAGCACGTGGAAGAGCGAGAAGCGCACTGCCTGCTGCAGCTCCGGGTCGCCCTCGAGCTCGATGTCGGCGTCGTGCCAGAACTCGTCGAGGTACGCCGCCTGCTCGGCTTTGAGTGCGTCCCAGCCGGTTTCGCCGGCCATCGCCAGTGCGGCCTCGACCTGGGAGCGCAGCGCGGGCACGCTGCGGCGGGCCGACCAGCCGTAGGCCAGATATTTGGTCAGCACCAGTTTGGTGCCCTGCGGGACGGTGGCGGCCACCGTCATGCGGGCCAGGTCGCCGTCGGCGCGGATGAAGGTGTCGGCGTTGGCGGGGATCTGCAGTTCGTGATCCATCGCCGCGGCCATGGTGAGCGCGGACCGCTTGGTGTGGTGCACCAGCACCGCCGAATAGTCCTCGCAGTCGGCCAGGTCGGAGATCAGCGGATTGTCCAGTGCCGCAGCCAGTCGCGGATCGTTGCCCTGCGCCGGCACCGGCTCGTTGGCCAGCAGATCGGACTGCAGGACCAGCTTCATGTCCTCGCCGATCGGCTCCACCTCGTAGCGGATGGCGACGATGGTGCGCTTGGTGAACGAGACCAGCCGCTCGGACTGGATGCGCACCGTGCGCCCGGTGGGCGAGGTCCACAGGGTGTTCCGGCGCAGGGTGCCGGTGCGGAAGTCCAGCACCCGCTCGTGGTCGACGGTGCGGCCGTAACGCAGATCCATCGGCTCGTCCTCGACCAGCAGCCGGATGATCTTGCCGTCGGTCACGTTCACCACGGTCTGCCCGGCCTCGGGGTAGCCGTAGCCGCTCTCGGCGTACGGCAGGTCGCGCTGCTCGTAGAAACCGTTGAGGTAGGTGCCCGGCTGATCCACCGGTTCGCCCTCCTCGAAGGTGCCGCGCAGACCGATGTGCCCGTTGGACAGGGCGAACAGCGATTCGGTGCGGCCGATCATCCCGATGTCCTTGCCGCGCCAGCACAGCTGCCACGGGTGCACGTCGAAGCCGTGCGCCTGGTGCTGACCGTGCTGCGGGATGTTCGCCGGGTCGGTGTGGCTGGCGGTGTCGCCGTGCGTGGTGTGGGTGAAGTCGTCGACGATGGGTTCAGCCATGTCAGTTGCCCTCCTCGCTGCCGAGCAGTTCGTCCAGATCGTTGACCACCACCGAGGCACCGGCCTCGAGCATCGTCGCGCGCTGCTCGCCGCCGACGCGGTCGATGCCCACGACGTAGCCGAAGTGCCCGGCCGCGCCGGCCTGCACTCCGGAGATGGCGTCCTCGAAGACCGCGCACTCCGCCGGGTCGGCGCCCATCAGCTGCGCGCCGCGCAGATAGGAGTCGGGTGCGGGTTTGCCGGCGAGTTTCTCGGCGACGATGGTGTTGCCGTCCACCCGCTGTTCGACGAAGCGGTCGAGTCCGGCCGAGGCGAGCACCTGCTCGCCGTTTCTGCTGGAGGTGACCACCGCGATCCTCAGTCCGGCGTCGTGGGCGGCGGTCAGATAGCGCACCGAGCCCGGGTACGCGGTGGCGCCGTCCTCGGCCAGCTGGGCCAGGAAGGCGGCGTTCTTGCCGTCGGCGATCCGTTCCACGGTGGCATCGTCGACGACGATGCCGCGCGAGGCCAGGAAGCCGCGCACCCCGTCGGTCCGCGGCCGGCCGTCGACGTGGTCGAGATAGTCCTGCTCGGTGAACGGCCGCAGGTCCTCGCCATCGGCCGCGGGCGCATCCTGCGCACGCGCGGACAGGAAGGCGTTGAACGCGTCACGCCAGGCCGCCGTGTGGAGGGTGGCCGTGGTGGTGAGCACACCGTCGAGGTCGAAGAGCGCGACGGTGATCGGGGCAGGCAATCCGAGCACGGAGAAAACGCTACCTTGCGTCGGCCGCCTGTGCGGGGTTGGTGAACCAGGATCGGACCCGACCGGCACCGGTCGCGGGCGGGTCTGTGAGCATGGAGGCCGTGAGCAAGAAGAACCGTCGCCGCGAACCGCCGCCGGATCCGGAACCGTTGCCGGGTCTGGTCGATGCCCACACCCACCTGGCCGCATGCGGCGGGCGCAGCGCCGAATCGGTGACCGCGATCCTCGATCACGCGCAGCGGGTCGGGGTGGAGCAGGTGGTGACGGTGGCCGACGACATGGTGGATGCGCGCTGGGCGCTGCAGGCTGCGCACTGGGATGCGCGGGCCTTTGCCGCGGTCGGTCTGCATCCCACCCATGCCGCGGACCTGGACGAGGCGGCGCGGACCGAGCTCGAGGAGATGGTGGCCGACGAGCGGGTGGTGGCCGTCGGCGAGACCGGTCTGGACAACTACTGGATCGGCAAGTCGGAGGACTGCGCCGACGCGGCCACCCAGCGGGAGGCCTTCGCCTGGCACATCGACCTGGCCAAACGCTGCGGTAAGCCGCTGATGATCCACAACCGGGAGGCCGATCGGGAGCTGCTGGACGTACTCGCGGCCGAGGGCGACCCGGAGACGGTGATCATGCACTGCTTCTCCGGTGACCGGGAGGTGGCGCGCGAATGTCTGGACCGTGGCTATCTGCTGAGCTTCTCGGGAACTGTGACATTCCTCAATGCCGTGGAGCTGCAGGCGGCCGCGTCACTCGTCCCCGAAGCTCAACTGCTGGTTGAGACAGATGCGCCGTTCCTGACCCCGCATCCGTACCGTGGCCAGCCCAATCAGTCGTACTGCATCCCGTACACGGCGCGGGCGCTGGCGCAGATCCGCAGGGTCGACGTCGAACACATGGCCGATGTTCTGGGCGCCAACGCGCGACGCGCCTACCGCCTGCCGTTGCAGTAGCGACACCTTTTTCGTTACCGTGCTGTGATCCTTCCGGCAGGGGCGGAAGGGCTGATCGATTCACAGGATGTTTGCTTTGTCTGTTTTCAGCCGTATCAACACGACAACGTCGATGGGTACCCGCGTCGCCACCGGTGCACTGCTGGTGGCCGTCGCCGGCGGCGGCACCACCGCCGCCGTCATGCACAAGGACCTGACGCTGGCCGTCGACGGTGAGCAGATGCAGGTCTCCACCATGGCCTTCTCGGTGGGCGACGTCCTCGAGGACCACGGTGTCGCGCCGGCCGACGGCGACGAGGTCAACGTGGCACTGAGCTCCATGCCGCGCGACGGTCAGACCATCGTGGTCAACCGCCTCAAGCGCGTGGAACTGACCCTGGACGGGCGCAGCGAGACGGTCACCACCAACAAGAGCACCGTCCGCGAGATCCTCGACGAGCAGGGCCTGACCGCGGCCGCCGTCACCACCAGCCTCGACGACCGGCTGGCCGACGGCGCCGACGTGGACGTCATCCTGCCCAAGCCGATCATCCTCAACGACGGCGGCAAGACCGAACGCAAGGTGATCGCCGCCCGCAACGTCGGCGATCTGCTGGCCCGCACCGGCGCCCCGCTCGAAGCCGCCGACACCGTGGTGCCGGCCGCCGACACGCCGGTCAGCAAGGACATGCGGATCAAGGTCACCCGGGTGCGCACCGAGCAGGTCACCGTCGACGAGAAGGTCAAGGCCAAGCCGATCGAGCAGAAGGATCCCGAGCTCGTCACCGGCAAGCGCGAGACCCTCAAGCCCGGCACCGCGGGCAAGGCCAAGGTCACCTACAAGCTGACGAAGGTCAACGGCAAGGTCACCAAGCGCGAGAAGCTCTCCGAGAACGTGCTGGTGGAGCCCAAGCCGGCCACCGTGCGCGTGGGCACCAAGCCCGGCGCGCCGTTCGAGCCGACCGGCGTCTGGGACCAGATCGCGCAGTGCGAGTCCACCGGCAACTGGGCCATCAACTCCGGCAACGGTTTCTACGGCGGCATCCAGTTCACCCAGCAGACCTGGGAGGCCTTCGGCGGCACCGAGTACGCCCCGCGCGCCGACCTGGCCTCCCGCGAGGAGCAGATCGCCATCGGCAAGAAGGTCCAGGCCGCGCAGGGCTGGGGTGCCTGGCCCGCCTGCACCTCCAAGCTCGGCATGCGCTGAGCACGCAGCGTCGCGACGGCGCCGGATCCGGTGAAGCACCGGACTCCGGCGCCGTTCGCATCCGTCCCGCCGGACGGGGCGATTCTGCCGCCGGCCCGCTGATCGGGGATGATGGTCCGGTGACCGATGCAGACTCCGTGCGGCTCCTGGGCCCGGCGCAGATCCGTGCGCTGGCCGGGGAACTGAACGTGCGGCCCACCAAGACGCTGGGCCAGAACTTCGTGCACGACGCGAACACGGTGCGCAGGATCGTCGCCACCTCCGGGGTGACCGCCGACGACGTGGTCCTCGAGGTGGGCCCCGGCCTGGGCTCGCTCACTCTGGCGCTGCTCGAGACCGCGGGCGCAGTGGTCGCGGTGGAGATCGACCCGGTGCTCGCCGGCCGGCTGCCGGCCACCGTCGCCGACTACGCCCCCGGCCGCGACTTCTCGGTGGTCACCGCCGATGCGATGACCATGGTGCCCGACGATTTGCCGGTCGCGCCCACCGCGCTGGTGGCCAACCTGCCCTACAACGTGGCCGTGCCGGTGCTGCTGCATCTGATGGCGCAGTTCCCGGGTCTGCGCACCGCGCTGGTGATGGTGCAGGCCGAGGTGGCCGACCGGCTGGCCGCCGGACCCGGCAGCCGGGTCTACGGCGTGCCCAGCGTCAAGGCGCGGTTCTACGGCGAGGTGACCCGCGCCGGGGCGATCGGCCGCAACGTCTTCTGGCCCGAACCCAAGATCGAGTCCGGACTGGTGCGGATCGTGCGCACCGACCCGTTCGGCACCGACGGCGAACTGCGGAGCCGCACCTTCACCGCGATCGACGCGGCCTTCGCGCAGCGCCGCAAGACCATGCGCTCGGCGCTGTCGAGCTGGGCCGGCAGCGCCCCGCACGCCGAGGAACTGCTGCGGGCGGCCGGCATCGACCCGTCGATCCGCGGCGAACGCCTCGATGTGGCCGACTTCGTGCGGCTCGCCGAGGCGGGCCGGGAGGCCGGTCTGGCGGCGGGCGGGGGCGCCCGGTGAGCCCGTTCGCGCTCGGTGGGGCGCGCGCCCGCGTCCCGGCCAAGATCAACCTGCACCTGGGGGTGGGGCCGCTGCGCGACGACGGCTACCACGAACTCTCCACCGTCTTCTGCGCGATCTCCCTGTTCGACGAGGTGACGGTGCGCAGCGCCGACCACCTGCGGATCACCGTCAACGGCGACTCCGCGCGGCAGGTGCCCGCCGATCCGACGAACCTGGCCGCGCAGGCGGTGATGCTGGTCGCCGAATATCTCGAACGCCAGGATGCCAACGCCGAGATCGAGATCGACAAGCAGATCCCGGTGGCCGGCGGGATGGCCGGGGGATCGGCGGACGCGGCCGGCGGGCTGCTCGCCGCCTCCCGGCTCTGGCGCGGCGATCTGAGCCGCGACGAGCTGCTCTCGCTGGCCGCAGCCCTGGGCAGCGACGTGCCGTTCTCGGTGCTCGGCGGCACCGCCCTGGGCACCGGCCGCGGGGAGAAGCTGCTGCCCGTGCTCAACCGGTGCGAACTGAGCTGGGTGATCGCCGTCGCCAAGACCGGCCTGTCCACCCCGGACGTCTACCGCGAACTCGACCGGCTGCGCGCCGAGCGCGACGAGATCGTGCCGCCTCCCGGCCGGCCGGACGCGCTGTTGCGGGCGCTGGCCGCCGGCGACGTGACGGCGCTGGCGCCGCTGCTGCACAACGATCTGCAGCCGGCCGCCCTGTCCCTGCAACCCATGCTGCGCCGCACCCTGCGCGCGGGCACCGAAGCCGGAGCGCTGGCCGGAATCGTCTCCGGTTCCGGCCCGAGCTGCGTGTTCCTGTGCGCCGACCCGGACGCGGCGGTCTCGGTGGCCGCCGAACTGTCCGGCTCCGGGGTGGCCCGCAGCGTCAAGACCGCGTTCGGCCCGGTGGCCGGCGCAAGATTGGTGACCCCCTAGCGATGGCCGTACATCTGCTCGGTGCCGAGAACCTGCACCTGGAATACCCCACCCGCGTGGTCTTCGACTCGGTCACCCTCGGCGTGAACGAGGGCGACCGGATCGGGATCGTCGGCCGCAACGGCGACGGGAAGTCGTCGCTGCTGGGCATGCTGGCCGGCACCGTCGAACCCGACGGCGGCCGGGTCACCCGGCGCGGCGGGGTGCGGATGGGCGTGCTGGACCAGTCGGACACGCTGCGCGACGACGAGACCGTCGGACATGCGGTGGTCGGCGACGCCGACGAACACGAGTGGGCCGGTGATCCGCGGATCCGGGCGGTGATCGGCGGCCTGGTGCCCGACCTGGACTGGGCGGCCCGGGTGGGGACGCTCTCGGGTGGGCAGCGGCGCCGGGTGGCGCTGGCCGCGCTGCTGGTGGGCGACTGGGACGTGCTCGCGCTGGACGAGCCGACCAACCATCTGGACGTCGAAGGCATCGCGTGGCTGGCCGACCACTTGAAGAACCGGTGGGCGCCGACCGCCGGCGGCCTGCTGCTGATCACCCACGACCGCTGGTTCCTCGACGAGGTGGCCACCACCACCTGGGAGGTGCACGACCGCATCGTCGAGCCCTTCGAAGGCGGATACGCGGCGTACGTGCTGCAGCGGGTGGAGCGCGACCGGCAGGCCGCGGCGGCCGAAGCCAAGCGGCAGAACCTGATGCGCAAGGAGCTGGCCTGGCTGCGGCGCGGGGCGCCGGCCCGGACCAGCAAACCCAAGTTCCGGATCGACGCGGCCAACCAGCTCATCGAGAACGTGCCGCCGCCGCGCGACACCCTGGCCCTGAACCGGCTCGCGGTGGCCCGGCTCGGCAAGCAGGTCGTCGACCTCGAGGACGCCGGGGTGAGCTTCGACGGGCGCGAGGTGCTCCGCGATGTGCAGTGGCGGATCGCGCCCGGCGAGCGCACCGCCGTCCTCGGCGCCAACGGTGCCGGCAAGTCCACGCTGCTGGCCCTGATCGCGGGCACCCTGGAGCCGACCGCCGGCCGGGTCAAACGCGGCAAGACCGTGCAGCTCGGGGTGCTCGATCAGCAGTTCAGCCAGCTCGACGAGATCGTCGGCGACCGGGTGCGTGATGTGCTCGCGAACTACCGGACCGGCTACGAGATCGACGGCAAGGAGTTCACCCCGGCCCAGCTGCTCGAGCGGCTCGGTTTTGCCCGGGAGCATCTGTCGGCCCGGGTCGGCGAACTCTCCGGCGGCCAGAAGCGGCGCCTGCAGCTGCTGCTGGTGCTGCTCTCCGAACCGAACGTGCTGATCCTCGACGAGCCGAGCAACGACGTCGACACCGACATGCTCGCCGCCATGGAGGATCTGCTCGACTCCTGGCCCGGTACCCTCATCGTCGTCTCGCACGACCGCTACCTGCTCGAGCGGATCACCGACCAGCAGGACGCGATCGTCGACGGGCGGCTGCGGCATCTGCCCGGGGGAGTGGACGAGTACCTGCG
>NZ_JBJURU010000015.1:0-70428 GCF_046098115.1 Gordonia sp. VNK21 | reverse complement strand
CACTTCGAAGAGCACCAGCACCACCGCCAGGATCACCGCGACGGCGATCAGGACGTTGCCGATCTGGAACATCGCCTTCTGGGCGTGCGAGACGCTGCCGGCCCCGGCGACGAGCGTGGCGGTCCGGCCGAAGAAGGTGTTGGAGCCGGTCGCGATCACCACGCCGGTGGTCTCGCCCTGTTTGACGATGGAGCCGGAGTAGGCGGCGTCGCCCTGGTGTTTGCGGACCGGGACCGACTCTCCGGTGAGTGCGGATTGATCGATCGAGGCCGACGAGTCGTCGGTCAGCCGCAGGTCGGCGGGGACCACCTCGCCGAGCCGGATCTTCACGATGTCGCCGGGCACCAGGTCGGCGGCGGCGATGGTCGACCACTTACCGTCTCTGAGCACCGTCGCGTCGGGTGCGAGACCGGCCTTGAGTGCGGCCAGTGCATTGGCCGCCTTGCTGTCCTGCCAGTAGCCGAGCACGGCGTTGAACAGCAGCAGCGCGACGATGATGCCGAAGTCCTCCCAGTGCTGCAGAGCACCGGAGACGATGGCCGCGGCCTCGATCATGTACGCGATCGGGCCGGTGAAGTTCTTGAGCACCTTGTGCCACACGCTCTCGGCGTGGTCCGGCAGGCCGTTCGGACCGTAGGTGCTCAGCCGCGACGCGGCCTCCGCGGCGGTCAGCCCCGAGTCGCGGTTCGACGACAGGGTGGCCAGAACCGTATCGATGCCGGCCTTCTCCAGGTCGACGTCGGCCCCCTTGGCCGGTGTGGTCGGTGTGGCTGCCACGGTGGCAGCTGCATCGGCGGAATCGGTCACGACGGTGTCGCCCCTGTCGCTCGCTTGTGTTCATGACATTAGCCGGTTCCGGAATGGTTCTCGAGGTTTCCGGAGAGCAACGGAACCCACCTTGCACTCGCAGTGCGAGAGTGCTAAAAACGGACTTGGCACTCGTGGCATGCGAGTGCCAGGTCGGGACGGTGAGACCGGTCCCAAGACACCTCCGGTCGTCCGTCGCGGGCACCGAGTCCGGCCAGAGAACTTCAGTGTCACCCCCTACCGGAGGATCACTTACCAATGGCCAAGCAGATTGCTTTTGACGAAGAGGCGCGCCGCGGCCTGGAGCGGGGCCTGAACAGCCTCGCCGACGCCGTCAAGGTCACCCTGGGACCCAAGGGTCGCAATGTCGTCCTGGAGAAGAAGTGGGGCGCCCCCACGATCACCAACGATGGTGTGTCCATCGCCAAGGAGATCGAGCTCGAGGACCCGTACGAGAAGATCGGCGCTGAGCTGGTCAAGGAAGTCGCCAAGAAGACGGACGACGTCGCCGGCGACGGCACCACCACCGCCACCGTGCTGGCGCAGGCTCTGGTTCGCGAAGGTCTGCGCAATGTCGCGGCCGGCGCCAACCCGATGGGCCTCAAGCGCGGCATCGAGAAGGCCGTCGAGGCCGTCACCTCCTCGCTGCTGAGCAGCGCCACCGAGATCGAGACCAAGGAGCAGATCGCTGCCACCGCAGGCATCTCGGCCGGTGACCCGTCGATCGGCGAGCTGATCGCCGAGGCGATGGACAAGGTCGGCAAGGAAGGCGTCATCACGGTCGAGGAGGCGCAGACCTTCGGCCTGTCGCTGGAGCTCACCGAGGGCATGCGTTTCGACAAGGGCTACATCTCGGGCTACTTCGTCACCGACGCCGACAGCCAGGAGGCTGTGCTCGACGATCCGTACATCCTGCTCGTCTCGAGCAAGATCTCGTCGGTCAAGGATCTGCTCCCGCTGCTGGAGAAGGTCATCCAGGCCGGCAAGCCGCTGCTGATCGTCGCCGAGGACGTCGAGGGCGAGGCCCTGTCGACCCTGGTCGTGAACAAGATCCGCGGCACCTTCAAGTCCGTCGCCGTCAAGGCCCCGGGCTTCGGTGACCGTCGCAAGGCCATGCTCGCCGACATCGCCATCCTGACCGGTGGCGAGGTCATCTCCGAGGAGATCGGCCTGAGCCTGGAGTCGGCCGGCCTCGAGTCGCTCGGCCAGGCCCGCAAGGTGGTCGTCACCAAGGACGAGACCACCATCGTCGACGGTGCCGGCGACGCCGAGCAGATCGCCGGCCGGGTCGCGCAGATCCGCGGCGAGATCGAGAACAGCGACAGCGACTACGACCGCGAGAAGCTGCAGGAGCGCCTGGCCAAGCTGGCCGGCGGTGTTGCGGTGATCAAGGCCGGCGCTGCGACCGAGGTGGAGCTCAAGGAGCGCAAGCACCGCATCGAGGATGCCGTGCGCAACGCCAAGGCCGCCGTCGAGGAGGGCATCGTCGCCGGTGGTGGCGCTGCTCTGCTGCAGTCGGAGCCGGCCATCGACGGTCTGTCGCTCGAGGGCGACGAGGCCACCGGTGCCAACATCGTGAAGGTGGCGCTCTCGGCTCCGGCCAAGCAGATCGCCATCAACGCCGGTCTGGAGCCGGGCGTGGTCGCGGACAAGATCCGCAACTCGGCGGTCGGCACCGGCCTGAACGCCGCGAACGACACCTACGAGGATCTGCTCGCGGCCGGCATCAACGACCCGGTGAAGGTCACCCGCTCGGCGCTGCAGAACGCTGCGTCGATCGCGGCCCTGTTCCTCACCACCGAGGCCGTCGTCGCCGACAAGCCGGAGAAGAACCCGGCCCCGGCCATGCCGGGCGGCGACGAGATGGGCGGCATGGGCTTCTGATCCGCTGAGGATCTTTCGCCCTGCGACCAGTCGCAGAACCACACGCGAGCCGGTCATCCCCGCGGGGATGACCGGCTCGCGTGCATCGGCGGCGGCGTCACGCTCGGACCCGCCGGTCCCGGCCGGCGGCCGGAATGGACGGTCTAGTCCTCGAGGTCCGAGGGATGGGGGAAGGGCAGGTGGTTCCAGGGCGAATCGGGTGAGTCGGTGAACGGTCGCAGCCACCGGATGGAGGCGGCCACGTCCAGGCCCCAGGTGCTGGGGTAGGTGACCAGCTTGCCGGCGGCCATGCCCAGCCCGTAATCGCGCCACGAGGTGTACAGCTGCGCTGCCACATCGCGGGAGGCCAGGGCTACCCGGAGCACCAGCTCGGGCTCGCCCCAGCCGACCGCCGCACCCCAGCGGACCACGCTGCCTGCGCGCACCAGGTCGTAGCCGCCGAGCGCCTGCACCTCCTCGTCGGCGCCGAGCAGCCGGGCATCGCGCAGAATCTGCTCGGCCTTCCGGATCTCCGGAATCCGGTTCTGCAGATCGGTCAGATACTCCGGCTTCGCCTCCACCCGCTGAGCCTCCTCGGCCAGCGCCTGCGCCCAGCGCGCATCGTCGAGCACCGGAACGTCGAGCCGCTGTTTGGTCCGGGTCCGCACGACGGTGGCGTGATCGGCGATCCAGTCGCCGTAGGTGCAGTCGACCAGCCGGCCGACCACCTCGAGCCACCGTTCGGCGTCGGGGATACCCCAGGTGTCGGTGAGCCCCTCCCAGAGCGCCGGCTCGGTCAGTGCACCCACGTCTGTGGGCGAGTTCCACTGCGCGGCATTGCTGTAGACCATCGGTGCGGCGATCGCGAGCCCCTGTGCCACCGGGCCGTAGAAGTAGCCGTCCGGATCGAAGGGGATCTCGATGTCGTCGAAACCGACCCGCATCAGCATGTCGATCTCCTCGGCCGTGCTGGCCTCGTATCCCGGCTCGCCGGACGCTTTCGTGCGCTTGGTGAACAGTCCCACGGTCAGGGCTCCATATCGTCGGGATCGCCGGACCACAGTCCTGCGTTCAGCTCGGTGAAATCGGTGACTATCGGGAATTCGAGGTTTCGCCACGGGCTTTCCGGCACCAGCAGCAGGGTGGCGACGGCGGGCAGCAGCTCGTCGACGCACCGGTCCCGTTGCTCGGGTGCGGTGAACAGGGCGCGGCCGGCCAGCTGAGAGGCTGCGAACTCGCGCCAGGAGACGAAGTGCCGGCCCGCCAGGTCCCGGACGGCCAGCAGCCCCTGAACGATCGCGGGGCGGTCGGCGTAGCCGGACTGTGCACCCCAGCGGACCACCGTGATCGCATCGGCCGCCTGGACGCCGGCCGCGGTCCGGACGGTCTCGGTGCCGGCGAGCAGTCCGGCCGACCGGAGACGGTCCTCGACGGCGACGACGGCGCCGCTGATCTCATCCATCGCGCGATGTGCCTGCGGGTCCATCCCGCTCGCCTCGGCCCAGTGATGCATCGCCTCGACCCACTGGGCGCGCCCGACCTCCCGGCCGTCTCGGCGGACCAGTTCGGCGCGGAACTGCAGAACGGTCTCCAGGTCGCCGGCATGATCGCCGGTCAGCGTTGTCCCGAGGTGCCCGGCCCAGTCGCCGGCACTGTTGATCTGCAGGTTCTTCGACAGTGCGACCCGCAGCTCGTAACTGGAGACTCCGTGCAGCACAGGGGAGTTCCACTCCACCCCGGCGTCGACGGAGCCCGGTGCGTCCAGCGCGAGCGCCTGCGCCAGCGAATCGTAGAGCGGCCCGTCGGGATCGGTTCGGATCGACCCGCGGGCCAGTGCGGCGAGCTCCGGAGACACGGTCGGCTCCGGCGCGGCGCGGACCGCGAGATCGTGCTCGTGCGCGTCGGACACGGTCAGCCCCGGCCCGGGAATCCGATGTTGGTCCACGGACTGAGCGGACTCGAGAGCAGCAGCTTCGCGGTGGCCGCGGCCGACCGGTAGACCTCGTCGCTGGGATAGCCGCCCTCGAGCAGCGAGTGTCCGAGCACGTACGCGGCGGCGTAGTCCTGCCACGACGTGTAGACGGCGGAGGCGTTGTGGGCCAGCGCCTGGTGCATCTGCTGCACGGTCTGCGGATCGGAGTAGCCGAGCCGGGCGCCGGCGTGGATGAGGTAGGCGGCGTGCGCCAGATCGTAGGCGAACATGGTGACCACCCGGCGCCCGGCCGGCAGCAGTCCGTCCTCGGCCAGTTGCTGTTCGGCGTGGAAGGCCTTGACCGCGAGTCGCAGGACCAGTGCGGTGCGTGCTTCGTCCCAGCCTGCGCGGCGGCCCTGTTCGTCCACCGCGTCGATCCAGTCGCCGACGGACAGGTAGGCGGCCCCGTTCTCCTCGAGCACCGCATCCCGGACGTCCAGGGCGGTCTCGGCCGGTCTGCTGCGGATGTGTTCGCCGCGGATGAACCGGTCGGTGACGTGCAGCCAGGACTCGGCGCTGGTGATCTGCCAGCGGCGGGTGGCGGCCAGCCGTTCGTCGACGGTGGCGTCCACGACGCCGGGCGCCGCACCGGGCCGCTCCGGGGAGTTCCAGAAGACCTGGGCGGTCAGCGCGCCGGGTGCGCCCAGGGCGAGCACCGATGCCGCCGGACCGTGCGTCGGCCCCGACGGCGAGGTGAGGATCGCGGGTTCGAATCCGGCGGTCATGGGCAGCTCCTCGGCGCAGTCGATCGTGGCACGGTGAGACTACCGCCGCCGGCGGTCGGCCCCGCCGAGCGCGTCGATCGTTCGGCCGAATCCGGGTCCGCAGCGTTCCGCGACGTTCTCAAAGAACGCCTGGCCTGCGCCCCGTCAGACCGTGAGATAGCTGCTCAACCAGGCGTTCAGGATCGCATGCTCGCGCTGTGGGCGGTCGCGCAGAACCGCACCGATCGCCAGCCCGCGCAGCAGGCTGAGCAGGCCGTCGAGGAAGATCTCGAAGGACTCGTCGTCCAGGTCGCCGACGACCGGCTCGAGGATCGACCGGAGCTGCTCCATCAACCGGTGGGCGCCCGGCTGCAGTGCCGCGCGGAGTTCGGTGTCGGTCCGGGCCGCCAGCCACAGCTCGAGGCCGGCCACGAAGGTCGCCCGGCGGGTCACCTCGTGAATCGCCTCGGTGACGTCGGCGAGGGTGGCCCCGGAACCGCTCACCGAGCGGATCTCGCCGGCCTGCTGCTCGGCGATGTGATCGATGGCGGCCACGGCCAGCTCGCGCATCGACCCGAAGTGGTGGGTGAGGGCACCGCGGGTGACGCCGGCCGCCTCCTGGACGCGCGCCATGGTGAATCCCGCGTAGCCGTGGCTCACCAGGACGTCGACCGCCCCGGTGAGGATCTTCTCCCGGGTGCGCACGGCACGCTCTTGACGGGGCTCGACGGGCATGCGAGCATTCTGTCAGATCAAAACAGACCATTTGATCTGTTTATCTGCGAGCCGAGCTGATGGAGGACTGATCGAGATGGCAATGGCGGCGACTCATATCCGGCGGGGTGCGGCGGCCTATGCCGACCGGCCGGCCGTCTACGTCGGCGACGACGTGCTCACCTTCCGGGAGGTGAACGAGCGGGCGAATCTGATCGCCCACCGGCTGCTGCAGGCAGGCGTCGGCAAGGGTGCGCACGTCGCACTGCTGGTGAACAACGGGCTGAACTCGATTCCGATGGAGTTCGCTGCGATCAAGACCGGCCTGGTGAGGGTGCCGCTGAACGCACGACTCTCTCTCGACGAGCATGCCGCCATGGTCGAGGGATCGGCGGCCTCGGTGCTCGTGGCCGACGATTCGCTGATCGATCGGGCCGGTGAGCTGGCCGAGCGGAATCCGGGAATCGCGGTGTACGGACTCGGCACCGCACGCGGTGGCGTCGACGACCTTCTGGCCCCCGCCCGCGAACCTGTCGGCGAACCGGCGGTGGAGCTGTCGCCGGACGATCCGACGCTGATGCTGTACACCTCGGGCACCACCGGAACGCTCAAAGCCGTGGTCCACACTCAGGGCTCCTACGGCGCCATCTGCACCAACATCCTGGCGAACCTCCTGGACCCGCAACGAGACTCGGTCATGCTGCACGCGGCCTCGCTCATCCACGCGAGCGGCACCTTCGTGCTGCCGTACTGGGTGCGCGGCGGCGCCTCGGCGGTCCTTCCGGGGTTCGAGCCGTCGGCTTTCACCGCCGCGATCGAGCGCTACCGGGTGACCGAGATCAACCTCGTCCCGACGATGTTCGCGATGCTCTTGAACAGCGGGGCATTGGAGACGACCGACCTGACCTCGTTGCGCAAGGTCATCTACGGTGCGAGTCCCATGCCCAGACCGGTGCTCGAGCGGTCCCTTCAGGTCTTCGGCCCGATCATGGCGCAGTACTACGGACAGACCGAGGCGCCGCTCGTGATCGCCTCGCTCGACGAGACCGACCACGGCGACCGATCACTGTGGGGCGCGTGTGGACTACCGTCCACGGACGTCGACCTGAAACTGATCGACGACGACGGGAACGCGGTGCCCACCGGACAGATCGGGGAGATCACGGTGCGCGCACCGTTCCAGATGGCGGGCTATTACGGTGCGGACGAACTGAACGCCGCGACGATCACCGCCGACGGCTGGATCCGGACCCGCGATCTCGCTCGCTTCGACGAGCGCGGATACCTGCACCTGGTCGACCGGACCAGCGACATGATCATCAGCGGCGGCTACAACGTGTACCCGCGCGAGGTCGAGGATGCGCTCTCGGCGCATCCGGCGGTCGCGGAATGCGCCGTGGTCGGTGCACCCGACGACAAGTGGGTGGAGGCCGTGACGGCCTTCGTCACCCTCAAACCCGGAGCCGACGCGGGCGAGGACGAACTGATCGATTTCGTGCGCGGCCGGATCGCCGCCCACAAGGCGCCCAAGCAGGTCCACTTCATCGAGGCGATCCCCAAGTCGGCGGTCGGCAAGGTGCTGCGGCGCGCACTGCGCGAGCCGTTGTGGGGTGAGCGGTGATGGACAGCGTCCGGATCGAACGCGACGGCGAGGTCTTCCTGGTCATCATGACCAGGCCGGAGCGGCACAATGCGGTCGACGGTCCGATGGCGGCCGAACTCGCCGATGCCTTCGGGTCCTTCGCCGAGTCGGATGCGGCCGTCGCGGTACTGGCGGGCGACGGTCCGTCGTTCTGTGCCGGTGCCGACCTGAAGGCCGTCGGCACCGACCGTGGCAACAGCCTCGACCCGGCCGGGGACGGTCCGATGGGGCCGACCCGGATGAAGCTCGACAAGCCGGTGATCGCCGCGATCAACGGCAACGCCGTGGCCGGCGGGCTCGAACTGGCGCTGTGGTGCGATCTGCGGGTGGTGGACGAGGACGCGACCCTCGGTGTCTACTGCCGACGGTGGGGAGTGCCGCTGATCGACGGCGGAACGGTGCGTCTGCCGAGGCTGATCGGCCACAGTCGCGCAATGGATCTCATCCTCACCGGCCGGCCGGTGGACGCCGCCGAGGCGCTGGACTTCGGACTGGTGAACCGGGTGGTGCCGTCGGGGACCTGCCGGACCGCCGCGGTTGCGCTGGCACACGACATCGCGCGCATGCCGCAAGTGTGCCTGCGCGGAGACCGTCGCTCGGCCCGGGAGCAGTGGGGTGACGACGAGACGACCGCCATGGCACGCGAATTCACCATCGGCCTGACCTCGCTCCAGGAGAACGGAGTGGCCGGTGCCGGACGATTCGCCGCGGGCAAGGGACGCGGCGGCTCGTTCGACGACATCTGATCGGCGACCGGACCGATCAGTCCAGATGTGTGGAAAGCACTGCGGCCCAGGAATAGTCGTCGTGGCCGCCGGAGTAGCGGTCCAGCTGCACCGGATGCCCCACCTCGCGGGCGGTGTCGGCGAGGTCGAGTACGCGCTCGATGAGCGGTCCCTCGTAGTCGCCCACCGCGAGCCGGATCCGGAAGGACGGTTCGTCCTGGCCGCGCAGCAGGTCGTGCACCCACTCCTCGCGCTGTCCCACGTCGGCGGCGCGACCGGTCAGGCCGGGCCGCCACCACACCGACGGTGAATAGACCAGCACCTCGTCGATCAGCCCGGGCCGTCTCGCGGCGAGGGTGAGTGCGGCGATACCGCCGAGCGACTGGCCCACGGCGATCACCTGCTCGGGTGCGCCGCCGAGTGCGGCGCGTGCGGCCGGGATCAGCTGCTCGGCGACGGCATCGGCCAGGTGCGGGTTCCCGCCCAGCAGTGCGAGCCGCTCCGGCGGGCGGGACGGCGAGTCGATCCCGGCGATCGCATAGCGGCGGCGGCTCCGCCCGCTGCGGTACGCCGCGTCGAGCACGCGATCCAGGCGGTAGCGGCCCAGCCACTTCTCGGAGTCGTAGACCACCAGCAGCGCCGGCGGCGGACCGTCGACGGCGGGCATGCTCAGCCGGCACGGCACCTGCCGGCCGTCGACGTCGATCGTCGTCGCCGAGACGGTGCGTTCGTCGGGCTCGCCGGCCGAGTGCCAGAGCGTCATGTCCGGTGCGTCGTCACCGTGCAGCACCGAGCCGAACGGCGAACCGCCGGCGGCGAGCCGGTTGTGCGGATCGACCACCGCGTCGCGGACCAGCTCGCGGGTGTACTGCAGGCCGTCCTCGGTCAGGGCCGGATCGCCCGGGCGGTAGGGGTACATCCGGTAGCCGGACATCACCCCGGCCGGTTCGGTCAGCTCCACGCACCAGATCCGGGTGCCGGGCACGCGATGCAGTTCGCCGCGGGCCATCCGGTGCTTGTCGGTGAGGCGATTGGCCCACAGGTAGACCCCGGCCAGCGGCTCCTCGCCGGGTTCCTCGATCCAGGCGAAGAGCAGCCGCCGGTTCCCGGGGTGTTCGGGATCGGCGGTGATCAGCGGGGTGCCGAGCCGATCGAGGGCATCGATGAGCAGGTCCTGGTCGACGGGCCGGCCGCCGCACAACAGGTCCCGTACCTGCTGTGCGGTCAGCTCCGCGGGATCGCCGGCGCTGCTCACGAGTCCGTTCCGTCGATCCGCTGTGCGATCCGGGCCAGATTCTCGGCCCGGACCATGCCCGGGTGGTTGGTGTCCAGGTCGATGCGGGTGAGGCCGCCGCCCAGGAGCGGTTCCCAGGCCTGTGGCTTCAGGAAGTCCTGGCTGTCGCGGGCCGCGCGGAACAGCAGCGCATCCCCGGGGTACACGGAGCTGCGATGGGTGCGCATCAGGGTCGCGAAGTGGGCGACGATGCCGGCGATGGCCCGCACCTGCTGCGGGGCCAGGCCACCGAATGCCGTGTGCGCACCGCGCAGCGCGGCGAGCAGTTCCTCATCCGAGTCGAGCGGAACGTCGTCGATCCCGGCCATGATCAGAAACGCCCGGCGCACCTCCGCGTCCGACGGGGCGGGCTGGTCCGCCCACAGCTCGCTCGGGTAGGCGTCGAGCAGGCACAGCCGCTCGACCGTGCGGCCGCGGGCGGATGCCGCGGCGGCCATCTCGTGGGCGATCACACCGCCCACCGACCAGCCGAGCAGGCGGATCGGGCCGTCCGGCGCCACCTCGTCGATCGCCGCCAGATAGCGGTCGGCCACCTCGGACAGGCTCTGCGGCAAGGCTTCTCCGTGCAGGCCGTCGGCCTGCAGCGCGTACACGGCGGCGCCGGGGCGCAGCGGTGCGAGCAGGCCGGAGTAGCACCAGCCCAGTCCGCCGGCGGGATGGACGCAGAACAGCGGGGCGTCGGTGCTGTCCGGGTCGCCCGTGCGCAGGGTGAGCAGGCGGCCGAACGGGTCCACCGAGTCGTCACCGGAGAGCCGGGCGGCCAGTGCGGCCACCGACGGTGCGGCGAAGACATCGGAGACGGCCACCTCGCGGCCGGAAACCTCGCCGGCCCGGGCGGCGAGCCGGGTGGCCGAGAGCGAGTTGCCGCCCAGGTCGAAGAAGCTGTCGGTGGACGAGACCTCGTCGCGGCCGAGGATCTCGGCGAAGACCTCGGTGAGCGTCATCTCCAGCGGTGACGCCGGGGCGATGATCTCCCGGGCGCCCAGGACCGGCTCGGGCAGCCGCTTGCGGTCGAGTTTGCCGTTGCGGGTCATCGGCAGGGCGTCGAGGATCTCGACGGCGTCGGGCACCATGTAGCTCGCCAGCGTCTGCGCGAGATGACTGCGCAGGGCGGCGGCATCGAGGGTCTTTCCGTCCTCCGGCACGGCGTAGCCGACGAGCATCGCCGAGGTGCCGTCGCCGCGCACCACCACCACGGCCCGGTCGACGTCGGGGGCGGCCGACAACTGCGAGGCGATCTCGCCGAGCTCGATGCGACGGCCGCGGATCTTCACCTGGTCGTCGACCCGGCCGATGTAGTCGATGTTCCCGTCGGCGCGCCGGCGGGCCAGATCGCCGGTGGCGTACATGCGCTGTCCGGGGGTGAACGGATCGGCGACGAACCGGGTGGCGGTGAGCCCGGGCCGGCGCAGGTAGCCGCGGGCCAGCTGCACCCCGGCCAGATACAGTTCGCCGGCATTGCCCGGTGCCTGCGGGCGCAGGGCATCGTCGAGAACATAGACGGCGCTGTTGCTGACCGGCAGACCGATCGGCACCGACTGCCCGTCCCACTGTGCATCCGGGCGCCACCAGGTGATGTCGACGGCGGCCTCGGTGGGGCCGTACAGGTTCGCCACCACGCCGCGGCCCAAGATCTCCTCGGCCGTGCGGAGCGTCTCCGGCTGCAGAGCCTCACCCGAGCAGACGACCAGCCGCAGGCCGGTGATCGCCCGGGCCTGCGGCTCGGTGAGGAAGGCGGCGAGCGCCGACGGCACGAAGTGGCACACCGTGATCCGCTGATCGACGACCTCCCGGACCAGCCGCGCGGTGTCCCGGTGCGCACCGGGTGAGGCCAGCGAGAGCTGTGCGCCGGTGAGCATCGGCCAGAAGAACTCCCACACCGAGACGTCGAACGAGTACGGCGTCTTCTGCATGACGATGTCGTCGGGGGCGAGGTGGAAGGTCTCGTCCATCCACCGCAGCCGGTTGACGATCGCGAGGTGTTCGATCAGCACGCCCTTCGGCTTGCCGGTCGATCCGGAGGTGAAGATGATGTACGCGCCGTCGTGCGGTGCCGGTGACGCGCCGACGGCCGGTTCGCGGGTGAAGCGGGGAGTCACCTCCAGTGCCAGATCCTCCCAGCGCCAGGGGTTCTCGGCCCCGTCGCCGCCGGGAGTGAGTTCGGCTACCGGACGGGCGTCGTCGATGATCGAGGCGATCCGCTCGTCCGGGAGCTCCGGGTCGATCGGCAGATAGGCAGCGCCGGCCATGATGGTCGCGAGGATGGCGACGACGGTCTCCGGGGACCGGTCGAGCCGCAGCGCGACCACCGCGTCGGGACCGGCGCCGAGCCCGCGCAGCACCTGGGCGAGCGACTCGACGGCGCGGAACAGTTCGGTGTAGGTCAGCGTCCGGCCGGTCCACGAGAGGGCGGGCCGCTCGGCGTGGCGCAGTGCCGATTCGGCCAGCAGTGCGGTGAGCGTGGTCGCGGGCAGCGGTGCCGCCGTGTGGTTGAACTCCTCGATCTGGGCGCGGGCGGCCGCGTCGTCGACGATCGGCAGGCTGCCGAGCCGGGTCTGCGGATCGACCGTCGCCAGGGCGTCGATCAGCGAGATCAATTGCCGTGCATGCTGATCGGTGACGGAACTGGAGTAGCGGTCGGGGTTGCCCTCCACTTCGAGCACCAGACCGCCGTCGGGCTGCGGCGAGGCGGTGAAGGTGATGTCGTCCACCGGGCCCATCGCGATGTTGGTGATGTGTCCGCCGGCGTCACCCAGAGTCAGCTCCGGGGTGAAGAACTTGATGTTCACCACCGGGCCGTAGAGCGCGTTGTCGTTGCCCACCGCGCCCACCTCGCGGCGCACCAGTTCGGCGCGGTAGCCGCTGTGCGGTCGCACCTGCCGGATCTCGGCATCGACCGCGTCGATCAGGGTGTGCACGGTGTCGGTGGGCGCCACGGTGATCCGGAGCGGCAGGATGTTGACGGCCGGCTCGATGGTCGGGCGCCGGCCGAGTGCGCGGTTGGCCCACGGCATGCCCAGCGCCACCTCGCGTTCGGCCGACAGGGCCGCGGTGTAGAGGGCGGCGGCGGCCATCGCGGTCTCGGCCCAGCCGCGTCCCTCGGGCAGGGTGCGGGCCGGCAGCTGCCGGACGGCGCGGTGCGCACGCCGCACGCCGACGGCATGACCGGCGGTGGTCAGGCTCGGCGGTTCGGGTTCGCCGGCGCAGTAGTCCCGCCAGAAGCCGGCGTCGTCGCCGGTCTCGCCGGCGGCCGGTGAGGGCTCGGCGAACGGGGGCTCGGGCAGGTCCGTGCCGGCCAGCCGGGCGGTGTAGCAGGCGGCGATCCACCGGAGCAGCGCTGCGAAGGAGTAGCCGTCGACGGCGATGTGATGGATGCGCTGCACCCAGACGTGGTGGTCGTCGGCGATCCGGACCAGGACCTGATCACTGAGCAGCGGACCGGAGATCTCGCCGGTGGGGGCGGCGGCCATCAGCTCGGCGGTGAGGGTGCGGCAGCGCTGCTCCGGATCGCCCTCGCCGCGGGCGTCGACCACCCGCAGCCGGTGTTCACGCTGATCGGCCAGACGCTCGGGCCCCTCGGCCCCGGACACGTACCGGGCGTTGAGAGCCGGAATCTGCGACAGGCAGTGGGCCAGGACCGGGGCGAAGACCGCCACGTCGAAGTCGCCGTGGACGTCGATGCGTTCGGCGCACTGATACACCGGGGAACCGGGTGTCTGCTGCTGTCCGAACCAGAGGGCGAGCTGGGTGGCGGAGAGCCCGGTGAGGGCAGGTGACGGGGCAGACATCGAGGTCTTTCACACTGCTTTCTTCTCGGCGCCGGGCGAACGCCGACGCAGTGGTCCGAAGGGGACGGGAAGCAAACTTAGGGTACCCATACTATAAGCTCGGTCCGTGGCTCTCTTTCCCGCAGACTTCGCACAACGGTATCGGCAGCAGGGGTACTGGATCGGGCAGACGCATACCGCGCTGCTCGAACAGTCGGCGCAACGGCATCCCGAGCGCGTCGCGGTGATCGACGACCGCCGCAGTCTGAGTTACGCCGACCTGCTCGCCGGGTCGCGGGCCCTCGCGCACGGCTTCGCCGCGGCCGGCTGGGAGCCGGGGCAGCGGGTGGTGGTGCACCTGCCCAATGTCAGCGAATACCTCGAGGTGATCTTCGGGCTCTACGACGCCGGGCTGGTGCCGGTGTTCGCGCTCGCCTCGCACGGCCGATCCGAGATCGACGACCTGCTGACCCGCTCGGAGGCGGTCGGCTATGTCACCGCCGACCGGATCGGCGGTCAGAACCACCTCGGCGTGGTGGCCGAGCTCTCCGCCGAACATCCGGGCGTGGGTGTCGCGGTGGTCCCGGTCGGCGACGGTTCCACCGGTGTCCTGCCCGGTCTCGACGGCTTCCGGGGCGACGGCTCGGCGTCGACCGGCCGCAGCTCCGGTCCTGAGGAACTGGCCTTTCTGCAGCTCTCCGGCGGCACCACCGGTGCACCCAAACTGATTCCGCGCAGCCACGACGACTATCTGTACTCGGTTCGGGAGAGCGCCGCCATCTGCGGCCTGACCGACGATTCGGTGTTCGGCGTGGTGCTGCCGGTCTCGCACAACTTCACCATGAGCTCGCCCGGCGTCCTAGGAGCCGTCCACGCGGGCAGCCCGATCGTGATGATCGGCGGCCCGGACCCGGACTCGGTCTTCGCCGCCGTGGCCCAGCACGGCATCACGCATCTGTCGGTGGTGCCGCCGCTGCTGGCCGCTTGGATCGACAGCAGCGCGCGCACCCGCTACGACCTGTCCTCGCTGCAGGTGGTGGGTGTCGGCGGCGCCAAGCTGTCGCGCTCGCTCGCCGAGCGGGTGCCGCAGGCGCTCGGGGCGACCCTGCAGCAGGTCTTCGGGATGGCGGAGGGGCTGGTGAACTACACCCGGCTCGACGACGATCTCGAGACCATCGTCGCCACCCAGGGGCGCCCGATCAGTCCCGACGACGAGATCCGCATCGTCGATCGTGAGGGCCGGGTGCTGCCCGACGGTGAGGCGGGCAGTCTGCAGACGCGCGGCCCGTACACGATCCGCAGCTACTGGCACGGGACGAGCGCCACTTCGGCGGCCGACGCAGCACGGACTGCCGACTCGTTCACCGACGACGGCTTCTACATCACCGGTGACCTCGCGGTGCGCGACGCGCGCGGCTATCTCACCGTGGTGGGCCGGGACAAGGATCAGATCAATCGGGCCGGCGAGAAGATCTCGCCGGAGGAGATCGAGAACCTGCTGCTGGCGCTGCCCGGGGTGCGGGACGTGTCGGTGGTCGGAGTGGCCGACGACCGGCTGGGCGAGCGGATCGTGGCCTATCTGATCCCCTCGGAGACCCGGGACGAGCCGCTGCCGGATGCCTTCGCGATCCGCGGTCACCTGCGGGAGCAGGGGCTGGCTCAGTTCAAGATCCCGGATCAGATCGAGGTGGTGGACGAGTTCCCGACCACCGCGGTCGGCAAGGTGAGCAAGAACGCGCAGCGGGATGGATCCGCACCGGACTCCGGCGATGGCGCCGCGGCGCCCACGGCGCAGCCGGAGCCGGCGGCCGATGCCGGCCCGGGAGAGCGGGTCCGGGCCGACCTGGCGGCCAAACTCGGTCTGGACGTCTCGGCGATCACGGGATCGATTCCCTTGGCGGACACCGGAATCGACTCGCTGTCGTTGATGGCGCTGCTCGACAAATGGCGGGCCGGCGGTGCGCAGGGGCTCGACTTCGAGGAACTGGCTCAGGCGGAGACGGTCGACGAACTGGTGTCGATCGTGCTCGACGCTCAGGAGTGAGAATTCCCACTTAGGTTAGCCTCCACTGATTTGCTACGGTTACCAGCTATGACCTCTTTGCGTGCACTCCGCCGGGCCGCCGTGCCCGTGGCCGCGAGCCTGCTTCTGACCGTTCCGCTGATCGACGCCGCCCCGGCGCAGGCCGCACCCGCCGTGAAGTACCGGCTGTCGTCGATCGACGCCGGCGTCGCCGAAGGCGCCGAGCTGGCCGTCGACACCTCGCGCCGGAAGATCTTCGTCTCCGACGGCGACGACTACAACCACAAGGACCCGAAGACCGGCCAGGTGGGCCCGAACCCGCACCTGCTCACCCCCGCGGTCTCGGTGATCGATGCCGACAGCCGCAAGGTGCTGCGCGAGATCGACTACTCGGGTCTGCCGCTCACCCAGCTGCCGGTGTACGGCGGCGTCGCCTCGGTGCCGATGCAGCAGGTGCCGGTGGGGATCGCCCTGGACACCACGCACGGCCGCGTGGTGACCACCAACGCGCACAACAACGCCGCCACCGTGGTCTCGATGAACGCGGCCAAGGCCACCGACCGCGACATGGTCAAGTCGTCGAAGTCGCTGGCGCACACCATGGGCGTGACCGTCGACGGTCCGGCCGGCCGGGCGTACATCGCCGTGCACGACGAGAACGCCGTCGCCGTGATCGACACCGCCACCCGCCGTGAGGTCGCGCGGATCGGGGGCATCTTCAAGCCCTCGCTGCTCGACGTCGACCCGGCCCGGCACCGCCTCTACGTGGGCAACGCCGACACCAAGGCCAAGAAGAACAACTTCGTCGCCGTCGTGGACACCCGCACCAACACGGTGATCAAGAAGATCCCGACCAAGTCCAACAGCCGGCCCACCGTGGACCGGGCGACCGGGAAGATCTACGCCGGCAGCTTCGACACCGGTGAGGTGGCCGTGATCGATCCCGATTCGCTGGCCGTGATCGACACCATCGAGACCGGCTCCACCCCGGTGAAGATCGCGGTGGACTCCACCCGCCAGCTGGCCTACACCGCCAACCTGTTCAAGAAGTCGATCAGCATCATCGATCTGAACACCGACGCGGTACTCGCCACGGTGCCCACCAAGAGCAGCATGCACACGGTGGCCGTGGACGAGAAGACCGGCCGCGTGTACGCGACCGAGTTCCAGAGCTCTAAGCTCACCGTGCTCTCGGTCACTCGCTCCTGACGGATTCTTGTTAGGAGATCCTAAGCGGGCGTAATCTGCCCGCATGACGATTCGCGCCCGCTCTCTCACCGCCCGCCTCGCCGGGACCGTCTTCGCCGGATCTCTGATGATCGGCGCTGTCGCGGTCCCGGCGACGGCGCACGCCGACACGGTCGGCGGCGGCTGGTCCTTCGCCACCTCGTCGGTGCCCGCCGGGGTCGCCAGCGGCGGTGAACTGGCCGTCGACCCGAGCCGCAACTCGGTCTTCGTCACCGACAGCGACTTCGTGATGATGACCAAGGGCGGCACCGACGTCACCCTCAAACTGCACGAGATCACCCCCAAGGTGAGCGTGGTGAACACCGCGTCCAAGCGACCGGTGCGCTCGATCGACTTCTCGGGCCAGCCGTGGGGCGTCATGCCCTTCGGCAACGTCCCGGTGGTGCCCACCCCGCAGGTGCCCGACGGCATCGGCCTCGACACCGTGCACGGCAAGGTGATCACCTCCAACTCGCACGCCAACGGCATCACCGTCGTCGACATGAAGGCCAAGACCACCAGTGCGGCGAATCTGATCTCGCTGCCGCTCGCGCATCCGATGGGTGTGGCGGTGACCGACGCCGGCCGGGCCTACGTCGCACTGAACGCCGACAACTCCGTCGCCGTGGTCAACACGGTGACCGGGAAGCAGGTCGGCAGCATCAAGAACATCTTCATGCCGAGCTTCCTCGACGTCGACGACTCGCGGCACCGTCTGTACGTGGGCAACGCAGACTACAACGACAAGAAGGTCAACTATCTGACCGTCGTCGACACCCGCACCGACAAGGTGATCAAGAAGATCGCCACCCCGTCCAACTCCCGGCCCAAGGTCGATCATGCGACCGGCCTGGTGTGGGCGGCCAGCTTCGACACCGGCAAGGTGACCATCATCGATCCGGACAGCCTGCGCATCGTCGGCACCATCGACACCAAGACCACCCCGGCCAAGGTGGCCATCGACTCGCAGCGTGGCCTGCTCTACACCTCGAACCTGCAGAAGAAGACCATCACGGTGATCGACACCGCCAGCCGTAAGGTGATCGCCACCGTCCCGGTCAAGGGCGCGCCGCACACCGTGGCCGTCGACGAGCGGACCGGTACCGTGTACGCCTCTCAGCACCAGAACGGCAAGCTCACCGTGCTCACGGTGACCCGCCGCTGACGCGGAGGCACACTCGGAGCGTCTGCACATTCCGGGTCCCGGCTCACGCCGGGACCCGGAATGCATCGCGCGCCGGAGATCCGGCACGAATCGGCCCGGGTGGAGAGCCCCGGGGAGGGAGAGACTCTGCCAGGATCGAGGTATGAGCACTCAGCACCCGGCCCCGGGTTCGCCCAGCCCGATCGCACTTCTGCCCAACCTGCGGGACCTCGGCGGGTGGTCCACCGCCGACGGCCGGACCGTCCGGTCGTCGGTCCTCTACCGCTCCACCGACTTCCGCACCATCGGCGGCGACGTGGCCGTCCTCGAACCGCTGGGTCTGCGCACCGTCTACGACCTGCGTTCGCAGGCCGAGCGCAGCGCCAGCCCCGATCCGTCGCTGCCGGGAGCCGCTGATGTGGCGCTCGACGTCCTCGCCGACGACCAGACCGCCATTCCCGGCAACCTCGACAAGGTGCTGTCGGATCCCAAGGTGATCCTGGAGATGGAGAAACAGTACGGCGGCAAGGACTTCGACCCGGTCTCACTGATCGTCGGCACCTACCGCGACATGATCGCGATGCCCAGTGCGCTCACCGCCTATCGGCGCTTCTACCGGGGACTGCTCGGTGCCGATCAGGAGCCGGCACTGTTTCACTGCACCACCGGCAAGGACCGGACCGGTTGGGCCGCAGCATCATTCCTGACGCTGATGGGGGTGGGGCGCGACGAGGTCTACCACGATTATCTGCTCACCAACGACCGCCTGCTGCCGAGCTTCGACCACCTCTTCGAGGCCCTCGACGCGGCCGGCGGCAACTCCGCGGTCCTCAAACCGGTCCTGGGGGTGCGTGCGGATTACCTCGACGCGGCGTTCACCGAGGTCGACAAGCAGTTCGGCGGAATGGCCGGTTACTTCGAGAAGGGTCTGCAGCTCGACTCCGCGGCGCAGCAGCAGCTGCGTGACCGATTCCTCGTCGGCTGAGAACAGCGGCGCGGTAGTTTACTCACATGGCTGTTGAGGTAAGCACGGAATTCGACATCAATGCACCGCTGTCCGTCGTGATGGACGTTCTCAAGGACATCGACGCGCTGCCGGACTGGTCCAGCGCGCACAAGTCGGCGAAGGTCCTGAGTACACACGAGGACGGCACCCCCGACCACGCCGAGGTCTCGGTGGGTCTGGCCGGCATCAACGACACCCAGGAACTGGCCTACACCTGGACCGACACCACCTGCACCTGGGATCTGGTCTCTTCGGGCCAGCTGTCGAGCCAGCACGGCCAGTACACCCTCGCCGCGGTGTCCGACGACAAGACGCACGTGCGGATGGACCTGGCCATCGATCTGAAGATCAAGCTGCCCGGGCTGATCGTCAAGCGCGGTCAGAAGGCCGCCGCCGAGACCGCCAAGAAGGGGCTGACGGCCGAGGCCGAGCGCCGCGCGAAGGCCTGACCCGCAACCACCGACCATCGCGCCCGGGGCGCGGTCCGCATCCGGCGGATCGCGCCCCGGGCGCCGTCGTGCTCAGCGGTGTTCCCGGCCGGTTCCCGCGTCGGCCATCGGCTGTTCACATGATCGTGCGAACTGTGGTGAGCCTTACCCGGCAGACAGGCATCGTCGCAGGATACGCTAGGTGCGTGGATGATTATCTGACTCGAGAAGACCTGAAGGTCGGTCCGGATTTCTCGCGGGTCTCCGGCCGCGAGGCCCTGCAGACGCTCGTCGATCTGCACGACACGGACGGCTTCGTCGTGGTCGACGACGATGACGACGATCCGGTGCTGCTGACCCTGCCGCAACGCAATGTGGTCGACACCTGGCGCGAGGACTACCCGTACGAGGAACGGATGAGCCGCCGCGAATACGAGGTGGTCAAGCGCCGCCTGCAGGTGGAGCTGCTCAAGCTGCAGAAGTGGTCCAAGCAGAACGGCATCCGGCACCTGCTGGTCTTCGAGGGCCGGGACGCCGCCGGCAAGGGCGGCACCATCAAGCGCTTCAACGAGCATCTCAATCCGCGCGGCGCACGCACCGTCGCGCTGGAGAAGCCCACCGAGCGGGAGGCCACCGAGTGGTACTTCCAGCGGTACGTCCAGCACCTGCCGGCCGCCGGCGAGATGGTCTTCTTCGACCGCTCCTGGTACAACCGCGCCGGAGTGGAGCGGGTGATGAGCTTCTGCACGCCCGAGCAGTACCAGCAGTTCCTCGAGCAGGCTCCGGCCTTCGAGAAGATGCTCGTCGACGACGGCATCCATCTGGTGAAGTTCTGGTTCTCGGTGACCCCGCTCGAGCAGCGCACCCGGTTCGCCATCCGGCAGATCGATCCGGTGCGGCAGTGGAAGCTCTCGCCGATGGATCTGGCCTCCCTCGACCGCTGGGACGCGTACTCGTCGGCCAAGGAGAACATGTTCGCCCGCACCGACACCGACTGGGCGCCGTGGACCGTGGTCAAGAGCAACGACAAGAAGCGTGCCCGGATCAACGCCATGCGGCACGTGCTGAGCCTGCACGAGTACGACGGCAAGGACCATGCGCTGGTCGGTGACCCGGACCCGCTGATCGTCAGCCGGGCCCGCGACACCATCGGTGAGTGATCGCCGGGCGGCCCGCCGCCGCTGCGGCGGCGACTCGGTAGCCTCGTAGCGTGCGTAGCTTTCTCACCGGTCTGTTCACCGTGCTGGCGATGGTCGGCATGATCCTGGCCGTGCCCGGCGTCTGGACCACGCAGAAGCTGGTCGACAAGGACGGCTTCGTGGCGTCGGCGCGCGAGGCCGCGGAACTGCCCACGGTGCGGGACTACTTCGCCCGGCAGATCGTCGTCGAGGTGGGCGATGCCACCGACATCCCGCTGACGGCCGTGGTGGTGGAGCCGCTCGCCAAGCAGTACACGGCCGGTCCCGGATTCGTCGACGACTTCGCCGACGTGGCCGCTCAGCAGCACGACTGGCTGTTCACCGCGCCGGAGCCGGACGAGAGCCGCCACGTGATGAACCTGAACATCACCCCGATGGTCAACCGGGTGATCGGGCAGGTGCCCGGTCACCCGTCGGTGGACCGGGAGATCACCGTCCCGGTGGACCAGAACCGGCTGACGGCCGGCTCCATGGAGGACACCGGGACCGCGGTCACCGCAGTGTCCTGGATCGCGGTGGCGGTCGCCGCGATCGGCTCGCTGGCGGCGCTGATCCTGGGACGCCGGCGCGGCACCGTGCTGGCCTGGCTCGGGGTGGGCGGCATCCTCGCCGGTGGTGCCGGCTGGCTGTTGTCGATCTATCTCAAGCACGTCGCCGACGACGGTGCCGCCGACACGGATCTGAGCGCCCAGCAGACCGTCCGGGCGGTGGTCTCGCACATCGTGGATTCGCTGACCACCCTGTCGATCGTGGTGGCCTGTGTCGGGGCGGCGGTGGTGGTTCTGGGGCTGGTGCTCCGGTCGGTCGGCGGGGCCCGGTCGCCGGGCTGGTGACCTGCGCCGCCGACACCGCGCGGCCGGGAACGATACCGTGGTCGGGTGCAGACCGACGACCCCTATCTCTGGCTTGAAGACGTCACCGGTGAGCGCGCCCTGGACTGGGTGCGCCGCCACAACGAACCGACCGTCGCCGACCTGACCGGCGGCGACCGGTTCGTCGCCCTTGAGGCGAGCGCACTGGACGTGCTCGACACCGACGAGAAGATCCCCTATGTGCGCCGGCGCGGGGACCTGCTCTACAACTTCTGGCGCGATGCCCGGCACCCCAAGGGCATCTGGCGCAGGACCACCCTCGAGGAGTACCGCTCCGACGACCCCGGCTGGGAGGTGCTGATCGACGTCGACGCGCTGGCCGCCGAGGAGGACGAGAACTGGGTGTGGTCGTCGGTGTCGATGGTCTATCCCGACTACGACCGCGCGCTGGTCTGCCTGTCGCGGGGCGGTGCCGACGCGGTGGTGGTGCGGGAATTCGATCTGGCGCAGCGACGTTGGGTCACCGAGGCCGACGGCGGCTTCCTGCTGCCGGAGGCGAAGACCGACATCGCCTGGATCGACCGGGACACCGTGTACGTGGGCACCGACTTCGGGACCGCACCGGACGGGCTGCCCTCGCTCACCTCCTCGGGCTATCCCCGCACCGTGCGACGCTGGGCGCGCGGCACCGATCTGCAGGCGGCGCCCACGGTCTTCGCCGGTGAGGTGAGCGATGTGGCGGTGGGTGCAGCCTACGATCACACCCCGGGATTCGAGCGGCACTTCCTCACCCGGGCCACCGACTTCTACAACTCCGTGGACTACGAGCTGCGGCCGGACACGGACGGCGGCGCCGGGCAGATCCGGATCGACGTCCCCACCGACGCCCACTCCGCGGTCTTCCGCGAGCACCTGCTGGTGCTGCCGCGTTCACCGTGGACGGTCGGCGGGCACACCTATCCGGCCGGAACCCTGCTGGTCTTCGGCTACGAGGACTACCTGGCCGGCGGTCGTGAGCACACGGTGCTCTTCGCTCCCGACGCGCACACCAGTCTGGAGAGCTATTCGTTCACCCGGAGCCGGCTGATCCTGGTGACCCTGCGCGATGTGGCCACCGAGGTGCGGGTGCTGACCGTCGGGGACTGGCAGCCCGCCGCACTCGACGGGCTCCCGGAGCTGGCGACGGTCACCGTACTCGACACCGACCCCGACCGCGACGACGAGATCTGGCTCAGCGCAAGCTCGTTCACCCGGCCGCCGACCCTGCTGCGCGGTGACGCCACCGATGCGGTGGCCGCGATCAAGCAGTCACCGGCCTTCTTCGACGCCGATGGGGTGACGGTGGAGCAGTTCTTCGTGGCCTCCGACGACGGCACGCCCGTGCCGTACTTCGTGGTGCGGCGCGAGGACGTGACGCAGGGGCCGACGCTGCTCTACGGCTACGGCGGCTTCGAGAACTCCATGACGCCCGGCTATCTGGCGATCGCCGGATCGAGCTGGATCGCGCGCGGCGGGATCTACGTGATCGCCAACATCCGCGGCGGCGGCGAATACGGCCCCACCTGGCATACCCAGGCGGTCAAGGCCGGCCGGCATCTGGTCTACGAGGACTTCGCGGCGGTGGCCCGGGATCTGGTGGCCCGCGGCCTCACCACACCGGAACGGCTGGCCGCGCAGGGCGGTTCGAACGGCGGACTGCTGATGGGTGTGATGTACACGAGCTACCCGGAACTCTTCGGGGCACTGGTGTGCCAGGTGCCGCTGCTGGACATGCGGCGGTACCACCTGCTGCTGGCCGGCGCCTCCTGGATGGCCGAGTACGGCGACCCGGACGACCCCGCCGAGTGGGAGTTCATCGGCGAGTACTCGCCGTATCAGCGGATCCGCCGCGACGGACCCTATCCCGCGCTGCTGATGACCACCTCCACCCGCGACGACCGGGTCCACCCCGGCCATGCCCGCAAGTTCGTCGCACGGCTCGAGGAGTACGGCCACCCGGTGGAGTACTACGAGAACATCGAGGGCGGACACGGCGGTGCCGCCGACAACGCCCAGGCCGCCTTCAAATCCGCACTCGCCTACGAATTCCTGTGGCGCACTGTGGGTTCTGCCTGACGGGACCGGGTTCGTTCTGACGGGACCGTGGCGGGACCGGCTCGTCCCGGCCGGCGGTGCGGCCGCCGCGCGGGCGGCGGCCGCTGAGCCCTAACCGCCGTTGACCGCCGGACGGTAGCCGCGGCACTGCTCGCCGCGCAGCACCCCGCAGCCGGGCCGGTCGCCGGGCGCCTGGTGCGCCACGGTCGGCAGGGTGATGAACGAGCGGCTCAGATCGATGGTGTCGACCACCGAGCCGTGCGTCTGCAGGGTGCGGAACTGCCAGGCCGGCAGGTCGCCGCCGGGGGCGGTGACGGTCAGCCGGATCCGGGAGCCTGCGCGGAAGGCGTGCATCACCGGGTCGATCGGGATGGTGATCTGGTTGAAGCCCGAGCCGAGCGGCCGGTCTGCGGTGAAGTCCGGGGCGGTGCCGTCGCCGCGGAAGCTCGAGCGCAGGAAGCCGGTGCCGACCGAGTTCTCCTTGCCGTCCGGGGCCACTTCGCTCAGCGTGACCTGCAGATCCGTGACGTCGGCGGTGCTGGCCACCTGCAGGGTCACCGAGCCGTTGCCGAGCAGCACCTTGTCCGAGCGCAGCGGCGAGCTGATGAAGCCCAGTCCGCTGCGGCCGGGAGCCTGCCGCCAGTCGTAGTCCGGGTCGGCGGTCCACACCGCCGCGGTGTCGGTGGACGCCTCGGCGAAGGTGTTGAGCGGACGGGTGCTCGGGTTGGGCCGGAGCGAGACCTCACCGGTGCCCGCACTGCTGCTCAGCGTGCCGTGCTCGCCCAGGTACAGGCGTTCGGCACCGGCCTTACCGGGCCAGGAGCCGAAGGAGCGCTGCCAGGGCGAGGACAGGCCGCCGGGGCCGGCCGCGCCGTTGCCGTTGTCGAACAGCGCCCACACCCGCGGGGTGCTCTTCTTGAAGCGGACCTCGGCGGCCTTCCGGTCGGGTGCGTCGGAGAAGCGCACGGACGGAATGACCTGACCCGGGGCTCCGGTGGCCACCGGGTAGAGCACGGTGCCCAGCGGCTGCATCACCGCACCGGTGGTGGGCACCCGATCGGCGACGAAGATCTGCAGGAACTCGGCCCACCGGGAGAGCACCTGCGGGGCGAGCGAATCGAAGTGATGGCCGTTCACGATGTTGACCCACACGTTCGGATTGTGGTCGAGGTGCTTGATCAGATTGACCCAGGACGGCCCGGTCTGCTCGTCCTGTGCGGCGCCCACCAGGAACACCGGGACGTCGATCTTCTCCGTCCAGTCCGGGATGGACCGCTGCCGGTACACCTCGGCCGAGCGGAGCGGATTGTCGTCGATCAGTTTGAAGACGTCCTGCGTCTGCAGGCGCAGCTTCTGATTGTTCTTGCACGCCTTGTCGCCCTTGGCGATCCGGTCGGCCACCCACGGTTGGGTGCTCTTGGCTCCGGGGCGGGCCTGCTCCACCCGCTCGCGCAGCCACGAGTCGGCGAAGCCCTTGTTGTACATGCCGCCGGGCAGCCCGGTGGAGTATAGGTCGTCGGTGGTGCTCATCGGGGCGATCGCCGCGAGATGCGGGGGACGGGTGCCGGCGGTGTACATCTGCGAGATGCCCGAGAACGAGATGCCGACCATGCCGACCTTGCCGCCCTTGACCCAGCCCTGGCGGGCGATCGTCTCGACGGCGTCGTAGCCGTCGAAGGCCGCGGTCTGATCGAAGAGCCCGAAATCGCCTCCGCTGCAGCCGCTGCCGCGCATCTGCACGCTCACCGTGGCGAAGCCGAGCATCTGCGGTGCGAGGGTGGCGCCGACGATCACCGAGCTGTCGGGCGCCTCCGGATCGCCGGCCCCGAGCTTCTCGCCGGCGGCGCCGACGATCAGGTCGTTGGGGGCGGCGTTCTGGTAACCGGAGTACTCGACGACGGTCGGGAACGGTCCGTCGGCCAGGGTCTTGCCGTAGGGCAGCCGGACAGTGGCGGCGAGCGTGATGCCGTCGCGCATCCGGATGTAGTTCAGCCCCTCGTGCAGGGTCTGCCGGTAGAGGGCGGCGTCGGGCGGCGGCGAGTCGGCGCCGGTGACCCGCACGCTGCGCTCGGGCACCCCGCGGCCGGACCAGCGGTAGGTGCCCGGGGCGAGGTCCCGGACGATGAGCGAGCCCAGCCGGTCGGCCACGCCGGTGCCGGCGACCGAGCCGCCGGCGCTGCGCAGGGTGAGCGCGGTGCCCGGGGCGACGTCGGTGATGTAGGCCTGGCCGACGCCGCCGCCGGCGTGCACGGCCCGATGCGGTGCGGCACCGGCCGTCGTCGGCGATGCGGTGACGATGAGGGCGGCCGAGGTGGTGACGGCCAGTGCGGCCGTGACGATTCGGCGCAACGCTGCGAACTCGCGCATAGATGGATCCCCGTCCCATTGGCTGCGGTGCGTGTGCCCGGCCCGATGTGGCGTCGGCCGGCTGCGCATACGTGGTGTAATGCTACTCACACGCGCTGATGCAACTCTGTATCCAATACGCGAATGGATTGAAAGTCAAGATCGGGGGCGGGCCGGAGGGGTCACCAGCCGGGAGCGGTGGCCTCTCCGGTCCGGATCGGGCAGCGGGTGCTCGAGTAGATCGTCGGCATGCACAGGTTGCAGTGCGTGCACAACGATTCCGTCGACGGATCGGCCTCGATGCGCAGCGGAAGGTCGGGCTCGCGCAGCAGCGCCCGGCCCATCGCCATGAAGTCGAAACCCTCGTCCAGTGCCAGATCCATCGAGGCGCGATCGGTGATGCCGCCGAGCAGGATCAGTGGCAGATCCACGGCCTTGCGCAGTTCGCGGGCCAGCGGCAGAAGATAGGCGTCGGTATAGGGGTAGTGCTTGAGGAAGATCGGGCCGGCCACCTGCAGCCCCGCCTTCATCGCGCCGTGGAAGGCGTTGGCGAAGGCCTTGCGCGGGGCACGCCCGTGGAACAGGTACATCGGATTGAGCAGTGAGCTGCCGGCGGTCGGTTCGATCGCATCGAGGTGGCCGTCGGACTCGAGCAACTGCGCCACGGCGCAGGCCTCGTCGACGTTGAATCCGCTCAGCCGGGAGCTGTGTCCGGGCCCGGGGGTGCCCACGCCGTCGTACAGATTGAGTTTGGCCCACACGGCCACCCGGTCGCCGACCGCCTCGCGGACGGTCTCGATCACCTCGCGGGCCAGCCGGGCCCGGTTGGCCAGGCTCCCGCCGTAGCCGTCCCGGCGATGGTTGAGCAACGGTGAGAGGAACGAGCTGATCAGATAGTTGTGTCCGCAGTGCACCTCGAGGGCGTCGAAGCCGGAGTCGACGGCCAGCCGGGCGGCGTCGGCGAACTTCGCACGCAGAGCGGGGATCTCGTCCTGCGCCAGCTTGTGGGTGAGGGACATGCCCATCGGGGCGGGGATCCGTCCCGGGCCGAGCGCGGCGGCCCGGTTGGAGACCGAGTTGGCGACGGCGCCGGCATGGCCGAGCTGGGCGGCGGCCAGCGCGCCCTCGGCGTGGACGGCATCGGTCAGCCGGCGCAGTCCGGGCACGGCCTCGGGCCGCATCCAGATCTGGTGGCGATCGGTGCGGCCCTCCGGTGAGATCGCGCAGTAGGCCAGGGTGCTGACGGCGACTCCGCCGGCGGCGTGCTCGCGGTGGAACTCGATCAGCTCGTCGGTCACCAGCGCCTCGGGGGTCATGCCCTCGAAGGTGGCGCATTTGATCAGCCGGTTCCGCAGGGTCAGCGGACCGAGGGCGGCGGGCGAGAAGGGGCTGGTCATCTCTGCCTTTCGGGGTCGGTGGAATGGTCGGACCGGTGGCGGCGCCGGCCGGTGGGGACGTCAGCCGGTGAGGGGGTCACCCAGACCGGCGACGAGGAAACGGCGAAGGGATTCGGCGCTTTCGGGGGTCATCGGCCCCGGCTCGGCGAGCCGGCTCAGCAGCAGCGTGAAGGCCAGCTGCCAGCGGCGCCGGGCCTGGTCGAGCGAGAGGCCGGGAACCGACTCGGTCAGCGCTCCGGCCCAGGAGTCGAGCTGGAACCAGCGGGTGCTCCACGCGGTGTCCGGCCGGGCCAGCACGAACCGGGCGAGCAGCGAGAGTCGCAGGGCGCCGGCCCGGTCGTGCTGCAGCTCGCGCATCGGTGCCCAGATGGCGTTGACCAGATCGGCGACGTCGTAGGGGCCGCTGAGCACGCCGTCGATGGGATGCGCCCACAACGGTGCCAGGCGCTCCTCGAGGAGGGCGGCGACCAGGTTCTCCTTGGAGCCGAAGTGGTAGTGCACCGCCGACACATTGGCGCCGGCGCGAGCGCAGATGCCGCGCACCGAGACGGCGTCGTAGCGCCGGGTCAGCAGCAGCTCCTCGGCGGCGTCGATCAGCCGGCTGCGCGTCGTGGGGTTCTCGGTGGTGGTCACGGAGCCATTCAAGCACATATTCAAACACTGTTTCATTCAGTGTTTGAAACCTGATGGTGACGAAGTCCACGCGCCCGCCTGACGGCTCGACTGCGACGGTGCGGCGTCAGGGATAGGCTGGATCGCGTGACTGAACACTTCGACACAGTTGTCCTGGGAGCTGGTCCAGGTGGGTATGTGGCCGCGATCCGGTCAGCCCAACTCGGCAAGAAGACCGCCGTCATCGAGGAGAAATGGTGGGGAGGTGTCTGTCTGAACGTCGGCTGTATCCCGTCCAAGGCTCTGTTGCGCAATGCGGAGCTGGCGCACATCTTCAACCATCAAGCCGCGACCTTCGGAATGTCCGGTGAGGTCAGCTTCGACTTCGGGGCCGCCTTCGACCGCAGCCGCAAGGTCTCCGACGGCATCGTCAAGGGTGTGCACTTCTTGATGAAGAAGAACGGCATCACCGAGATCGACGGCTACGGCGTCTTCACCGACGCGAAGACGATCGCGGTGGGTGACCGCACCGTCACCTTCGACAACGTCATCATCGACACCGGCTCGACCGTGCGCCTGCTGCCCGGCGTGGAACTGTCCGAGAACGTCGTGACCTACGAGAGCCAGATCCTCTCGCGCGACCTTCCCGGATCCATCGTGATCGTCGGCGCCGGTGCCATCGGCATGGAGTTCGGCTATGTGCTGGCGAACTACGGCGTGGACGTGACCATCGTCGAGTTCATGCCGCGGGTGCTGCCGAACGAGGACGCCGACGTCTCCAAGGAGATCGCCAAGGCGTACAAGAAGCTCGGCGTGAAGATCCTCACCGGCACCGCGGTGCAGAGCGTCACCGACCGCGGCGGCGACGTGGTGGTGAGCTACAAGGACGACAAGGGCGCCGAGGGCAGCCTGACCGTCGACAAGGTGCTGATGTCCGTGGGCTTCGCGCCGCGGGTGGAGGGCTTCGGATTGGAGACGACCGGGGTGGCGCTCACCGACCGCGGCGCCATCGCGATCGACGATCACATGCGCACCTCGGTTCCGGGCATTTACGCGATCGGCGATGTGACCGCCAAGCTGCAGCTGGCGCATGTGGCCGAGGCGCAGGGCGTGGTGGCCGCCGAGACCATCTCCGGTGCCGAGACCATGACGCTCGGGGACTACCGGATGATGCCGCGGGCCACCTTCTGTCAGCCTCAGGTGGCCTCGTTCGGTCTCACCGAGGAGCAGGCCAAGTCCGAGGGCTACGCGGTGACCGTCAGCAAGTTCCCGTTCTCGGCGAACGGCAAGGCGCAGGGCCTGGCCGCCACCGAGGGCTTCGTCAAGCTGATCACCGACAGCGAGACCGAGGAACTGCTCGGCGGACATCTGGTGGGCGACAACGTGTCCGAGATGCTTCCCGAGCTGACCCTGGCGCAGAAGTGGGATCTCACGGCCCGTGAACTGGCCCGCAACGTGCACACCCACCCGACGATGAGTGAGGCACTGCAGGAGACCTTCCACGGCGCGATCGGCCACATGATCAACCTGTAGCCGTTCACCCCGGAAGCCACGACAGAGCGCCCGCCGATCCGGCGGGGCGCTCTGCCGTCCCCCGGCCGTGAGTGCAGGGCTCGGGTGCCCGGAGTTCCGGGCACCCGAGCGGATCCGGCGATCGACCGACGGTGCCTCCGGTGTTACCCCCCAGGTGAACGACCGGATGGCCCGGCGGATGCCGGCGGTGCGCATCGCTTCGGGATCCATGTCCAGGGTGCCGTCCGGGTCGCGGGGGCTTCCAACACAGATTGCCGACCGGATCATCGCCGGCACTTATAATCCCAGAACGCTGATCACCCGGACTGCCTATAATTTCCGGTGTGAATCTTCAGCGGGCGGCGTACCTGGTGGCCTTGGCCAAGTACATGAACTTCACCCGCGCGGCCGCCTCGCTGTACATCGCCCAGTCTGCCCTCAGCCAGCAGATCAAAGTGCTCGAACGCGAACTCGGCGTCACGCTGGTCGAGCGGCACGGCCCGCGGATCAGTCTGACCCCGGCCGGCGAGGTGGCCGTGACCGAGGCCCAGCATCTGCTCGGCACCGCCGATCGGGCGGTGCAGCGGATCCGGGCGGCCGACGTCGGCAGCGGTGCCGTCCTGCGGGTGGCGCTGACCCGGTCGTGGGCCGGCGGCGCCGTCGAGGAGGTCTTCGACGCCTTCCGGGAACGGTACCCGGACGTGACGATTCAGGAGCAGCGCCGGTGCACCGCGGTGAACGTCGATCTGATCGCGCAGTGCGCCGTGGACGTGGCCGTGGTGCGGCCGCCGCTCTTCGACGACAGGGTGAGCATCCGGGCCGTCGACAGTGAACGCCTGGTGATCGCGCTGCCCGCCGGCCATCGCCTCGCCGATGGGCAGCCGATCGATCCGGATCAGCTCGCCGACGAGCCGGTGGTGTTGTGGCCCAGGGAGAACGCGCCCGGCCTCTACGACCTCATCGTCGGCGCCGTCTGGCCGTCCGCCCGGCCGCGGGTGCGCCAACTCGAACCGGACTACGAGTTGACCCTGCGGGCGGTGGCCGCCGGGGTGGGCATCGCACCGATCCCGGTGGGGCGGGCGCGGGCCTTCGCCGTCCCCGGCGTCGAGATCGCCGAGCTGGCGGGTCGGCCGGTGCAGCTGCCCGTGGCCCTGGCCGTCCGCGGTGACAACAAGAATCCGGCGGCCCGGGCGTTCGACGTTCTGCTCGACGAGTACCTGGCGCGGGCCGCGAGCTGACCCGGGCACCGGCATCGCCTGCCGGATCTCCGGCGTTTTGCGACAGCGCCGCGGTGACCGGTCCGGGACGGGCCCCGCACTGCCTAAGGTCACCGGAATGAAGATTCCTCCCCGACTGCGTCCTCTGGTGGCGCTCTGCGTGCTGCCGCTGCTGGCGGCCTCGTTCCTGACCGCTCCCGCTGCGCGGGCCGACGACGACGTCTCGGTGGGTGTGCCGAACTGGTCCGGCATGGACGTGACCGGCTACTCCGGTCCGGTCCCGAACAAGGGTGGCGTGCTGCTGCGGAAGGTGCCGCTCGCCGCGTCGCTGACCATCCCGGCGGCCGGCCCGGCCTACCGCGTGCACTTCACCTCGATGAACCAGCACAACCGGATGGCGACCAGCACCGGCGCGATCTTCCTGCCCAAGGGGAAGGCGCCGAAGGGCGGCTGGCCGGTGATCTCCTGGGCACACGGCACCGTCGGCATGGGTGACGACTGCACGCCGTCGGCGTTCCCGCGCAGCGCCCGTGACAACGAGTACCTCGGGCACTGGCTGAATCAGGGCTATGCCGTGGTCGCCTCCGACTACGTGGGCCTGGGCACCCCCGGCCTGATGGCCTACCTCAACGGCGTCACCGCCGCGCATTCGATCGTCGACATCGTGGTCGCGGCGCAGCAGGCGGACCTGCCGCTGGCCAAGCGCTGGGCCATCATCGGCCAGTCGCAGGGGGCGGCCGCCGCGCTCAACGGTGCGCGGTACGCGACGCAGTTCAGCCGCGGCAGCGGTCTGGACTACCGCGGCGTCGTCGCCACCGGAATCCCGGCGAACCTGGAGTACCTGTACCAGGCGCTGGGCCCGAATGTGCCGCCGGTGGCGCTGCCCGGCTCGCTCAACGCGTACACCGCCTTCATCCTGGCCGGCTTCAACAACACCCGGCCCGGCATGCACATCACCTCGACGATGAACGCCCGCGGCAAGCAGCGGCTCAAGCAGGCGCAGACCACCTGCTACCCGATCTTCAAGAAGCAGCTCTCCGGCGAGCACGTGAACACCTGGTTCACCCGCCCGCTGATGGACATCCCGGGGCTGAGCCAGGCGTTGCACACGTACATGGCCACCCCGTACAAGGGCTACGACCGGCCGATCTTCCTCGGCCAGGGGCTGCGCGACGTGGACGTCCCTGCTCCGTCGGCGCTGTCGCTGTACGCGCAGATGAAGGCGAACAACCAGCCGGTCACCCTGCACGTGTACCCGGACGACGACCACTCCAGCGCAGTGCTCGCGTCGATGCCCGACTCCACGCCGTGGCTCAAGAAGATCCTGTCCTGACCGCGGATCGCTAGCCCCGGTCGCAGTACCGGGACGAACCTGTGGCCCGGGTTCCGGCTTAGCCGGAATCCGGGCCACAGCTCTCTCACACGGTGGGCGACGTGTCCGGCGCCCAGCGCCGGGCGGCGTGGCGCAGTGCGGTGTCTAGGGCGGCGAGCGCGAGCTCGTCCCGGGAACGTGCCACGCCGGACGACGGCGGAGGCGGTACCGGGGCCGGCGTGGGGCCGCCACAGAGAATGGCGTGGGTGACGGCGGCCTGCGCGCGGACCCGGTCCAGGATCGGTGCGAGCGTGGACGGATCCGTGGCGTCGGCACCGGTCAGTCGGTGGTCGGCCACCCGCTCGGCGTGCCGGGTGGCCTCGTCCATGAGCCGGCTGAGCTCCCGGTAGCGGGACCGTCGTCCGTCGATCAGCGAGACCGTCAGGCTTGTCAGGGTGCCGTGCACTCCGGCGGCCGCGGAATCGAGGTGATGCACCGACTGCAGGAGAGCGTCGTCATCGTCGTCGCCGATCCGGGCGAGCACCGCGTCCAAGGCGGCGAAGTACTCGTCGACGTCGCTGCTCAGGGTGGACCGGGAGTTGGTGGAGAAGACCACGTACGCGCAGACGACGCCGGTCACCGCGCCCGCGACGGTCTCGACCACGCGCAGCTCGAGCACATGCCGGTTGAGCACCCCGAGCAGACCGTACAGCGCGACCAGCACGACGGTGATGAAGAAGGTCTGCGCCGAGTACTTGACCGGGCCGAAGTAGAGCATGCAGAAGACGCCGACCACCGCCGTGGCGATCAGCCAGGGCACGTCGCCGTCGAGCAGCAGGGCGATCGCCGAACCCACCACCACCCCAGTGGCGGTGCCGGCGACCCGGTAGGAGGCGCGGGTGAGAATCGCTCCGCGCGTGGTGGATCCGACGAACACCAGGAAGGCGGTCAGCACCGCCCAGTACCAGCGGTGCGCGGAGATCGCTGCGCCGATCCCGGTGGCCAGGGCGGTGGCCGTCATCACCTGCAGGGTCATCCGGGCGGAGGCATCCCAGCGGAGCCGCGGCCAGTGCGGGCGGGCTCTCGTTCGTGTCTCGAGCGGTACCGGAGCGCCGTCGGCCGGTGCCGGCTGCGGCCGGCCGGCCGACGGCCGTACTGTGCGCAGCCGCGCCTGCGAGAGCGCCGCCCGGTCGGCGAGCGAGGCGATGGTCCATGCCGCCGGATCCGGATCGGCTGCGGCCAGCCGGGTCCGGGCGCGATCGCCGGCGTCGGCGCACTGTGCCGGCGACGTGCCGGGTGCGAGGACCGTCTGCAGCCCGGCCAGCGAGGCGGCGGCCGGATCGTCGGGTCCGGGCGGCCGGTCGTGCAGCGCCGTGCACAGACTCTCCACGTCCAGCCGTGCGGCGAGCACCCGCTCGGCCAGGTCGGTCGGCGTGCAGCCGGTGTACCGCTCGGTGGAGAAGTCGCCCTGCCACTCGTCCACGGCCCGGCACAGCTCGTCGAGCTGCCCGAGTTCACGCTCGATCGGCCGCACGGCGGCCAGGCGGACGAGGGTCGAGCAGGTCGCCCGCACCTGCTCGAGCAGGGTGCGCAGCCGGCGCTCCGGCCGGCGCCGGAAGGTGGCCAGGCGGGTCGCGAGCAGTGCGGCGACCGCGCCGCCGACCACCAGGTACAGGCCGGGCACCTCGGCCATCGTCGGCCGCAGGACCAGACCGTAGAAGTACCCGAAGAAGAGTGCCGAGCCCAGCGCCGAGGCCCGGTGCCCGTGGGAGCGCAGCCAGGTGGCCAGGCCGCCGATCGCCACGAAGACGACGACCTCGGCGAGCGGCCACCGGGTGAGTGCAGCGGCGGCGGTGAGAGCCGTGAACAGCGGCACCGCCATCAGCGCGGTGGTGATCAGCCGGTCACGCGGCCGGGGATCCTTGACGCTCAGGCCGGCCTGCAGCGGCAGGAAGGCACCCACGGCCAGTGCACCGTGATCGACATGGGCGCGGCTGACGAGCAGCCAGGAGATCAGGGCGCTGATCAGCACCGCGCTCGCGATGGTGAGGGCCGTGGTCAGCCGGGTCCGTCCGGGATCGGGTGCGGTGACCCAGCCGGGCAGGAGGCTCCGGCTGCGGAGCGGGCGACGCTCAGAGAGCGTAACCACCCCGGTTACCCATCGCCTTGCCCTCCTTGAGGACCAGCAGGATGTTGTCGTGATCCTTCAGCGAGTCGATGTCGGCGGTCGGGTCGCCCTTGACCACGACGACGTCGGCGATCTTGCCGGCTTCGAGGGTGCCCAGGGTCTCGTCGACGCCGCACAGTTCGGCCGAGGTCTTGGTGCCGGCGACGATGGCCTGCATCGGGGTCATGCCCGCGAACTTCACCAGGCAGCCCAGCTCGCCGAGGGTGTCGCCGTGATCGGGGACCAGACCTGCGTCGGTGCCGACGGCGATCTTGATGCCGGCCTCGGCCGAAGCCTGGATCGACTCGTGTGCCAGGGCGTGCCACTTGGTGGACTTGGCCACGGCCTGCGGGGTCGCGGTGTCGGGCTTGAGGGTCTCGATCAGGGTGGGCACCAGGTACTGGCCGCGGCCGACCATCTCCTGACGCAGGTCGTCGTCGAGGGCGTAACCGTGCTCGATCGAATGCACGCCGCCCTGCACGGCGGCCTTGATGCCGGCGTAACCGATGGCGTGCGCGGCGACCTTGCGGCCGCCGTAGTTCTGCGCCTCCTCGACCAGCGCGGCGACGATCTCGGTGCGGGCGCCGAGCCAGTCCGGATCATCGCTCGGGGAGGTGACGCCGCCGGAGGAGGCCACCTTGACCACGTCGATGCCGTCGCGCAGCAGCGCGCGCACGTGGTGGCGGGCCTCGTCGACCGAATCGACCAGCAGGCCGCCGACCAGCGGGGTGCCGTTGATGTGGGACGGGATGTGGAAGTCGGCGTGGCCGCCGGTCTGGGAGAACATCTTGTCGGCGACCAGCAGGCGCGGGCCCGGCATGAGGGAATGCTTGACGGCGTCGCGCACGCCCACGTCGGTGCCCATCAGGTCACGCACGGTGGTGATGCCGGCCTCGACCGTCACCTTCAGTCGATCGAGGAGTTCGAAGTAGCGGTACGACGGCGGGACCATCGCGTCCATGATCGGCGAGCCCTTGGTGCCCGGCAGCGACAGGTGCACGTGGCAGTCGAAGAACCCCGGGGTCACGGTGTTGCCGCCGACGTCGACGGTCACCGCCCCGTCAGCGGCCTTCGGCGCACCGTCGGCGGCGCCCGCGTAGGTGATCTTGTCGTCCTCGATCACCAGGACGGCGTCGGTCACCGGATCGGCTCCGGTGCCGTCGATCAGGCGCGCATTCTGCAGGATGATGGTCGTCATGGTTCTCTGCTTACACGTCGCCCTATGCATATGTGGGGTCGGCTGCAAAGCCGCACCGGAACTCGGCACAGATCAGCGGTTCTCAGTCCGCGCGGGCCTTGCGGCGGCGGGCCACGTACGGCGCGAGCACGCTCGCGATCATCATGCACATGGCGATGCTCATCAGTGACAGCGCCGCATTGTTCCCGAGGCTGTCGAGCTGACGGTCCTCGGTGATGGCGCCGCTGACCGCCACGAACCCCATCGAGCCGGGCACCAGCAGCCAGAAGGTGGGCAGGAACATCACCAGCACGCTCGGGTGGCCCTTCGCGTAGGCGTTGACCACCCAGGCGGCGAGCAGGGCGACGCCGATGGCGATGCCGCCCGCGAAGGCCGGCAGCATCACCTTCTGCAGGCCCAGGCTCAGGCTGTAGGTGCCGAATGCGAAAGTGACCACCCAGCCCCAGAACCGCAGCGGGGTGCACGTGTACAGGGAGTTCCCCAGGGCGAAGACCGGTGCGGCGAACCAGAGCACCCACACCGGCGCCTGGGTGGGGGTGAGGTCCTGCAGATCGTTGTTGCTCAGGCCGACGAGGTCGATGGCCAGCGCCAGTCCGAAGGCCATCGACATCAGGACCATCAGCGCATAGATGAGCCGGGTGGAGCCGGCGATCATGTCGGCGGTGGTGATCTCGATGATGGCGGTGGTGAGGGCGGCGCCGGGGATCAGCGCCAGCACCGGGATGACCGCCAGCCGGACGGGATCCCCGATGTCGCCGTGCACCGCCCACAAGGTGATGCCCAGGGCGGAGATGAAGGTCAGGAGGAACGGCATGAGTGCGGCGAGGGTGCCCTGCAGGTTGCTCCACAGCAGCACCGCCGCCGCCGGCACCGCGATCAGCACCGCGGTCAGCGACGCTGCCCAGCTCATCCGGAAGCACAGCGCGAAACCCAGCGCCATCAGCACGTAGCCGATGATGCGCACCAGCGGGCGGTTGGGCGGGGCGGAATCGGCGATCGCCTGCAGCCCGCGGACCCCGTCCTCGGGCGCGAGCTCCGCATTCCGCAGCCGGTGGATCAGATCCTCGGTGTCGGCGATCTGATCGAAGCGGTAGGTGTCGCCGGTGTTGGCCACCTCCACCTGGCCGGCGTTGCGGTCGACCGCGATCACATAGGTCGCGAAGACCTCGGTGGTGATCTCGTAGCCGTAGGCATCGCAGATCTCGTTGATGACCTTGGTGATCCGCGGAACCGGATAGGAGCATCGGTTGAGCGCCTTGCCGGCCGCGGTGATGAGTTCGAGCATGCCGAGCGCTTGCGAGCCGCCCGGCTCGGTGGCCGCGGGCTCGGGACGGGCGTCACCATGCACAGTTCGGATTCCTGTTCGGTCGATCGGTCGCGTGCCCGAATGCTAGCGGCAGCTCCGGCGGCTCCGGCGGCGTCGGCGCACATCGTGCAAGAAGTGAGCGATACTCTTCTCGCGTCGGGCCTTAGCGAGAGACGGTGACTGCGATGGGAGCGGAATCCACCGGGATGGAACCGCTGACACTCACCGCGATACTGGCTGCCGCAGAAGGGATTCTGGCGCCGCTGGATCCGGCGGCCGGTGCCGGTGAGCTCGGCCGTGCGGTGGAGGGCTTCGAATTCCATCAGCCCGGCACCGTCACCGACTACCGAGGCCGGCTGGTTCTGGTCACCGTGCCCACACAGGACCCGGCGAGCCTTGAGCGGGTCTGCGCCGAGTGCGCCGAGGCCACCGCGCTGATTCTGCAGCCGTCCACCCCGCGCACACTGCGCACCGAGTCGGGGCCGGTGCTGCTGCGACGCTCCACCTGGGCCACCGGGGAGATCCTGATCCGGGCGATGACCGCGATCATCGGCATGCCGGGGACGGCGCTGCGGCGGGCCGATCCCGCCGAGGTGCTGGCCCGCGACGCGGCGCAGGTGGTGGTGCGGCGGGAGAGCGCGCTGCTGGCGCTGCTCTCGGGCACCGCGGAGACGGCGATCCCGGCGACGATCGCCGGGCTGCGGCCCGACCGGCGGTATCTGGTGATCGCCGCCGGCGTGGGAGTGCCCGACGCCGAATGGTTCCGGGTCGCGGTCTCGATGGAGTTCCCGCAGGTCCGCGACGTGGTCAGCGACGGTGTCTTCCTCGGCGTGCTGCCCGTCGACGACGACGATCAGGCGCAGACCTGCGCCGACCGCCTGCGCACCCGGTTCTCGCGCAGCGGTCACGGCGGCAGGGATCTTCCGATCGGTGTGGGACCGATCGTCGACGGGGTGGGCGAGCTGCACCGGTCGGCCGCCGAGGCGGGGCTGGTCCTGCGGGCGCTCAATGTGAAGCTGGGCGGGCTGCCGCTGGTCGACGCCGGTCAGGTGCGGGTGGCCCGGGCCGGCGACGTCGAGGACGCGCTCGCGCTCATCCAGGCCGTCGATGCGCTCAAGCCGCACGCCGAGTCCTTCGCGGCGCGGCTGCGGATCCTCGAGCGCTACGACCGGGACAACCGGACCGATCTGCTGCCCACTGCGCTCGCGGCCCTGAAGAACCAGACCAATGTGGCGGCCGCGGCGCGGCCGCTGGGCATCCACGCGAACTCGATGCGCGCCCGGATCGATCGGATCTCCGCGGTGGCCGGCATCGATCTGTCCGACGAGGTCTGCCGGCTGCGCACGATCCTGGCGTTCATCGCCTGCCCGGACATCCACCGGGTGGCGCTGAGCCGGCTGCCGCTGGACCGCTAGACGGTCTGTCCAGAGCGGTCACCGCCCGGCGGTCCTCTCCCACGCCGGCACCGCCGGCGGGCTCTCCCAGTGCACTTGTGAGATGCGGGCCTGCCTGCCTCTGTGCGGAAGTGAGACCGACCGGCGGCGGGTGTTTCCGGACCGTTCAGATCTGAGTGGATATCGCACTGAAGTCCGTGCTCAGAGGCCTTTTTCGGGCCCGATCGGGCCGGTTTTCCTTCGTAGTGTTCTTCGTGTGCCCGGACGGATCTCCGGGCGGCGGAAACGTGGGAAGGACGACCGTGTCAGACAATCCGATCGTCGTGGTGCAGGACATCATCGACCGCCTCACCGAGCACCTCGAGACCAACGAAGACCGGGTGACGCGGCGACTGCGCCGGGCGTCCACCGGCGAACTCGCGATGCCCGAGACCTTCGGTCCGGGGGAGCGCGAGCACGTCCAGGCGATCTTCGCCCGGATCGCCGAGGTGGGGCCGTCGGCGGTGTGGGCACAGCTCACTCCGCTGCTCCTCGACCGGCAGATCGTGCTGCCGCTCTGGGGCGATGCGCGGGCGGCCCGGCCGCGGCCGTTCGCCGCCATCGCGCGCCAGCTGCCGGGCGGACTCTTCCGCGACGTCGACCACCACGGCGGACTGCCGGGCATCTACAAGGACCACCTGGTCAGCCTGGTGGTCCTGCTGGCCGCGTACATCATGTACGACGAGTTCCACGTCCCTCAGCGCGAGACCGGCCGCTACGACGCGACCGCCGACAGCCTCGAAAAACTCAAGTGGCTCTATCGCTACCGGTTCAACCAGCTCGAGATCGCCGAGCCGGGGTCGGGCCTCGAGGACTTCTTCCGCACCCAGGACCTGGACTTCCCGGAAGGACCGGGCACCACCCGGCGGGTGAGCATCAGTGCGGCCGGCGATCTGCTGGCCGTCGACGCGCTCACCCCGGAGAACACCGAGCGGCTCTTCGGTTCGATCGGCGGCTTCTACAGCACCGCCGACATCGTCAGCGCGACTCTGTCGTCGACGGTCGCGCCCGGGCTGCCCGTCGGCCGCTCCCAGCCTGCCGGTGCGGCGGCCCGGCTGAACACCTCGCCGGAGATGCTGCACCGGTTCGTCGAGCGCGGCGGCATCGACTTCTTCGCCACCGCCACCGACCACGCGCTGGACTGGGGCGAGAAGGGTGTGCTGTCGACGCTGCGCACCCTGGCCCGGTCGGGCGCGGCGCATGCCGGAACCGCTGCGAGCCAGGCGCAGCAGGACGACGCGGTGGTGCTCGAGGTGAACGGGATCAGGATCGGTCTGCTCTCGTTCACCATGGATCTCAACGGCCGTCGCCCGCCCGCGGACAAGCCGTACCTCGTCGACGAGGTGCGTTTCAACGACGCGGCGCCGGCCCCCGACTACACACTGGTGCGCCGGCAGATCGCCGCGGCCCGGGCCCGGGGCGCGGACTATCTGATCGCCTACTGCCAGTGGGGCCGGGAGCTGGAGATGTACCCGCGTGAGAACGTGGTCGAGGCCGCCAACACCCTGATCGACCTGGGCATCGACACCGTGCTGGGCAGCCACCCGCATGTCCCGCAGCCGATGCAGCGGGTGGTGCGCGACGGCCGGCCCGACGGGCTCATCGTGTACGCCTTCGGCGACCTGGTGAGCTACCACCCGGAGAGCCGCAATTCGAAGCTGGCCTACACCGTCCGTTTCGACGTGGTGCAGGAGGAAACGGCCGACGGCACCCGCACCTACCTGGCGAACCTGCGGATGCTGCCGCTGTACCTGCTCAACGCACCGCGCGAGAACAACACGGTCGACTGCCGGATCCTCCCGTTCGCGGACGTCTATGCGCACCCGGAGGACTATCCGCTCAGCGAGCGGGAACGCGCCGAACTGGATCATCTGCACGACGTGGTCCTGCACGGCATGCTGATCCCGGAGGGCGGCGCCGCACTGCTGGCCGATTCGCCGGCCGGATGCCGCCGGATCTGACCGAGCGCGTCGCCGCCGCCGGGGTTATTCGGCGCCGACCAGCTCCAGGTACTTCGCGCGGACCAGGTCCTGGACCTTCTCCTCGCCGGCGTGGGCCTTCTTGCCCGCGTCGACGGCGGCCATCGCCTTGCTGACGGCGGTGCCGAGGATATCGGCCTGCTCGATCGAGATGATGTGGAACTTGTGGTGCTTGCCGAACTTCTTGGTGACATTGCCCGAGAGTCCGTTCTCCACCTCGAGACCGCTGATGAGGTTGAGCTTGGTCTCGCCCGAACCCTCCGAGAAGTCCAGGTCCTTCAGGTCCACCCAGACGGTGTTCGGACGGGTGGTCGACTCGAAGACGTAGCGCAGGTTGGTCAGGTCGGAGACGGTCTGCCACAGGGTCTGTGAGGCGTCCGGCTTACCCGGCTCGGGGGTGCGGAAGGGCTGCGCGGCGTTGCGGATGATGCTGAACATCGCGGCGAGCGCCTGCACCTGGCCGGTCGGCGGCACCTGATGGTTGACGTAGTACAGGGCGCGGGCGAAGCGGTCCTTGGCGTTGCAGGTGCCCGGGAGCGGGGCGTCGCCGCCGAGCCCGTCGAACTGCTTGACCAGCTCGATCTGCTGGTCGTACGTGGGGGAGTTGGTCATCACCAGGTACTCGCGGCTGTGGAAGACCTTGAGCTCGCCGTCGATGTACTCGAAGATCACCGAATCGCCGGTCGCGTCGTCGAGCGCGAGGTGGATGGCCGGATGGCTGCCGCCGGTCGGGTCGGTCATCGGCACGACCTGAGGATTGTTCGCGTTGGTCCAGTCCACGGCCTCGGCGACGGTGGCGAAGTTGTCGAGGTAGTACTGCAGCCACACCGACATGGCCAGCTGTGGCCGTGAGGCATCCGGCTCGCCGTACTCCGATTCGGCCAGCCACAGGATGTGGCCGGCCAGGCCCTTCTCGTTCATGCCGTCGGCGGAGAGCAGGTCGTAGACACCGGCCACCACGCTGCCGTACTTGGCAGTCCACTTCAGCTCGCCGTGCACGCGGTCGTCGCGCTGGATTCCGCGCGGCAGCTTCCACAGGTTGGTCCGCAACTCCATATGGAAGTCCATGTTTCGTCCGACGACGACGGCGCCGCCGGCGTCCGGCCAGATGACCCGAGTGCACATGTGCAGTCTGCTTTCTTCGATTGTGGTCGATGATCCTGCCTGAAACTGTATCGACCGGACCGGCGCATCCGGCACTCGTTCCGGCGCGCACTGCGCTCGATTCGTGCCGGGTCTGAACCGGCGCTCAGCTCCGGCGCCGGCGCAGTGCGAGAACCCCGGTGCCGACCAGGAATGCGGCCGTCGAGACCAGCGCGAAGTAGACCAGTGCACCGTCCTTACCCCACATCGGGGTGATGACGATCTCCTGGCCGGTGGACCAGATCCCGTTGAGGAAGGGCATGTACGCCTGCACCCTGGTGCCGTCGGGCACCAGGTACATCGAATCCTCCACCAGGAAGATCCACAGCAGCAGAAAGGCGACGCTGCCGGCCGGGTGACCGATCACCGATGCCACGCCCACGCCCAGCCCGCAGGCGAAGAACGCCAGAATCGGGGTGGTGATCAGGAAGCGCACCCCGGCCGACGAGGTCAGATCCACCTGCCCGTAGACGGTGGGGAAGGCCGGAGCCAGAGTGGCCATGATGACGGTCACCAGCACCAGGCTGACGGCCGCGGAGAGCAGCCCGTAGAAGATCCAGCGCGACAGCGCCGACGTTCCGCTCCGCGGATACAGGTACCGGTCCACGTCGCGGCCCGGCCCGCGCAGTGCCGACGCCTGTGCGAAGGCCGCGGTGATGGTGCCCACTGCGACGGTGAACTGCAGCACCCAGAACACCGAGTTGGTGGTGGTGGTCTCGGTGACGGTGATGTCGCTGCCGTCGAAGTGGGCGATCCGCTCGAAGGCGAAAGCGATCACGTAGGTCACCAGCAGCGGCAGCAGCACACCGGCCGGCAGGGCGCCGCGCAGCAGCACCCCGCGCAGACCGCTGCTGCGGACCGCTTCGGCGCGCACTCCGCGGGCCACCTGTCCGGCGGCCGCCGTCGCCGCGCTCACTCCGCCCCGTCCCGTGCGCCGGCCAGCGCCAGGTATCCGGTCTCCAGATCGCCGTAGCGGTCGACGACGTCGGCGGTGCGCCGGTCGGCGACGACGGTCGCGTCGTCGATCACCACCACCCGGTCGGCGCTGCGCTGGACCTCGGAGAGCAGATGTGAGGCCAGCAGCACCGATCGGCCGTCGGCGGCGAGGGTCTCGAGCAGGCCGCGGAACCAGATGATGCCCTCGGCGTCGAGGCCGTTGAGCGGCTCGTCGAAGACGAGGTTCCGGGCGTCGGGCAGCAGGGCGCCGGCAATGCCCAGTCGCTGGCGCATGCCCAGGGAGTAGCCGCCGACCGGCTTGCCGGCGTACCCGCCGATGGCGGTCAGCGCGATCGCCTCGTCCACCCGGCTGCGCGGCACTCCGGCCCCGGCGGCCAGCCAGCGCAACTGGCGGCGGCCGGTGTGGCCGGGATGGACCGGGTCGATACCCAGGTGCATGCCGATCCGGCGGGCGGGGGAGGGGGCGGTGCGCAACGGCGCCCCGTCGATGCGGATCTCTCCGCTCCGAAGGGGCGCCATGCCGCAGACGCTGCGCAACAGAGTGGACTTGCCGGCCCCGTTGCGACCGAGGAGGTAGACGATCTCGCCGGGGGCGACGGTCAGGTTCACCTCGCGCAGGATGGTGCGCCGGCCCAGGTCGACCCGCAGATCGTCGATCTCGATCAAGGTGCGTCAGGCGTTGCAGTAGATGTTCAGGCCGACGGTCTTCACCCCGGTGCACAGGGAGTTGTTCGACAGCTTCCAGTTGCCGATCTTCTTGAACTCGACCGTCACGTTGACCGTGGGGCGGCCCGACGAACCGGCCTGCAGCCGGGCCTGGATCGAGTCGCCGTCGTGAGCGCTGATCTCAGTGATCTTGTTCCAGCCCTTCGGGGCGCGGAACAGGCCCAGGTTGTAGACGGTCTTCGGAACGATCACCGCGTCCATGCCGCCTTCGAGGTTGCGGGCCTTGGCCTCGTCGGAGGCGTTGGTCTCCACCAGGAATTCGACGATGTCGTCGAGCTCCTGCACGGACGGGTTGTCCGAGGTGACCGTGAAGTCGGCGGGCAGTGCCTGGGCCTGACCTGCGGTGAAGGTGAGTCCGGCGGCGGTCGCGGCCACGGTCAGCAGGGTGAGGGCGAGAAGTCGGAAGCGGCGGATCATGATGGTCTCCAGGGAGAGGAAAACGGATAAAAGTAAAGATATTGCACTAAATGAGCTCAGGCAACCCTAAGAACTGTGATCTGGGTTGCCGCGTCAGTGTGAGGAGGCGGCGACCTTGGTCAGGCCGAGCTGCAGTTCGCAGTCGCCCGCCGCGGTGTCGGGTGCGACGGTGACGGTGTACGCGGTGCCGAGCAGCGGGAGTGCGGCCGCCAGGGACTGCTCGACGATGCCGCGCACCACCCCGCGCGCCACTTCGGGCAGTTCGTCGCTGATCTCCTGCAGCGGGCAGCCGCACAGGTGGATCTCGTGCCGGCCGAAAGCGCTCATCACGTCGGTGATCCGGAAGCCGAGCCGGGTGAGGATGGTCTCGACCACCACCACCGGGTCGGGCACCCCGGGCTCCTCGGCGATGGTCACGGCTTCGGCCGCGTGCCGGGCCGCCCACTCGCGTCCGGCCTCGGCGGCCAGATGCTCGCGCACCTCCGGGGTGGCGCCGATCCGGGCGATCAGCATCAGGAAGAGCTCGTCGATCGGCGGCGCCACCACCATGCGGTAGCCCACCCGCGGCCGGCCGACGCCCTCGGGCGCCATCGTCACCGTCTCGGCGGCCCCCTCGCTCACCAGGTTGTTCAGGTGGAATCGGGCGGTCGTCACGTGCACGCCGAGCGCCGAGGCCACGGCCTGGGCGTCGATCGGCTCGGCGGCCTCGGCCACCAGAGTGCGGACCCGGTCGCGCTGGCGCGGTGCGGAGGTGCTCATCGGTCCCCTGTCCTGCTGCTTACCTGCCATGGACGACGATCAGTGTCAGCGTGCCGTCGGTCTGGGCGCGGAGGTGGTGCTTGACCCGGGCATCGACCCGGATGGCGGTGCCCGGGCTGAGCGGATTGGTCACGCCCTCGACGGTGAAGTCGACGTCGCCCTGCTGGCCGAGCACCACGATGGGGTGCGCGGCCTGATGGTCGGGCATCTCCTGCCCGGCCCGGAAGGCCAGCCGGATCACCGTCTCGGTCTCGCCGCGATGGATCACCTTCACCTTGGGCCGGTCACCGGTCTCCTCGGTGTTGGGCTCGGCGAGCCCGGTCAGATAGGACCAGACCGGGCGACCGGGGCTGTCGATCATGACGGACGGCTTTCAGGCGGCGGTTTCGGGTTTACGGGCGATGACCTCGATGGCGGCCAGCTCGTCGCGGTAGGTGCGGAACACCTTGCGCATACTCAGGATACGTCCCCGCGCATCGCTGTTGCGCAGCACGTTCCCCACGATCTTCAGGGTGCCCAGCAGGCCCTCGTCGGCCAGATTGCGCTTCGGCTCGAGCAGGGCCATCTTGGCGAAGCGCACCCGCTCCACCTCGAAACCGGCCTTGGTCAGTGCGCCGCGCCACTCCGCTTCGGTGAGCGGGCGGGCGTTGACCTTGATCGAGCGGGCCAGCGCCTTGCGGATCTCGGTCTTCTGCTCGTCGCTCAGGGTGTCGGGATGCAGGGCCAGTTCGTGGATCGCGTAGCGGCCGCCGGGGCGCAGCACGCGGAAGGCCTCGCCGATGATCGCGTCCTTGCCGCGGTCGGACTGCATGGTCAGCATGGCCTCGCCCACCACCACGTCGGCACTGGTCGCGTCGAGTCCGGTCTGCGCGGCGTCGGCCTCGACGAGCCGTCCGCGCGCGCCGACGGCCTTGCGGGTCAGTGCGACCGCCTCCGGGTCCGCCTCGACGCCCACGTACGACCGGGGTCCGGCGGCCAGGATGTCGGCGGCGGTCTTGCCCAGTCCGGGGGCGAGTTCGACGACGTCGGCCCCGGGCAGGCGGGCATCGGCCAGCAGCGCGGTGGTCAGCTCCAGACCGCCGGGCCGCAGCACGCGCTTGCCCATGCGGGCCAGCAGCCAGTGGCCGGGCATGTCCTCGTCCTTGCGTCCGGCGAGCGGGAGGCCGTCGTGCGGGGTTCCGTTCTGGCTCATGGCCGACTCCTATTGTTTAAAGGAACTCATCTCCTGTTAATAGCCTAGCCTTACCGGGAGCGGGTGGACAGCCCGGAACGGGTGATCGCAGTCTCAGCGACGCGGCTTGCGGGCCAGCACGTACTGCGCGAAGCCGGTGACGGTCTGCTCCACCTGCTCCATGCCCAGAGCGTGGAGCCGCTCGGTGATCTCGGTGCGGCCGAAGATGCGCAGCCCGGACAGTCCGGCCACCGCGCCGGCGCCGGGCAGGCGGGCCACCGACGCCGACACCGAGGTGAACACGATGAGCTCACCGCCGGGCCGCAGGACCCGCACCATCTCGTCGAGCACCGGCAGGGGATCGGGGATCAGGTAGAGCGCCGCCAGGCAGGTGGCGGTGTCCACCGATTCGCCGGGCAGCGGCAGCCGGTGCGCATCGCCGCAGACGAACGAGATCCGCGGATCGTCGTGCCGATGCGCGGCCCGGTCGAGCATCGCCGGCGAGAAGTCCAGACCCAGATAGCGGCCGTCGCCGGTCAGGCCCGCGGCGGCATCGTGGGCGTAGTTGCCCGGGCCGCAGGCCACATCCAGGACGAAGCGCTCGCCCGGCCGCGACAGATAGGCGCGCAGCGCGCGGTCGGCGTCGACGGTGGACGAGCCGCCCAGGCTGAAGCCGCGGGTGAACAGCGGCCGCCAGAGCCCGTAGACCCGGGAGAAGGTCTCGCTGCGCATCAGCCGGGAGGCGAAGTCGGACATGGGTTCTTCGCTGCTCAGAAATCGTCGCGCTGCACCCGCAGCGTGCCGATCGCCGTGGCGAGCATGTCGTACTGGCCCACCAGCAGTACGAAGGCGATCGCCTTGCGTTCGGTGAGATGGCGGCGCAGCGCCTGCCAGGTGTCGTCGGAGATGTCCCGTGTGCCGACCAGCTCGTCCGCGGCCAGCAGCAGGGTGCGCTCACGGTCGCCCCAGCCGGCGTCGGGACCCTGCAGGATCCGGGCGTACTCACCGCCGTCGATGCCGGCCTTGGCGCCGAGCCGGCGGTGATGGTCGAGTTCGTAGTCACAGCCGCGCAGGTGGGCGACGCGGATGATGATCATCTCCGTCTCCCGGCGGGAGAGCTCGCCGAACGGCATCATCCGGCTCGAGAAGTGCAGCCAGCCGCGGAAGAGCCCCTTGCTGCGGCCCAGGGTGGCGAAGATGTGCGCGTTGTCGGTGCCGGTGGCCAGCGACATCGCCCGCACCACCAGCCAGTTGATCGGTCCGAGTTCGGCGAAGTGGCCCGGACTCACCCGTGGAGTGCTCATGGCACCCGACGGTAGCCGAATGTGGCCCCCATCACCATGTGGCGCCCCCTGATCGTCCCGCCGTCACCGCCGCGGCGTCAGTGGGCGGCCGGCTGCGACTGATAGGGCGAGACGGTGCTGCGGTGCTCGTCGATGTCCAGAGCGGCGCCGAGCGGCGGGAAGGCCCGCTGCGCGCAGTTGGTGCGATCGCACACCCGGCAGCCCGCGCCGATCGGCGTGACCCGGGCCTGCGGGCCGATCTCCAGCCCGTCGGAGTAGATCACCCGTCCGGCGTGCCGCAACTCGCAGCCCATGCCGATCGCGAAGGTCTTGGGGGACTGGCCGTATCGCGCGGCACGGCGTTCGACGGTGCGGGAGATCCAGAAGTACTCGCGGCCGTCGGGCATCTCGGTGATCTGGGTGAGGATCTTGCCCGGCGAGCCGAAGGTCTCGTAGACGTTCCACAACGGGCAGGTGCCGCCGCTCGCCGAGAAGTGAAAGCTGGTGGCGGACTGGCGTTTGGACATGTTGCCCGCGCGATCGATGCGCACGAAGGTCCACGGCACCCCGCGCAGATTGGGGCGCTGCAGCGTGGAGAGCCGGTGGCAGATGGTCTCGTAGGACACCGAATAGAACGCGGACAGCCGCTCGATGTCGTAGCGGTAGTCCTCGGCGGCGCCGTGGAACTGGGAGTACGGCAGGATCGCCGCGGCGGCGAAGTAGCCGGCCAGCCCCTGGCGGGCCAGGGTGACGGCGTCCTCGTCGGAGAAGCTGCCCTCGGCGACGAGATCGTCGATCAGGTCGCCGAATTCGAGGAAGGCGATCTCCGAGGCCACCCGGAAACTGCGCTGGCCGGGGGAGAGGGCTGCCGAGAACTCCAGCAGCCGGGTGTTCGGATCGAACCGATGCAAGACGTTGTCGCCCAGGTCCACCCGGCGCATCACGCGCACGCCGTGCCGGTCCTCGAGCCGGTCGAGCAGTCCGGCCCGGATGTCGGCGGAGTGCATGCGCATCCGGGAGGTGAGCTCCTCGGCCGCCACGTCGAGTTCGTGAATGTAGTTGCGCCGGTTGTAGAAGTAGTTGCGCACCTCCTCGTGCGGCGCGCTGATCACTCCGCGCATCCCGGGATCGCCGCGGCCGGAGGTCACTGCCGCCAGCTGTTCGGAGACCAGCCGGTAGCGGCGATGCAGTTCGACCATCGATTCGGCGATCTGCCGGTGGCCGCTGACCATCGCGCTGATCTCGGCGGCCTCGGCGGCGCCGGGCGCGGCCTCGATGTCCTCCTCCATCAGGGCTTCGCGCAGTTCGGCGATCAGCCGGACGTCGTCGTGCGGATCGAAGAAGCCGATGTCGATGCCGTAGACCTCGCTGATGCGGCCGAGCACGGAGGCGGTGAGCGGCCGGGAGTCGTGCTCCATCTGGTTGAGGTACGACGCCGAGATGCCCAGGGTCTTGGCCATCGCCTGCTGGGACAGGCCTCGCTCGCCGCGGAGCTGCCGCAGCCGCGAACCGACGAACGTCTTGCTCATGGATTCCTCCTCGCCCTCCGGCGAACCGGTACGGTGACCGCGTGCCGAATCTTTCCAGCGTCCGCCGGCCGGCGACGGTCTTTCTGTGTGCGGTGAGCGCAGCCGGACTGCTCGCCGCCTGCAGCGGTGGCGACGACGAGTCCGAGTTGCCGCTGACGGCGCTGGTCCTGCCCTCCGATGCGCTGCCGGCCGGGTACACGGTCTTCCCCGCGGCGGTGGACGAGCTGGTCGCGGCCAACCGGCTCACGCTCGAGCAGGCGCAGTCGGTGACCTTCGAGCCCGCGGCGTGCGCGCCGACCGCCGACGCGCAGTTCAATCCGATGCTCACCGAGAAGAACACCGTGCTGCAGGTGGCGCAGTCGGACACCGCGACCCTCTCGGAGCTGGTCAGCACCGTGGTCCGCAACGTCGACGCCGACCGCCGGGCGACCACCGGCCGCTGCGCACTGGTCACCGCGGTGCCGTCCAAGGGCACTCTGGCCGGCGCCCGGATCGTCACCCGCAGCACCGAATTGCCCAGTCCCGCAGCCGAAGCGGTGGAGCAGGCACTGCTGGTGCGCTCGGAGACCATCACCACCATGCCCGACGGCGGCATCCGGACGCGCAGTTCGCTGCTGTCGAATGTGCTCGTCCGCCGGCCCGACGGCACGCAGATCACTCTGCAGCTCAATGTGGGCGGTCAGGACTCCGCCGTCACCCGGGAGGTCCCCGATCAGCTCACCGCCCCGATGAGCGACGAGGACTTCACCGCTCTGGTGGACCGGTCGGTCGAACGGGCTACCCGTCGGTAGCCTGACGTTCTGTGAGGTCACCCACAAATCTCCGGCGTCGATCGGGCCCGGCCGGTCCGGCCTGCCGCGGTCGTCGCGCAGCCCCCGACGTGCCGCGCCCCGTGGTTTTCGCAGTACGCGCGTACTTTTTGCGGTGTTGTGAAAGTGGGGCACCCCTCGATATTTACAAACTTTGCAAATCGGGTCAAAAAGATAGCCGCGTTTTGCACTTGACAAGGGCTGGACCAGGGAGTTTTCCGTGTGGCACAGTGTTGTCAGGCATTGCCTCGAGGCGCGGTTCGGTTTGCACAAACCGACGGCCGCTGGAAAACGAAGACACTGCACTGCCGCAGTCACGAAGAAAGCGAAGGCTATGAGCAACGTCGGAAAGCCGCGTACCGCCGCGGAGATCCAGAACGACTGGGACACCAACCCCCGCTGGAAGGGCATCAAGCGCGAGTACACCGCCGAGCAGGTCGCCGAGCTGCAGGGCAACGTCGTCGAGGAGCACACTCTCGCCCGTCGCGGCGCGGAGATCCTCTGGGAGGGTGTCACCAAGGGTGACGACAGCTACATCAACGCCCTCGGCGCACTCACCGGCAACATGGCCGTGCAGCAGGTGCGCGCCGGCCTGAAGGCCATCTACCTCTCGGGTTGGCAGGTCGCCGGTGACGCGAACCTCTCCGGTCACACCTACCCGGACCAGTCGCTGTACCCGGCCAACTCGGTGCCGTCCGTCGTCCAGCGCATCAACAACGCGCTGCTGCGCGCCGACGAGATCGCCCGCGTCGAGGGCGACGACTCGGTGGACAACTGGGTCGTGCCGATCGTGGCCGACGGCGAGGCCGGCTTCGGCGGCGCGCTGAACGTCTACGAGCTGCAGAAGGCCATGATCAAGGCCGGCGCCGCCGGTACCCACTGGGAGGACCAGCTCGCTTCGGAGAAGAAGTGCGGCCACCTCGGTGGCAAGGTGCTGATCCCCACCCAGCAGCACATCCGCACCCTGACCTCGGCCCGTCTGGCCGCCGACGTCGCGAACACCCCGACCGTCGTCGTCGCCCGTACCGACGCCGAGGCCGCCACCCTGCTGACCTCCGATGTGGACGAGCGCGACCGCCCGTTCCTGGACGGCACCCGCACCTCCGAGGGCTTCTACGGGATCAAGAACGGCATCGAGCCCTGCATCGCTCGCGCCAAGGCCTACGCTCCGTACGCCGACCTGATCTGGATGGAGACCGGCAAGCCCGACCTGGAGCTGGCCAAGAAGTTCGCCGAGGCGGTCAAGGCCGAGTTCCCGGACCAGCTGCTGGCCTACAACTGCAGCCCGTCCTTCAACTGGAAGCAGCACCTGGACGACGACACCATCGCCAAGTTCCAGAACGAGCTCGGCGCGATGGGCTTCAAGTTCCAGTTCATCACCCTGGCCGGCTTCCACGCCCTCAACTACTCGATGTTCGACCTGGCCTACGGCTACGCCCGCAACCAGATGTCGGCCTACGTCGACCTGCAGGAGCGCGAGTTCGCTGCTGAGGAGCGCGGCTACACCGCCACCAAGCACCAACGCGAGGTCGGTGCCGGCTACTTCGACCGGATCGCCACCACCGTCGATCCGAACACCTCCACCGCAGCCCTGAAGGGCTCCACCGAAGAGGGCCAGTTCCACTAGGAACCAGCTCCTTCTCACGGAGGATTGACGCCATGACGATCCCGGGTCAGGCAAGGGGGTCTCACCCCGCCTGGCCCGGGATCGTCTGCTAACCGGGTCGACCACGTCACACCTGACGCCGATTCGGTTTCCCGCCTACGTTTTTCCCCTACCTTCTTCACTAAGAGCTCTCGCCACGCCGTCCCCCCCGGCGCAAGAGTCACATCACGAATCAGGAGCCAACCATGGCAAGCGAAAAGATCTCGCGCGTCGGCGTCATCGGCGCCGGTCAGATGGGCGCCGGCATCGCCGAGGTGTGCGCCCGCGCGAACACCGACGTCCTCGTCTACGAGAGCACCCGGGAGCTGGCCGCCGCCGGCCGCGCCCGCATCCTGCGCTCGCTCGACCGCGGCGTGTCCAGCGGCAAGCTGACCGAACGCGAACGCGAACAGGCGACGTGGCGGCTGCGCTTCACCGACGATCTCGGCGACTTCGCCGACCGCCAGCTGGTGGTCGAGGCCGTCGTCGAGGACGAAGAGGTGAAGACCGAGATCTTCCGCGAGCTCGACAAGGTGGTCACCGACCCCAACGCCGTGCTCGCCTCCAACACCTCGTCCATCCCGATCATGAAGCTCGGAATGGCCACCGGCAACGCCGGCCGCGTCATCGGCATGCACTTCTTCAACCCGGTGCCGGTGCTGCCGCTGGTCGAGCTGGTCACCACCCTGATGACCGCGCCGGAGGTCAGCGAGCGCGCCGAGGCCTTCGCCCACGACGTGCTCGGCAAGCAGGTCGTCCGCTCGGCCGACCGCTCGGGCTTCGTGGTCAACGCGCTGCTGGTGCCCTACCTGCTCTCGGCCATCCGGATGGTCGAAAGCGGTTTCGCCACCGTCGAGGACATCGACAAGGCGATGGTGCTCGGCTGTGCTCACCCGATGGGCCCGCTCAAGCTCTCGGATCTGGTCGGCCTGGACACCGTCAAGGCGATCGCCGACAAGATGTACGAGGAGTTCAAGGAGCCGCTGTACTCGCCGCCGCCGCTGCTGCTGCGCATGGTGGAGGCGGGCCGGCTGGGCAAGAAGGCCGGACACGGCTTCTACCAGTACGGCGACAAAGTTTCGGCCAAGGCCTGACCGAACATTCTTCGAGTTCACCCACGTGGATAAGGTGCAGGCATGACGACGGCACGCGCTGACGGAATCGAACACGGCTCGTCGATCCTGGGGTACCCCCGGATCGGTGCCCGGCGCGAACTCAAGCACGCACTCGAGAGCTATTGGCACGGCTCGATCGGTCGCGAGGAACTCCTCGCGACCGGTCGGGACCTGGCCGAGAGCACCTGGCGCGAGCTGGCGGCGACGGGCCTGGAACAGGTGCCCGGCAACACCTTCTCGTTCTACGACCACGTGATGGACAACGCGCTCATGTTCGGTGCGCTGCCCCGGCGCTTCGAGCCGCTGGCCGCCGAACTCGAGCCGATCGATCTGTACTTCGCGATGGCCCGCGGCAAGCCGGACTTCCCGCCGCTGGAACTGCGCAAGTACTTCAACACGAACTACTACTACCGGCAGCCGATCATCGATCCGGACGTCGAGTTCTCGCTGGAGACCTTCCCGGCGCTGTCGGACATGCTGCTCGACGAGCACCGCCGTGCGGCCGCCGCCGGCATCGAGCTGCGGCCGATCATGCTCGGCCCGGTCAGTCTGCTGCTCATGTCCGGCGCTCCGGCCGATGCGCCGGAGGACTTCACCCCCCTCGATCGTCTCGACGATCTGGTGGAGGTCTACATCAAGCTCTTCGAGAAGCTCTCGAAGCAGAACACCAAGTGCGTCCAGCTCGACGAGCCGGCGTTCACCTCCGATCGCACCCCCGAAGAGCTCGAGGCGCTGCACCGGGCGTATCAGCGGCTCGGCCACGCCGGTCTGCGGCCGCGCATCCTGGTCACCGGCGAATACGGCGATCTGGGACCGGCCCTGCCGATCCTGGCCGAGTCCCCGATCGAGGCCATCGGCCTGGACCTGATCAGCGCACCGCTCAGCGCGGCGGCGCTCGGCAAGATCCCCGGACTCAAGCGCAAGCGGCTCTACGCCGGCGTGATCGACGGCCGGAACATCTGGAAGGCCGCCAAGGGAGGCAAGCTCGACTACCTGCTGGAGATCAAGAAGGAGATTCCCGATCTGGTGGTGTCCACCTCGTGCACGCTGATGCACGTCCCGGTGGACAAGCTGATCGAGCCGGACATCCCCGGCGACGTGGCCGACCGGCTCTCGTTCGCCAAGCAGAAGGTCGGCGAGGTGATCGCGCTGGCCAAGGCCATCACCCACGGCGCCCCCGAGCACTGGTACACCCGCCCGACGTCGGTGCACTTCAAGCTCAAGCACGATGTGCGGCAGCGGGTGGCCAACATCCGGCCGGACCAGCGCGAGCGTGCGCCCTACCCGGAGCGCAAGGCCGCGCAGGAGGCCGCCCTGGGGCTGCCTCCGGTGCCGACCACCACGCTCGGCTCGTTCCCGCAGACCGAGGACGTCCGCCGCGCCCGCTACTACTACGGGCAGGGTCGGCTCACCTGGGACGAGTACGCGGACCGGCTGCGCGAGGAGATCAAGCGCGTCATCGAGTTGCAGGAGGACATCGGTCTGGACGTGCTGGTGCACGGCGAGGCCGAACGCAACGACATGGTCCAGTACTTCGCCGAGCTGATGGACGGCTACACCTTCACCCACATGGGCTGGGTGCAGGTGTACGGCTCGCGCTATGTGCGGCCGCCGATCCTCTACAGCGACGTCAAGCGCAAGGGTCCGATGAGCGTCGAGTGGATCTCGTACGCGCAGTCGCTGACCGACAAGCCGGTCAAGGCCATCCTGACCGGTCCGGTGACCATGCTGGCGCGGTCGTTCGTGCGGCAGGACCAGCCGCTGCACGAGACCGCCGAGCAGCTGGCGCTGGCGATCCGCGACGAGGTGCGCGACCTGGAACAGGCCGGCATCAAGATCATCCAGGTGGACGAGCCGTCGATCCGGGAGCTGCTGCCGCTGCGCGAGCGCGGCCGGGAGGGCTACCTGGACTGGGCGGTGGCGGCGTTCAGGCTGGCCACCGGTGGCGCCAAACCGGAGACGCAGATCCACACGCATCTGGGCTATTCGTCGATCCAGCAGGTGGTGGAGGCGTTCAACGCCCTCGACGCCGATGTCACGTCGATCGTGGCGACCCGCAAGATCGAGTGGGTGCTCGAGGAGCTGACCGAACACGGCACGGCCATCGAACGGCAGGTGGGGCCGGGTGTGTACGAGAGCCGCAGCGCGGTGATCCCGGACATCGCCACCATCGATGAGCGGCTCACCCGGGCCGCGTCGGTGATCGACCCGGCACGGTTGTGGGCCAATCCGGACGGCGGACTCAAGACCCGGCACTACTGGCAGCTCGAGCCCTCGCTGCGGAACATGGTGGCGGCGGCTCGCCGCCTGCGCCGGCGGATGGCCGACGGGCAGTAGCGACGGCCGGGGTGGGCGGTCGCGGCCGGTGCTGTGACCGTCCCGCCCGTCGCGGGTGGTCCGTGAACTGAACCACATCTGCTAGCACAGTGCTTGCAAGAGTTAGCATTGCAGGTCATACTAGTGGTGTAAGAAATTCAGATACCGCCCCTGCAGGTAGTCGCCGTACCGGGTGGATCAACTCGAAGGAGTTGCCATGAGCACCGCCGAACGCACCCTCCCCACCCCCGTCTACGCCGTCGTCGGCGCCGGAGACATCGTCGTGCAGGAGACCAAGGACGCCATCGATCGTCTGCGGAACCGCGCCGAGACCGCCCAGGCCCGCCTGGTCGAGACCGGCACCAAGCTCTCCGAGCTGCCCACCGACCTCGACGTCGAGGAGCTGCGCAGCAAGCTGAACAAGGATGAGCTGCTCAAGCTCGCCGGCCCGTACCTGGAGACCGCCACCGGCTTCTACTCCTCGCTCGCCGAGCGCGGCGAGGGCGCCGTGGAGCGGCTGCGCTCCACCGCTCGCGTGCAGGAGAACCTGGACCGCGTGGGCAAGGCCTACAACGACGCCGTCGACCGCACCGAGGGCGCCATCGGCGCCGTCTCCTCGCAGACCCGCGCCGCCGGTGAGAAGGCCGCCGCGCTGGCCGGCCGCACCGCCGGCAAGGTGGGCGACGTGGCCGTGGCCATCGAAGAGGCCGGCGACAAGGCGCTCTCCGACAGCAAGGTCGCCGTGTCCAAGGTCGTCGACGCCGCCGCCGCCGTGGAAGAGGCCGGCGACAAGGTCAAGGCCGACGCCGACACCGCCGCCAGCAAGATCGACGGCGCCGCCGGCACCGTCGAGGCCAAGGCCCGTACCGCCAAGAGCAGCCCGGCCAAGCGGATCTCCGCCGCCAAGGCTCCGGCCAAGAAGACCACTGCGCGCAAGGCGCCGGCCCGCAAGGCCGCCCCGAAGACCGAGAAGTGAGTCCTCGCTCAGCCCGCTGAGCGAACCAGACAGTCGGCAAGACCCTGCTCCCCGAGGGGAGAGCAGGGTCTTGCCGCATCCGGCGGTGCCGGGTTCAGTCGGAGGCGGCGAGCCGCTGCTTCTCGGCGGCCACGTCGAAGTCGGCCGGCGGCCAGCTCAGGTCCAGCCCGCGCAGCGTCTGCAGCAGCAGCCGGGCCACCGCCAGCCGTGAGAACCACTTGCGGTTGGCCGGAATCACGAACCACGGCGCGTGATCGGTGTCGGTGGTGTCGAAGATCGCCTGGTAGGCGTCCAGATAGTCGTCCCAGTAGGCGCGCTCGTCCACATCGCCTGGGTTGTACTTCCAGAACTTGTCCGGCCGGTCGAGCCGTTCGGCCAGACGGGTCTTCTGCTCGTCCTTGGAGACCACCAGGGCGCATTTGATCACCGTGGTGCCGGCCGCGGTCAGCTCGGCCTCGAACTCGTTGATCAGGTCGTAGCGCTGCGACCAGACCGACTCCGGCACCAGGCCGTGGACCCGGACGGGGAGCACGTCCTCGTAGTGCGAGCGGTCGAAGACACCGATCCGGCCGGCCCGCGGCAGCGCCTTGTGGATTCGCCACAGGAAGTCGTGGGCCAGCTCTTCGGGGGTGGGTTTGCCGAAACCGGTGATCGCCAGCCCCTGCGGATCGAGCAGGCCGCCGACATGCCGGACGATCCCGCCCTTGCCGGCGGTGTCCATGCCCTGCAGCACCAGCAGCACGCTGCGGGTGCCGCCGGACCGGCCCTGCGCGAAGAGCATCTCCTGCAGATCGGAGAGCTCCTCGCCGTACTGTGCGAGCAGCTTCTCGCCGTCCTCGCGGTCGCCGTCGAAGCCGGGGGTCCGGTCGGGATCGAACTCGGCGATCGGACCGAGGGTCCCGGCGCGCAGCGCCTGCCACGGCTCCTGCGACCAGAGGGCCCCGTCCTTCGTGTTCTTGTCCTTCGCCGACTTCTTGCCCATGCGCGTCGTCCGTTCTCTCGAGGTGCGGAAACCGCCCGGCGCTCAGCCGGGCGGGAACAGCGCGCCGCCGCCGAACGCGGCGCGGTGCGAGGCCGGAGCGGTGCCGTCGTCGTTGGTCAGCCCGTAACGCGCACCCAGTTCGGCGGAGATGAGGGTGTGCCCGGACAGCTGCGGCAGCCGCTCGTCGCCGGCCAGCCGGTCGATCACCCGGCCGATGAAGGTGGGATCCTCGGCCTCGCTGAGCGGGAAGCCGGCGAACTCGGTCAGCCCCGATCCGAGCAGCAGCTCGGTGCGCACCAGACCGGGCCAGAGCGACACCGCCGACACCCCGGTGCCGGCCAGCTCGTGGGCCATGTCGAAGGTCATCTTGTCCAGCGCGGCCTTGCTCATCCCGTACAGCACCGAATGCAGGTGGCCGCGGGTGCCGAACGACGAGATGGAGGCGATCAGCCCCGAACCCTGGGAGGTCATCTGCGCGGCGGCGTGTACCGAGGCGACGTAGTGCGCGCGCAGACCCACCGTGATGAGGGTGTCCCAGTCGCTGATCGGCCGCTCCCAGAACTTCTCGGTGAATCCGGCGAAGCCCGGTGGCGACGCCCAGACGTTGTTCACCAGCAGATCCAGCCGGCCGGCCTGCTCGCGGACGTCCCCGAAGACCTGCGCCACCGCCTCGTCGTCGCGGTGATCGCAGGCCAGCGCGGTGACCCCGTCCGGACCGTCGCCGCGGCGCGAGGTGCCGAAGACCTGCCAGCCGGCTTCGGCCAGCGCCGACGAGATCCCTTTGCCCACACCGCGACTGACGCCGGTGACCAGTGCCACCCGGGACGTGCTCATGGCTGTCGTACTCCTTGTCCGGGGTCGGTCTGCCCGGAATCGACGGGGCGCAGGATCGGCGGGATCTGCGGGGGATCTGCGGTGAACCGTTCGGGCGATCCGTCGGCCATCACGATCCCGGCCACACCGCCCCAGATGAGCATGGTGAGCCGGTCGGCGAGCAGCTCCGGCGCCAGGCTCTGGTCGGAGATCCACCACTCGAGCACCCGGTCGGCGCTGCCGACCATCGCCAGCGCCCAGACACCGGCGCCGTCGGTCTCGGCGCTGCGGTCGGCGAGCCGGCCGGCCAGCGTCGACTCGATGGTGCTGGCCAGGATCCGGTGGGTGGCCGCGCCGCGCTTGGCCGAATCCTGCGAGGCGCAGAACCGGTAGACCGCGGTGTTGTCGGCGACGACGCCCACACACACCCGGATGACGGTGTGCACCAGCTCGTAGTCGTCGAGCTCCTCGGTGAGCGACTCGGTCAGGGCCGGCAGCACCGTCTCGGCCAGGAAGACGTCGGTCACCGCATCGGCCAGCTCGTTGCGGTCGGCGAAGTAGCGGTACAGCACGGTCTTGGAGACCCCGATGTGCCGGGCGATCTCGTCCATTCCGGCCCGGTACCCCAGCTCCTGGACCGCGGTGATCGTGCCCTCGATCAGCTCGCTGCGGCGACGCTGTTTGTGCTGATCCCAGCGCTGTTTTCGGCCGTCGCCGGTCACCGCCTCGACCGCCGGCGCCACCATCCGCTGCTCGAGCTCACGGGTGAGCATCGCCGCGGCGTTCACGGCGGCGCGGGCGGCGGTTGCGGGTCGGGACAGATTGGCCATCACGGCAACTCTAAACGTGCCGTGGCTCGCACCGCCCGTGATGGGTGAGACTTGAGGGCATGACCACATCTGTGTCCGCGCCGGCGCACCGGCCCAGCAGTCCGGCCGGTGTCGGTGAAGCCGATGCCGAGCGGACCCGCAATCTGCGCAAGATGAAGGTGATGGCGACCAGCCTGCTGGGGCTGGCCGCCGTCGTCTACTTCCTCACCCGCTGGATCGAGCACCGGGACGGCGCCGACGTGGCCGCCTGGGTGGGCTACGTGCGGGCGGCCTCCGAGGCGGGCATGGTCGGTGCCCTCGCGGACTGGTTCGCCGTGACCGCGCTCTTCCGGCAGCCGCTGGGGCTGCCGATTCCGCACACCGCGCTGATCCCGCGCAAGAAGGATCAGATCGGCGACCAACTCGGCGGCTTCATCGAAGAGAACTTCATGACCCCCGAGGTGATCGAGGAGCGGGCGGTGAGCCTGGACCTTCCCGGCCGGGTCTCGCACTGGCTCGCCGACCCCGAGCACGCGGACCGGGTCAACGCCGAGGTGTCCCGCGGCCTGAAGGTGGTCTCGGAGATGCTGCGCGACGAGGACGTCGAAGCCTTCATTCAGGCGTGCCTCAAATGGGCCGCCGAACCGCTGTGGGCGCCGCCGCTCGGCCGTGTGCTGCAGCAGCTGGTGGACGAGGAACGACTCGAACCGGTGATGCAGATGCTCTGCGACCGGGCGCACGAGTGGGCGCTCGGCAGCGGCCCGCTGATCGAGCGCATCGTCGACCGTGACGTGGGTCCGTCCTGGAAGCCGAAGTTCGTCAGCGATCTGCTCGGCGACCGGATCTACCGCGAACTCACCGAGTTCACCTACAAGGTGCGCGACGATCCGCAGCACGACATGCGCCGGTCGCTGCACGCCTTCGTCCAGCAGTTCGCCGACGACCTGCAGAACGATCAGGAGCTGATCGACAAGTTCGAGGGCATCAAGACCGAACTGCTCGGCCGCGACGAGGTGACCGGTGCGGCGTCGACGGCCTGGTCGGCGGGCAAAGCGGTGATCGAGCAGATGCTCGACGACCCGCATTCCACCCTGCGCACCTCGATCTCCACGGCGGTGACCGACCTGGCCGTGCGCATCCGCGACGACCGGCCGCTGCAGGAGAAGATGAACGGCTGGGTGGCGCGGGTGGCCCGGCACGTGGCCGACAACTACGCCACCGAGATCATCTCGGTGATCACCGACACTGTCCGCGGCTGGGATGCCGAAGAGACCAGCCGCAAGATCGAATTGCAGGTGGGCCGGGATCTGCAGTTCATCAGGATCAACGGCACCGTGGTCGGTTCGCTGGCCGGACTGGTGATCTACACCGTCTCGGTGCTGGTGTTCGGCTGATCACACCCGTACGGGTATCAAGCCGGCGTGCTTGCACTTGCTAGCACCCGCTCGGATACTGGAGGGGAGAGGACGGGCAGCAGACGTGAACGAGCAGGACCAGACCGGCGGACCGAGGCGCGCCGACGACGATCAGACGGGTGCCGGGGCCCCAGAAGAGAAGCAGTCCAACACGGCGGGCGACAAGTCCGACGCCGACGAGAGCCAGTCCAACCTGGACGCGGCGGCGGACGCGGTGACCAACGCCGCTCAGGACATCGGAAGCTTCATCCGTTCGCAGCGGGTGGCGGCCAAGGTCTCGCTGCGCCAGCTCGCCGACCGGGCCGGGGTCTCCAATCCGTACCTGTCGCAGATCGAGCGGGGGCTGCGCAAGCCGTCGGCCGATGTGCTCTCGCAGATCGCCAAGGGCCTGCGGGTCTCGGCCGAGGTGCTGTATGTGCGGGCCGGCATCCTCGAGGAGCGGCCGGCCAGCCCGGTCCGCGACGCCCTGCTCGCCGACACCGCGATCAACGAGCGGCAGAAGCAGATGCTGCTGGAGATCTACGAGTCCTTCCGCAACGAGAACGCCGGACAGGCGCAGGGCGACGACTCCGCCGCCGCGGCTGCCGGCTGAGGGCATGTCCTAAGGTGGACGGCGTGACTGTTGCCGATGTGGTCTACAACATCCAGTACTACCTGTTCTGGATCCTGACCATCCTCACCGTCGTCGGGGCCGTGGTATCGCTGATCCACGCCGTCGCGACCCGGCCCGATGCCTTCACCGCCGTCGACGCGCAGAGCAAGGTCTTCTGGGTGGTGGTGACGGCGGTGAGCACCCTGGTGGGTGGCTTTCTGGGCGCCTTCTCGCTGCTGTCGATGCTCGGCATCTTCTATCTCGCGGCCGTCGTCGCGGTGATCGTCTACCTGGTGGACGTGCGCCCGCGGGTCGACGAGGTGCAGGGCAAGTCCTGGTTCCGGAAGTCGGCGTGACCGAGTACCGGATCAACGAGCTCGCCGAGGTCTCCGGCGTCAGCGTCCGCAACATCCGCGTCTACCAGGACCGCGGGCTGCTGCCGCCGCCGGAGCTCCGCGGCCGCACCGGCTGGTACTCCGAGGAGCATCTGGTCCGGCTGAACCTGATCGCGCGGCTGCTCGACCGCGGTTACACCTTCGCGACCATCAGCGAGCTCCTGATCGCGGCCCAGCACGGGATGAAGGTCGAGCACATGCTGCGCGCCGCCCCCAAGCCGGGCCGGATACGCAGCTTCAAACGGGCCGCCACCATCACCATCTCGGAGCTGCGCAAGTCCCTCGGCGCCACCGACCGCGCGATCAGCCTGAGCCAGAAACTCGGGCTCCTGGCCAAGGACGGGGCGCACTACGCCGTTCGCAGCCCGGAAGTCCTCGAGAGTGCGGAGTTGCTGGTCAAGCAGGGCGTCGACATCGAATCGCTGCTCGAACGGTGGGTGCGCGTAGAGTCAGATCTATCCGATGTAGCGTCGAGCTTCGTCTCGATCATCACCGACCGGTTCTTTGACGAGAACCTGCCGAATCTGAGCGAGAAGTCGATGTCGGAGCTGGCGGAGCTGATCGCGACGGTTCGGCCGATGGCCTACCAGATCGTCGAATCGACCTTCAGCAAGGCGCTCGACGCGGAGATCTCCAAGGCGATCGGCGAGGCGAGCACGTACTTCGATGAAAATGGTGAGAGTGATGAGCGAGAATCCTGAGTCCGGTGCGCCCCGCAGCCTGGCGCGCACCCTGGGCCGCGCAGCCCTGGTGGTTGGCGGAGCCCTCGCCGCCCTGACCGCGGCCGACGTCGCCGTGGTGGCCGGCGGCATCCTGCGGGCGGCCTACCGCTATCCGCGGCCGGTCGAGGACGGTCCGGACCCGCTGCTGGCACCGCCGCGGAACATGCGCTCGTCCGCCGTGGGCGCCGCCGACGGCGCGCTGCTGCACGTGGAGACCTCCACCGACCTCGAGACGCATCCCAGCGATGAGGTGCTGGTCTTTGCGCACGGCTGGACCTGCAGCACCCGATTCTGGAACGCGCAGGTCAACCACTTCGCCGGTGAGCGGCCGATCATCGCCTACGACCAGCGCGGGCACGGACTGTCCGAGATGGGCCGCACCAAGCCCAGCGTGGAGCTGCTCGGGCAGGACCTCGAGGCGGTCCTCGAGGCCACCCTGCCGGCCGGCAAGCGGGCGGTGCTGGTGGGCCACAGCATGGGCGGCATGACCCTGATGTCCTGGGCGCAGCAGTTCGGCGCGCAGATGAGCGACCGGATCGCGGCGATGGTTCTCGTCGACACCGCGGCCCGGGACGTGGTGCAGAATCAGCAGCTCACCCCGCCGACCCTTCCGCGTTTCACCGCCCCGGTCAATCCGCTGATCGCCCGGGCGTTCACCTCGTTGCCGGTCCCGTTGCCGAGCAACGAGCAGACCAGCGTGCTCTCGCATTACATCGCGCTCGGCCCGCAGGTGCGCGCCGCGCACGTCGAGTTCAGCGACAGCCTGATCGCCGGCAACCCGCCCACCACCCGTGCGGCATGGGGCAGCGCCATGTACCACCTGGACGTGATCGCCGGTCTCGAGGCGATCAGCGTGCCCACCACCGTGGTGGTCGGCTCGGCGGATCTGCTGACCCCCGTCGAGCAGTCCGAGTTCATGGCCGCGACGCTGGCCCGCAACGGGGTGCTCGCCGGCCTGGTGAACTACCCCGGCGCCGGGCACATGGTGCCGATCGAACGCAGCACCGAGTTCAACGCGGTGCTCGAACAGGTGCTGGCCGGGATCGCCGAGGACAGCGCCGCGGGCTGAACCACCCGCCGCGTCCGGTCAGGCCGGCAGGGCGCAGCCGACGAAGACCGGCTCCGGGTGCAGGCTCACGCCGAACTCCGCCCGCACCCCGTCGCGCACCCGGGCGGCCAGCTCGATCAGATCAGCGGTTCTCGCCGCGCCCCGGTTGGTCAGCGCCAGCGTGTGTTTGGTCGACAGCCGCGCCGGAGCCTGCGGGCCGGGAAAGCCCTTGACGAAGCCCGCCCGCTCGATCAGCCAGCCGGCAGACAGTTTGGTGCCGCCGTCGGCCGGGAACTGCGGGATCCGCACCTCGTCGCCGAGTCGCGCACGGATGCGGTCGAGGATCTGCGGCAGCTCACCGGCCGCAACGATCGGATTGGTGAAGAACGAACCGGCGCTCCAGGTGTCGTGGTCGGCGTCGTCGAGCACCATGCCCTTGCCGCGGCGCAGTTTCAGTACCTGGGCGCGCACCAGGGCCGCGTCGGCGGACTCGCCCTCGGCCACCCCGAGGGCCGCGGCCAGTTCGCGATAGCGGATCGGTGCCGACCGGCCGCCGTCGCCGAGCCGGAACGAGACCGCTAGCACCACCTCGTCGTCGCGGCCCTTGAGCCGGCTGGTGCGGTAGGCCAGGCCGAGGTCTTCCGGTGCGTGCCAGGCGATCTCGCCGGTCCGGCGGTCCAGCAGCTGCACACCGCGCAGTGCCTGCGCCACCTCCACGCCGTACGCGCCCACGTTCTGGACCGGGGTGGTGCCGGCGGCGCCGGGGATGCCCGAGAGGCATTCGAGGCCGCCGAAGCCGTTCTCGACGGTCTCGGCCACCAGCCGGTCCCAGTTCACCCCGGCCGCCGCAGTGACATGCGGGCCGGTCTCGTCGGCGCCGAACTCGATGCCGTCGGTGGCCACCAGAACAGCGGTTCCGGGGAAGCCGTCGTCGCCGATCACCAGGTTGGAACCGCCGCCGATGAGCAGGATCGGCTCGCCGGCGCGGTCGGCGCCGGTGACCGTCGCGATCAGCTCCTCGGTGGTGCGGCAGACGGTCAGGTTGCGCGCCGGGCCACCCAGACGAAGGGTGGTGAACTCGGCCAGGTTCCGGTGCTGTGCGCTCACATCGGTAACGGTAGCCTGAACGCCATGGCGACCAACTTCGAGCATTCCGTCGAGTACCCGTTCTCCACCGGGCGGCTGTGGGAGCTCATCACCGGTGAGCAGTACTGGAACGACTTGATGGAGGCCACCAACGCCGGCCACGGATCGGTGGAGTCCGTCTCGGCCGAGGGCGACGAGCTGACCGTGACCACCAAGCAGGGCGTCGGTGCCGAGAACCTGCCGTCGGTGATCACCAAGGTGCGCCCCGGCGACCTGGAGATCCCGCGCAGCATCGTCTACCGCCGCGCCGGGGACCGGATCACCGGGCGGATGGAGGCCTCGGTCACCGGGGCCCCGGCCAAGATCTTCGGCGACATCGTGATCAGCGGAGATCCCGCGGTCGCCCGCTACGAAGGCCGGGCCGAGGTGGGCATTCCGTTCGTCGGCGGGAAGATCGAGAAGGCGGTCATCGAGCAGGTCGAGCAGCTCCTCGACGCGGAAAGGGATGCCACCGTCGATTTCCAGCAGCGTTAATTCGTCGTTACGCTGGCTTTCATGGCACGGCAGCTCAGCTACTCCGCGCGCTTCACGCATCCAGCGGAGAAGATCTACAAGGCCCACCTCGAACGTCGGTACTGGGACGACATGATGGCGGGTTTCCGCATGCTCACGCCCATCTCCGAGGTCGAGGAGTTCGAGTCGGGCGACGACGGCATGCGGGTGGTCCTCAAGCAGGCCATCACCCGTGACATGCTGCCGCCGATCGCCCAGACCGTGATGGTCAAGGACATGATGATCACCCGGGTGGAGACGCTCGAGCGCTTCGACGACGCGCAGACCCCGGGCACCTACACCGCGTCCATCCCGGCCGGGCCCGGCAGCCTCACCGGCGAGCAGGTCCTGGTGCCCACCGAGACCGGCTGCACGCTGCGCAAGACCACGCAGGTGAAGGTCTTCATCCCCTTCGTCAACGGCAAACTCGAGCAGCTCATGCTGGTCAACCTCGTCGACCTGTTCCGCGCCGAGGGCGAGTTCACCTCGTACTGGGTGGGCGAGCACCTGTCCTGAGGTGACCGGCGGACGGGGGCCGGGCCGCGGCGGCCCGTCCGGACGCATCACCCGCGGCACCACCGGCATCAACCGGCTGCGTCGCATCGACCGGTGGATGGCACACGATCGGCGCATCGCGGCGGCGCTGACCGGCGTCCCCGAGCCGCTGGCCGTGGACCTGGGCTACGGCGGGCGCCCGGATACTGCGGTGGAGATGGCGAGCCGCCTGCGCACCGTGAATCCCCGGCTCGCGCTGGTGGGGCTGGAGATCGATCCCGAGCGGATCGTCGGCCCGCGCGGAGGCGTGGAGTTCGCCCTCGGCGGTTTCGAACTGGCCGGACTGCGGCCGCAGCTGGTGCGCGCCTTCAATGTGCTGCGGCAGTACGACGAGGACGAGGTGGCCGGCGCCTGGGCCCAGCTGCAGTCCGGGCTCGCGCCGGGCGGCTATCTGGTGGAGGGCACCTGCGACGAGATCGGCCGCCGGGTGTGCTGGATCCTGCTCGACGCTCAGGGGCCGCTCGAACTGACTCTGTGCTGGGCCCCGGCGCACACCGGCCGGCCCTCCGAGCTGGCCCCGCGGCTGCCGAAGGCGCTCATTCACCGCAATGTGCCGGGGGAGCGGGTGCACGATCTGCTCGCCCTGGCCGATCGCTGCTGGGAGATGGCAGCCGGCCAGGAACCCTTCGGCCCGCGCGCCCGGTGGCGGGCGGCGGCCGGCCTGATGCGGGACCGGGGCGTCCCGGTCTCGTGCGGGCGGGGCCGGCAAGTGGACAATCTACTCACCGTACCCTGGGAGTTCGTTCGGCCGAACAGCTGATCGCCTGACCGCACGGAGTCGCGGGCGGGCTTTACGATGCTGCCATGAGCACGCCCGACGAGCGCAACGGTCAGTCCGCCGAAGACGGGGCCGCCGCCGATCCGTACGGCAGCGGCACCACCCCGTACACGGCCTACGGGAGCCAGGCCTACAGCGACGAGGCGGCCTACGGGTCACAGGCCTACGGCGACGGGGCTTACGGGGACCAGGTGTACGGGGACCAGGCGTACGGGGAACCGACCATGATCGGCGGAACGTATCCCACCCAGTACCCGTCGGCCGGGCAGTACCCGGCGGGTGGTCAGTATCCCTCGGGCGGCCAGTATCCGGCGGGTGGTCAGTATCCCTCGGGCGGTCAGTATCCGGCCGGCGGTCAGTATCCGATGATGCCGCCGCCCGGCGGCTCCGGCGGAGGCTCGGCCAAGGCCGTGCAGATCGGGCTGAGCGTGCTGATCGTCGTGCTGCTCGCAGTGGGCGGATTCCTGCTCTGGAAGTGGCAGAGCGGCGACAGCCCGGGCGGCTCGGGATCGAGCACGGCCGTGACCACCACGACCACCGAGACCACCACCACCTCGGAGACGACGAGCACCACCACCACCAGCACGCCCGCGAACCCCGGTGCGGCGCTGCGCCAGCAGGCCGACGCCGACTACGCGCAGATGGCCGGCCCGCTCAACAACACCTGGACGGCGCAGATCAGTGCCAAACAGCAGGGGCTCGTCGCCGACGGCAAGACCTGGTACGACACCGACATCCTCGAGCAGTACCAGAGCTTCGCCTCGCGCTATCCGAACGCCAAGCTGCTGTGGAGCGGGCAGTGGCCGGTGTTCAACCACAGCGACTGGTGGGTGACCGTCATCGCCGACCGGTTCACCACCCCGGAGGCCGCCAACGGCTGGTGCCGTCAGCAGGGATTCTCCCCGGACGACTGCTTCGCCAAACTGATCAGCTCCAGCCGCGGACCGACCGGCACCACCGTCTACTGGAAGTGACATGCGGATAGCACTGGCACAGGTCAACTCGGGCACCGATCCGCAGGCCAATCTCGAGATCGTCCGCGAGCACACGCGGGCGGCCGCGGCCGACGGCGCCGAGCTGGTGGTCTTCCCGGAGGCGATGATGTGCCGCTTCGGTGTGCGGCTGGACACGGTCGCGCAGCCGCTGGACGGTCCGTGGGCCGGTGCCGTCGCCGCGCTCGCCGACGAGACCGGGGTGGCGGTGGTGGCCGGCATGTTCACTCCGGCCGGCGACGGCCGGGTGCGCAACACCCTGGTGATCGCCGTACCGGGCCGGCCGGTGCAGGGCTACGACAAGATTCATTTATTCGATGCATTCGGCTTCGCCGAGTCGGCGACGGTGGCACCGGGCGATCAGCCTGTGGTCTTCGAGCTGTCGGGCCACCGCATCGGGGTGGCCACCTGCTACGACATCCGGTTCCCGCGGCTGTTCACCGAACTGGCGCGGCGCGGCGCGGAACTGATCGTCGTCCCAGCGTCGTGGGGTGACGGGACCGGAAAGCTGCCGCAGTGGCAGCTCCTGGCCTCCGCGCGGGCGCTCGACAGCACGACGTTCGTGGCCGCGGTGGGGCAGGCGCTGCCCGACGACCCGCAGGCCGCCGCATCGTCGGCGCCGACCGGCATCGGCCATAGCCGGATCTCAGATCCGTTCGGTAGCGTAGTCGCCGACTACGGCCCCGGCGTGACGCTGGGCGTGCACGAGTTGGACCTGACCACCGCCCACCGGGCGCGGGATGCGCTGGCCGTCTTGGCCAATGAGCGCCCGATCGCCCGGCTGGACCGGACAGAGTAGAGGCAGATGAGCGAACACACTCCCGGTACCGGCGACGCCGACGACACCGGCGCGCAGCCTGCGGTACCGGACGACTCGACGACGGAATCCACCGAGAAGCCCCAAAGTACCGAGAAGCCCCAAAGTACCGAGAAGCCTCAAAGTACTGAGAATCCCCAGAGCGCCCAGGAGTCTCAAACCCCGAAAGAGCCTCAAACCCCGGAGGATTCCCCGACCCCGAAGGATTCCCCGGCCCCGAAGGATTCCCCGGCTGCGCAGGACTCCCCGGCCGCGGCGGGTGCCGATACCCCGAAGGGCCCTGCCGCCATCGAGGGCGCAGCGCCCGCGGAGGGTGCTCGGCCGACCGGGCCGGTGGATCCGCGGCGGCTGCCCACCCGGGAGATCGATCCGCAGGCGACGACGCCGGCCGGGCACGCCTACGCCTCGGGCGGACCGCGCCCGGAGGCCAACGGACCCAAGACCCGGGTGCCGCTGTCCGAGCCGAGCGATCCGCGCCGCCCCGCCACCGCGAAGATGCCCGCCGCCGACGGCTTCACGCCCATCGATTCCGGTGGTCCGCACGCCGATCCCGCCCCGTCCTCCCCCGAGGTGGTGCGGGCGGCGCCGGCCGGGAAGAAGGGCGGCCGTCACCGCGGCCGCACCATCGCTCTGGTCTCGGTGGCGCTGGTGCTGGTGCTGGTGATCGCCGGAGTGAGCACCGAACTCTACTTCCGCAGCAAGGTCACCAACTGTCTGCAGAACGCCTTCGGCAATCTCACCGGCAGCACCACCGAGGTCTCGATGCCGCGGCGCCCGATGCTGATCAACTGGATCGACGGCAAGGTCCAGTGGGTGCAGGTGGACACCGAAGGCAAGCGCGACGCCGGCGAGATGGATCTGCATGCGCGCGCCGAGAACGTGGCCAACGACGGCACCAAGGCCTCGAAGATCGAGGGCACGGCGTTCGTGCCGTATTCGCGGGTGCGGGAACTCGCCGACACCGGTGACGAAGGCTCGCCGACGATCGACTCGATCACCGGTGATGCCCAGTCGGGAACCCTGCAGATCGACTCGACCTACCGGTTGGCCTTCCTCTCGGTGCCGGCCAAGGTCCGGGTCAAACCGACCGTGCAGAACGGCCGGGTCGAGTTCACGGTGGAGGAGGCCAGTGCACTGGTCTTCGGACTGCCCAACGACTTCGCGCAGGAGCTCGTCGATCAGGTCACCGACAGCATGCTCGGCCCGATCTTCGACGAGATCCAGGTGCACAACCTCAAGGTGACCGACGAGGGCATCGACTTCAGCTTCCTCGGCGAGGACGTCGACCTGAACTCGGCCTCGGCGGTCAGCAACTCGTCCAACGTCAAGTGCTGACCGCCGGCCTCGGCTGAGCGGGGACGAGCGGGCCGGTCAGGCGCAGACTGTGGTCATGCGCAGGCTGTGGTCACGCGAAGACGACTGTCTTGCGGCCGTGCACCAGGACCCGGTCCTCGAGGTGCCAGCGGGCGCCGCGGGCGAGCACCAGGGTCTCGATGTCGCGGCCCTGCCGCACCATGTCGGCGGCGCTGTAATCGTGATTGATCCGGATCACGTCCTGCTCGATGATCGGTCCGGCGTCGAGGTCGGCGGTCACATAGTGGCAGGTGGCGCCGATCAGTTTGACCCCTCGTTCGAAGGCCTGATGGTAGGGCCGGGCGCCGACGAAGCTCGGCAGGAAGCTGTGGTGGATGTTGATCGCCCGTCCCGCCCAGGCCTCGCACAGCTCGGGCGGCAGGATCTGCATGAACCGGGCCAGCACCACCGCGTCGGGCCGGTAGGCGTCGACGATCTCGCGCAGCCGTCCGAATGCCGCGGTCTTGGCGGCGGCCCGCTCCTCCGGCGTCCCGTCGGCGGCCGACGGGAAGGGCACATGGTGGAAGGGCACCCCGTAGTGCTCGGCGAGCGGCTGCAGATCGCGGTGATTGCCGACGACGGCGCGGATCGCCGCCGGGAACTCGCCTCGGGCGGCCCGGGAGAGCAGGTCGGACAGACAGTGGCTGTCCCGGCTCACCAGCAGCACCGCCGACTTCTCGGTACCGGTGTCGGTGAGCCGCCACTCGGTCTCCGGGCCCAGCCCGTCGGCGACCGCGGCGAAGCGTTCACGCACCTGCTCGACGTTAAGCGCCACCGAATCGGCGCGCACCGCCTGCCGGGTGAAGAACCAGCCCGATGTGGGGTCCGAGTGGTAGGCGGCCTCGGTGATCCAGCCGCCGATCTCGGCCAGGAATCCGGAGATGGCGGCGACGATGCCGGTACGGTCCGGGCAGCCGAGCGTCAGCACGTAGCGGCGCTCGTCGGTGCCGGCGGGGTCCGGCCGTGGGGAGGTCTGGGCGTTGCTCACCGCTCCAGTGTGCCAAGCTCATTGGCGTGACAGAAAACAAGCTGACCCGCTCCGAGGTCGCGGCCATGGTCGACCACACCCTGCTCAAGCCGGAAGCGACCCGCGGCGATGCCGAGGCGACCGTCGCGCAGGCCGCCGAGCTGGGCGTCTACGCGGTGTGCCTGTCGCCGTCGATGCTGCCGATCGACACCGGTGAGCAGCGGACCTGTGTGGTCGCCGGATTCCCGTCGGGCAAACATCATTCGCTGGTGAAAGCCGCCGAGGCGCGCCTGGCGGTCGATTCCGGCGCCCACGAGGTGGACATGGTGATCGACGTCGGTGCCGCTGTGGACGGACGGTTCGACGAGATCTTCGCCGACGTGATCACCGTCCGCGAGGGCTGCGGCGACGCCGTGCTCAAGGTGATCGTGGAATCGGCGGTGCTGCTCGAGACCATCGGTGCCGACGGACTGACCGAGGTCTGCCGACGGGCGGTCGAGGCGGGTGCGGATTTCGTGAAGACCTCCACCGGATTTCATCCGGCCGGCGGGGCCGACGTGGAGGCGGTGCGGGTGATGCGCGCGGCGGTGGGAGACGACGCCGGGGTGAAGGCCTCCGGCGGTATCCGGACCGCCGAGTTCGCCGCCGAGCTGATCGCGGCCGGTGCCAGCCGGCTGGGGCTCTCGGGAACCGCGGCGGTCCTCGCCGGCTTCCCGGAGTAGTCCCGCCCGAACGTTCACGCGACATCCGGATCTTCGCGCTCCCGATCGATCGGGAGCACGAAGATCCGAATGTCGCGCCAAGCGGCGAGTCCGGTTCGGGCGTCAGTCGTCTTCGCGCAGGTGGCCGAGTACCAGGGCCAGTTTGAGCCGGGCCCGCGAGCATCGGCTCTTGACGGTGCCGGCCGGGATCCCGAGCAGCCGGGCGGTCTCCTGAACCGATCGGCCTTCGACGTCGACGGCGACGACGACGGCCCGCTGGTGGGCGGGCAGGACGTCCAGGGCCCGGCCGATCGAGAGCGCCAGGTCCACGTTGTCGGTGAAGTCCTGGACGTGGTCGGCCAGGGCGCCGTCCCATTCGGGCAGCGGGCACACGCTGTGCGACTTGTTCCGCCGTCGGCGGTCGAGGCAGGAGTTCACGACGATGGTGTGCATCCAGCTGACCACCGTGCAGTCGGACCGGAAGTGACCGGCGGTCCGGAAGATGCTCAGCAGGGCGTCCTGGAGGGCGTCGGCGGCATCGTCGGGATCGCCGGTCGTGCGCAGGGCCACCGCCCACAGATGTTGTCGATGCCGGTTCACCAGTTCGGTGAACGCCGAGCCGTCTGACCTGGCACAAGCTGCCAGCAGGTCGGCATCGCTGACTGTTTGTGCAATCCCCCCGAATGACATGGGAAGAACAGTAATCACAGCGCGTCGGTTGAAATCGGCGTTTTAGCCTCGATCTTTCATCCGGTGCCTATCCCTGCCTGAGCGGTTCGGATTGATTGCGGCAGGGCTGATTTTGCGGTTCGGGTACGACAGGCTGGCCGGTTGCCGCCGGATCACGGCCGGGTTTCACGGGCCCGGAGGGTGTCTTTCAGGTCGTTCGGATACGTCAGGACACGCTGGTCACGTGCTGTTCGGGTAGCCGTCGAGACGATCGAGCCCGGCGATCAGCAGACCGGTGTACTTGGCACGGGCATCGAACCGCAGCCGTCGCTGACGGGCGGGCCGAGCGATCCGAGCCGCGATCGCGAACAACCGAAGACGCAATGTCGTCAACTCCCACGTGCGGGCATCAGTGCTGGTCAACGCCAGCAGCTGC
>NZ_JBJURU010000014.1:0-74392 GCF_046098115.1 Gordonia sp. VNK21 | reverse complement strand
GCACGTGACCAGCGTGTCCTGACGTATCCGAACGACCTGAAAGACACCCTCCGGGCCCGTGAAACCCGGCCGTGATCCGGCGGCAACCGGCCAGCCTGTCGTACCCGAACCGCAAAATCAGCCCTGCCGCAATCAATCCGAACCGCTCAGGCAGGGATAGGCACCGGATGAAAGATCGAGGCTAGTCACGGTCTGAACGACGAGAACCTCCGGGTTCGCCGGATCTGCGGATCTGGCGAACCCGGAGGTTCTCGCGTTGCCCGGCGAGGACGCATGGTATGAATCTGCGTATACTCAAAGTATGACAACGACGATCAAGGTGAGCGTCGACCTCCGGGACCGGCTCAAGCAGCAAGCGGCCCGCGAGGGGAGGACCCTCGGGGAACAGATCGAGCATCTCCTCGCCCTCGGCGACCGCGCTGCGCGTTTCGATGCGCTCCGGTCGGCGATCGCGGCGACTCCGGCGGAGAAGCTCGAGTCCTATGCGGACGAGGTACGCGACTGGGAATCCGTTGACCGCTGAGGCGCTCGTCCCCGGTGCCGTGGTCTGGGTGGAACTCGATCCGGCTGCAGGCCGCGAGCAGGGTGGCCGCCGTCCCGCGGTGATCGTCGCCGGACGCGACTACCTCGAGGTGGTGGACACACTCGCGGTAATCGTGCCGATAACGACCGTCGATCGTGGATGGCCGAATCACGTGGAGATCCGCGGTGGGGAACTGCGCCGATCCTGCTGGGCGATGACCGAGCAGATCCGGACCGTGTCGAGACGACGCATCGTCGGCCAGGCGGGGCGGGTGGACGGCGAGGTCTTGCGCTCGATCCGGCAGTGGGTGAGCGACTTCCTCTCCGACGGCTGACCGCGACGCGGGTCGATCGCCACGGGGCGACAACCGGAGACTCGCCCAGGAGTGGACCCACCGCCGGCTCGGCGCCGCCCCACCCGAACGGCGGCAGCCGCCGAGCGGCCGGCCGCGCAGAACGGTCAGCGGCCCGGGCGGGGTCGGTCGGTCGGGAGACCGGAACTCAACGCCGCCGGGCCGGGTCCGTAGCATGGGCGGCTGTGGAATCCACCGGTGTCTTCGACGTCGATCTGCGCGGCCTGATCGACGTACTCGGAACCAACCTCTACACCTCTCCCGCGGTCTACATCCGTGAGCTGCTGCAGAACGCGATCGACGCGCAGGCTGTGGCCGGCCGGATCGACGCCGAGGTCTCGATCGTCACCGACGGGCGTGAGTTCACCATCACCGACTCCGGGGTGGGCATGCACGACGGCCAGATCGCCGAGCTGCTCGGCACCATCGGCCGCAGTTCCAAGCGCGACGAGCTCGGCTTCTCCGGCGGTGAGACCATCGGCCAGTTCGGGGTGGGTCTGCTCAGCGGTTTCCTGGTGGGCGAGGCCATCGAGGTGAACTCCAAGGCCGACGGCCACCCCGCCGCGTCCTGGACCGGCGAGGCGGCCGGCCGGGTGCAGGCCGGGCCGGGCGATCGCACGGCCACCGGTACCACCGTGCGGATCGTGGCCCGGCCGGGGATGGAGCGCTGGCTCCAACCGGAGCGGGTGGCCGAGCTGGCGGCCGAGTACACGGCCCTGCACCCCACCCCGGTGACGGTCAACGGGGTCCGCGTCAACCCCGACCGGAGGCTCTTCGACGACGATCCCGGTGCCCGGGCCGCCGCCCAGGTCGCGTACTGCCAGGACGAGTTCGGCTTCACCCCGCTCGAATCCTTCGACCTGGACATCCCCCAGGCGGGGCTGCGCGGCATCGCCTATGTGCGGCCCAGCGGCGGCGACCTCGTGGCCCGTGCCGGGCACCGCGTCTACGTCAAGGGCCTGCTGGTGGGCGACGTTCCCGAGCTGGTGCCGGAGTGGGCGTACTTCGTGCGGGTGCTGGTCTGCGCCGACGGCCTCACCCCCACCGCCTCCCGGGAGTCGGTGGTGCGCAACGACCTCTTCGCCGAGGTGCACGGCGCCATCGGGGAGCAGGTCGTGGGCTGGCTGACCGGGCTCGAACAGCGTCCGAGTCTGCGCGAGAAGTTCCTCGGTGTGCACGAACAGGGAATCAAGGCGCTCGCCGCGCACCGCCGCGAACTGCTCGGCTTCGTCGACCGGCACTGTCTGTTCGAGACCAACTCCGGGGCCATGCCGCTGGCCACCTTCCGGGCGCGCTTCCAGACGCTGCGCTACACCACCAGCGTCGACGACTTCCGGGTGCTCGGCGACGTGCTCAGCGGCCGCGGCATGGGACTGGTCAACGCCGGCTACGCCTTCGAAGCCGCCGTGATCCGGGCGCTCGTCGCCGACAACCCGGAGGTGGTCAGCGAGTACGTCACCCAGGACGTGCTGCTGTCGGCGCTGGGCACGGTGGACGAGCCGACCCGGGAGCGGTTCGCCGGTGCGGTCTCGCTGGCCGAGACCGCTCTGGCCCCGTTCGGCTGCGACACCACCCTGACCCGCATCGAGCCGGACACCCTGTCGGCGATTCTGCTCACCGACGATTCGGCCCGGCTGGCCGCCGATCGGCGGGACATGCTCGCCGACGTGGCCGGTGAACCGGACGCCTGGCTGGCTGCGCTCGGTGCCGTCGACGCGGCCGCCCCGGCCCCGCAGGTGCGGCCGGTGCTCGTGCTCAACACCGCCAACGCGCTGATCGGCCGGCTGCCGGAGATCACCGATCCCACCGTGGCCGGCGCGCTGGTGCGCACGGTCTACAGTCAGGCGCTGGTGCGCGCCCGGCGGTCGCTGCCGGCCGCCGCGGCCGCCGAAGTGGATTCGGCGATCAGTCTGCTCGCCGACCTGGCCACCCGAAAGGATCGCTGATGACCGCCACCGAAGCCGACCTCGACGCCTTCCGCAGCGACCTGTGGCAGGCACGCTACGGCGACCCGCGATTCGGGCACGAGGACTTCACGCCGTTCCCGGCGCTGATCGCCCGCGCCGACGAGCTCGGCGATCCGTACTGGAGCTACATCGCGCGGCTGGAGGCCGCGTACGCCGGAATCTGGGCGGGCAAGGCCGTCGACGTGCTCACCCTGGTGGCCTGGCTTCTGCGCGAACGCGACCGGCGCGGCCCGGAACTCGACCTCGAGGACTGGCAGCTCTATCAGCTCAACACCACCGTCGCCGACCTGCTCGAAAGCATCGCCGATCTGCCCGAACTGTCCCTGGAACAGGCCGAGGCGCTGGTCGTCGACTGGGAAAAGCGCACGGCCGGAACCGAATTCGGGACCCGGGTGATGCCGGCGCAGGTGCGTGCGGCGATCGCGGTGCACCGCGGTGACGAGTCCGCAGCCCACACCCTCCTCGATGCGCTCGACGACTTCACCCCGCCCGCCGGTACCTGCGAGGAGGGCGCCCGCGGCGGCGTGGCCGCGGCCTACAGCCGGCTCGGCGATCAGGCCCGCGCCCTGGAGTTGTCCGAACCGGATCTGATCGACAACGGCGACCGCTGCGGCTTCTTCCCGGCCGAGACGCAGGCCAGCCTGATCGCGGCCTGGGCGGCGCAGGGCCGGCGCGACGAGGTGATCGCCGCAGCCGCGTCGATCGCCCGCATCTACGGGCCGTTCCCGGTGCTGTCGAAGATCACCGACGCCATCGTCGCGCTGCTCCGGGTGGACGCGTTCACGCAGGCGCACCAACTGGCCGTCACCGAGCTGGGCAGCCTCGACCGGGCGTTCACCCCGCTGGCCGAGGCCGAGCAGGCGGCGGCGCTGGCCGCGGTCTTCGCCTCCGCCGCCGATGCCGATCCGGATGCGGTGGTGCTGCGCCGCGAGCATCCGGGGGCCCCGGCCCAGCTGGCCGGTGCCCGGGAGCTGGCCGACGATCTGGCCGATCGGGCCCGCTCCATCGCCGGCCGCTTCGACGTGCGCAATGCGAGTTCGGCCGTGTCCCGGCGGATCGAGGAGATCCTGGCGCTGCGCGCCGCCGCCGCGCCGGCCTCCGGGGTGAAACCGGTCGCCCGGCGCAGCGCCGAAGAACTGCTGGCCGGGATGTCGGCGTTCGCGCTCACCTCGCCGCGCCGGTCGGAGGCCTGTGCCGACGCGCTGGCCGGGCGGGTCGACGAGCTGTCCGGCCGCCACCGGCTGCGGGCCGAGATGATGCTGGCCACCCGGCGGCAGGCGGAGGATCCGCTCGGGGTGATCGCGCAGCTGCGCGATGCCGCCGAGCGCGCCGAGCCGATCTCCGGCTCGCTGGCCGGGCAGGCCCGGCTGATGGCCGACCGGCTGGCCGTGGAGTATGCGGACCTCGATCCCGAGGCGATCTCCGGGCTGCCCGCCTCCGACCCGTCCTGGCCTGCGCTCTCGGCCGCCGGCTACTGCCGCAACCTGGCCCTGATCTCGGCTGAGCTGGATCCGCAGCGCGCCGCCGAGGCCGTCGCCGACGGGATGGCGGCCCTGGACGCCGCCGACCGCGGCGAGCGGCCCTACGCCGACGCGGACCGGGCCGGCGAAGCCGAGTCGGTGCCGGCGGATACGGCCTCCGCGCGGGTGGAGCTGCTGATGCGCCGGGCGGCACTGACCGACCTGGCCGGCGGCGACGATCGGCCACATGTGGACGCGGCGCTGACCTTCGGGCGGCGGGCGGTGGAGCTGGCCTCGACCGCCGATCAGCGGCTGTCCGCGCAGGCCGATCTGGTGTGGGTGCTCGGGGTGGCCGCCCAGATGCAGGCCGGCGCCGATCCGCAGGCGGCGATCCGGCTGCTCGACGAGGCGGTGGAGCACGCCCGCTTCGCGCAGCGGGCCCACGTGTTGCGGCTGCGCGGCGAACTGCGCGGCTCCGTCGGCGACCTGGACGGCGCCTTCGACGACAACGAGCAGGCGATCGCCGTGCTCACCGTCGAAGGCCTCGACGCGGAGGCCGACGCCGCCGTGCTCGATCAGGTGATCGTGCGCCTCGAACGCGACGACGAGCCGCGCGCCATCATCGAGACGATACGGCCGGTGATCGATCGGGTCACCGAACGCGGCGACGAGATGGGCGCCCTGCACGCGGTGGGACTGCTGGGCCGGGCCCAGGTCGCCGCGGGACTGTCCGAGGACGCCGTCGGCTCCTTCGGCCGGGTCCTCGACGCGGCCTCCGGCGAGGAGCACCCGGGGTACATCGGGCAGATCTACCAGCTTCGGGCCGGCGAGGAGATGGACCTGCGGCGGTACGCCGACGCCTACGCAGATCTGCAGGCGGCGATCGCCTGCTTCGAGCAGATCGACGGCCTGTACGAGATCGGCGCGGCATTGCGGATGGCCGCGGTGTCGGCGCACTTCGCCGGCGACGACCCCGCGGCGCAGGACGCGCTGACCCGGGCCGAGAGCGTCTACGACCGGCTCAGCGCCGACCGCCCCGTCGACTTCGAGCGCGCACGGCTCGACTTCGCCCGCGCCGACATCGTCCGCCGGGACGACGCCGACCGGGCCGAGGTGATTCTGGACTCGGTGATCGAGCGGGCACAGACCGCGCAGTGGCTGCCGCTGGCGGTGAACGCGCTGTACCTCTCGGCGTGCATCGCACTCGACCGGGAGGACGACCGGGACCGGCATCGGGCGCTCGCGGAGCGCCGGATCGCCGACGGGCTGCGCCTGGATCCCGAGCACGGCGGTTTCATGCAGCTGCGCGGGGAACTCGACGAGCGCGACCAGGACTGACCGGACCGGGCCACCCGCATCCGGGACGTTGGACCGTCGTCGCCGGCGTTCGCTGAGGCTAGGCTGGCCTCAGCACGTCAACGACGACGGAGGAACCATGACCTTTGTGAACATCACCGCCCTGGCCTACCCGAAGGGAATGGAGGCGGAGATCGAGCAGCGCTTCGCCGCCCGCAAGAAGGGCGTCGACCAGGCCGAGGGTTTCGTGGAGTTCGAGCTGCTGCGCCCGGTCGAGGGCGAGGACCGCTACTTCGTCATCACCCGGTGGGACTCCCGCGAGAACTACCAGAAGTGGAGCGACGCCCGGGACACGGGCGCGCACGCCGGTGACGAACGCCGCGGGATGAGCGTGGACGTCTTCGGCTTCGACGTCGTCGACTGACCTCCCGACCGGCCCGCGTCCCGCGGCCGCGCCGTCGACGAACGCGGCACGCAGACCGGTACGCGACTGTGCGCAGACGCGCGTACCGGTTCTGATGTCGCGGACTATCCGGTGGCCGGGGCGAGGTCCACGGACTCCTCGGACGGCGGCGGGGACGGGCGACGGCGGGTGCGCAGAGGCAGCAGGGCGAGCGAGCCGAGCAGTGCGGCGACCCCGCACAGCACCAGGAACCGCCGGTCCGCGAGCCAGGCGGCCAGCAGCGGACTGCCCGCCCGGGCCAGCGCCATCGGCACGGTGATCGCCGCGAGCACCGTCGCGAAATGCGCCACCCCGAAGCGGTCGGCGACCAGTGACGGCCGGGCGATCACGCTGACGCCCTGCCCCAGTCCGACCGCCGCCACACACAGCAGCGTCAGCGGGATCGACAGCCCCACCAGCGGCAGGATCGCCAGCCCGGCCCCCTGCGCCGCGAAGGCGAAGGCCGCCGCCGACTCCATCGGCGCCCGCCGCGCCACCGTGCTCAGCACCAGCCGGGAGAGCACCTGCAGCACCCCGATGACGATCGGCACCGAGGTGGCCACCCGCTCCGAGTGGCCCACGTCCCGCAGATAGGTCACCACCAGCAGCAGGAACGCGGCCGCCGACGCGGCCTGCAGGACGAACGACGTCAGGAGCAGCCAGAAGTCTTTGCGCCTCAGAACTTCCCGGAGACTCGAGCCCTCCCGCCGGGGCGCCTGGGCGCGATGGGCGGCACCGCCGGGAATCGCCCAGAGGTGCGCCGGAATGCTGGCCCCGGCCATCACCGCCGCCAGGATCAGCAGACAGGTGCGCCAGCCGAACTCGGTGTTCATCCAGCCCATCACCGGATACACCAGGTAGGTCGCCAGCCCGGCGATCATGGTGATCGCGAGGATCGCCCGGTCCCGGTGTTCGGCGGTGGTGGTCACCACGATCACCGCGAACGCCGCCTCATAGGTGGACATCACGATCGCCGCCCCGATCAGAACGAACGAGGTGTACAGGCCGGTGAGCGACTGCGCCTGCGACCACGCCACCACCCCGGCCGCCCCGATCGCCGATCCGGCGGTCATCAGTGCGCGCCCGCCCCGCGCATCGAGAAGCCGGCCCACCGGCAGCGCCACCAGTGCCCCGACCAGGGTGGACACCGTGGACGCCCCGGCGATCGCGGTACGGGAGACGCCGAGATCGTCGGCCATCGGCACCAGCAGCACCGGCAGTACCTGGATCATGGCCACATAGCCGAGGGTGCTGCTCAGCGAGAAGACGGCGATCAGCAGCGGCCGGGACCCCGGCGTGAGCCAGGCCGGCCGGCGGACCGCGCTCATCCGCGCAGCAACGGAAGCAGAATCTCGCCCTGACGCTCGATCTCCCGGCGGTACGGGGTGTCCGAGAGAATGAAGTGCGTGATACCCAGATCCTCATAGCGGCGCAGCGACTTGGCCACGTCCTCGGCCGAGCCGACCAGCCACGTCGATGCGGCGCCGCCGGCCCCCACCCGGCCGGGCGCGGTGTAGAGGTTGTCGTCGAGCACGTCTCCGCGCTCGGCCAGATCATAGAGCCGCTGCTGCCCCACCGCGCGCCGGCGATGCGGGTTGTAGCCGACCGGCGGTGCGCCTGCGTCGGCCTGCTTCTGGGCCAGGTCCGCCACCTTGCGCTCGGCGACGTCCCAGGCCTCCTCGGAGGTGTCCCTAACGACGGTGGTGATGCGCAGCCCGAACTGCAGCGGTGGCAGTTCCCGGCCCTGCTGCTCGGTCAGCCGGCGCAATCGGTCGATGCGTTCGGCCAGATCGTCGCGGGGCTCTCCCCAGAACAGCTGGACGTCGGCGAGCCGGGCGGACACCCTCTCCGCGGCCGCCGACGCGCCGCCGAAGTAGAGCGGCGGATGCGGGCGCCCCGGCCGCGGCGTGACCCGCGGCTGCACGGTGGAATCGGTCACCGCGAAGTGATCCCCGCGGTAGGTCACCTGCTCGCGCGTCCACAGTGCGCGTAGCAGTTCGATGAACTCCGCGGTGCGTTCGTAGCGCTGCGACTGATCGCTGTCGTCGTCGCCGTAGGCGGCCAGATCGTCCTTGCCGGAGACGATGTTCACCCGGGCCCGGCCCCCGCTGAGCTGGTCGAGCGTGGCGATGGAGGCGGCCAGGTTGGCCGGTCGCCAGTAGCCGGGCCGGACCGCGACCAGAGGTGAGAAGGTGCTGGTCCGCGCCGCGAGGGCGGTCGCCACGGTGAAGGTGTCCGGACGGCCCCAGCCGGTGCCGATCAGGGCGCCGGAGAAGCCGGCGCGCTCGAGGGCCAGTGCCTGGCCGGCGAGGGTCTCGAGGCTGTTGTGCCCGTCCTGCGGCTCGTCGCCGCGGTGTCCGGGAGCGACTTCGTTGGGGATGTACCAGAGGTAGTCGGAGGTCATGGTCGGTGTGTCTTTCGGTTCGTGGGTTCCGTCGGGGCTCAGCGGGCGAGCAGGGCCAGCTGGGCATCGCGCACCTCGGTGCGCTGTCCCTGGACGAGAACGAAGAGAGCGTTGCGGGCGTAGAGCTGGGCGGTGTCGTCGCGGGCCAGGCCGCGGCCCGACCGGGAGATCAGCAGGGCGCGGCTGAGCGTCGACAGTGCTTCACCGCTGGCCGCCTTGGTCGCGAGCCGTTCGTCGATGCGGTGCAGCGGGTCGCCTCCGTCGAGCGCCTCGTCGGCCAGGCCGTACGCCTGCGCGCGGAGCCCGTCCACCCGCGGACGCCAGTGGACGGCCACATCCTGTGCGGCCGCATGCGGGGACTGTTCGAGTTCGGCCAGAATCGCCTCGGCCAGCCCGAAGTGCTGTCCACGGGCATCTCCGGCCGTACCCAGATCGGTTGTCCGCCACTGGGACAGCGGTTGCCGGGCGATCACGTCCTCGTCGGCGACGAAGGCCTCGTCGAGGCGGACGCGCAGGGTGCGGCTTCCGGTCAGTGCGGCCAGTTCCAGGTGTTCGGCGCGGGTGCGGTCGCTGACCGGCACCAGGGTGGTGAGCACCGTCGCGGTGTCGGGATCCACCGCCCCCACCGCGAGCACGGAGTTCAGTCCCCAGCCGCTCACCCAGGAGAGCGTGCCGCTCAGCGCCCAACCGCCCGGCACCGGCCGGGCCCGGATGTAGCGCTGCGGGTAGCGGCGCACATCGCTCAGGCCGGCACCGGCGAGCACCTCGCCGGCCAGAATCGACCGGGCCGCGGGGGAGAGGTCGCCGTTCGTGCGGTCGCCGTCGACGGCGGCCAGCCGGCCCACGATCGGGGCGTGCTGGGCCCACACCAGCCAGGTGTTGAAGCAGGCGCCGGCCAGCAGCTCGTGGATCCGGCGATCGGTCTGCCGGTCGGCGGCCGCGCCGCCGGCCCAGCGCGGCGCCAGATGATTCAGCAGTCCCAGTCCGGCCAGTTCACCCACCCGGCCGGCGGTCACGCCGGCGGTGTCGGTGGCGACGGCGGTGGGTGCGAGCACCGTCCGGGCGTACTCCTGTACCCGCTCCAGAAGGCTTGCGGTGGTGGGGGAGTCGGTCGGTGTCAGGCCGACGGAGCTCATCGTCGATCACCTGATTCGGGGCTGGGAGAAGTGGTCACCGGACGGACACTACGACCGTCGCCGCGGGCTGTGCCCGGTTGCGCCCGGGCTGGTTCTTTCGCTCGGGTTAGACCCAGGCCCGGTGAAACAGGTGACCCTCTGCGGTGGCGGTGTTTGACTACTCGCCGAGCCGCCGGCCGTGACCTGCCGCTGCGGATTCCCCGCCTTCTTCCGGCCTCATCTCAGGCCTGTTCAGTGCTTCGGTGAAAGGACCCCTGCCATGTTCTCCACGAGAGTCCGACGACGATCCCTGATCGCGGCGGCCCTTGCCTCCTCGGCGATCGTGCTGGCGGCCTGCGGGTCCAACGCGGTGCAGTCCAGCGACGGCCCACCCGTCTACGGCGGCACCCTGACCTTCTACGATCCGGTCGAGTACCAGGCCTGGAAGCCGACCAACTCGCTCTGGTCCAACAGTCAGGTGTCCAACAACCTCGCTGAGCGGCTGGTCTGGCAGGACCCGGAGACCGGTGACTACAAGCCCTGGCTGGCGCAGTCCTGGACGGTCAGCGACGACCATCTCACCTACACCTTCACGCTGCGCCGGGGCGTCACGTTCAGCGATGGCACGCCGCTCACCGCTGCGGTGGTCAAGCGGAACTTCGACCAGCACGGCTTCGGTGACGAGGCCCGCGGCATCACCAAGGACCCGTTCTGGACCGCCTACGCGGGGACCGACGCGCCCGACCCGGAGACGGTGGTGGTCAAGCTCTCCGAGCCGAATGCCGGCTTCATCCAGATCCTGTCCAACTACCGGGCCAGCTCCATTCTCGCCGACTCCTTCCTGGAACGGGATCTCAACGGCCAGAGCGACATCCGCAACTGGGTGGGCACCGGTCCGTTCGTGGTGGAGTCCGCCGACGGCACGCAGGGGGTGACCCTCAAGCGCCGCGACGACTACAACTGGGCGCCCGAGGGCTCCAAGCACACCGGCAAGGCCTACCTCGACCGGGTGGTCTTCAAGACGGTGCCGGAGGCCGGTACCCGGGTGGGCGCCCTGAAGTCGGGTGAGGCGCAGGTGGCCCGGAACATCGCGCCCTACGACGAGGAGACCATCACCGCCGACGGCGGCACGCTGATCACCATCCCGGTGCAGGGCGAGACCAACGATCTCACCGTGCAGCTGATCGATCCGGCCTCGCCGGTCGCGGACCGGAACGTGCGGCTGGCACTGCAGGCCGCGACCGACCGGACCGAGATCAACCAGTCGGTGCTCTCACCGAACTACCCGATCCCCACCGGCGCACTGGTCAAGGGCACCCCGCTGCGCGGCGATGCCTCCTCCTACCTGGTCTACGACCTGGACAAGGCCAAGAAGCTGCTCGACGACGCCGGCTGGAAGCCCGGCTCGGACGGGATCCGGAGCAAGGACGGCAAGCGGCTCTCGTTCAACCTGCGGGTGGCGCCCTACTACCAGGTGTCCCAGTCGGTGCTCGAGGTGCTGCAGTCGCAGTGGCGCAAGGCCGGCGCGGAGATCAAGCTCACCCGGCCCTCGCTGACCGAGTACGAGTCGCAGCTGGCCGACGCCAAGGACTGGTACTGGACGCAGGGCCAGACGTCGACGGCCGAGCCGAGCGTGCTGCGCACCGCCTACGACAGCGAGCAGCAGGACGTTCTCAAGGCCCCGCAGCCGGATAAGAAGCTGAACGCGCTGCTGGCCGAGCAGTCGGCCGAGTTCGACCCGGTCAAGCGCAAGGCCAAGATCCAGGAGATCGAGGACCACATCTTCTCGCAGGGCTACTCGATTCCGCTCTACGACGAGACCCAGGTGTTCGGGGTGGCGCCGTCGGTGCACGGCTTCACCACCGAATCGACGGCCCGCTCGTGGCTGTACGACACCTGGGTGAGCCCGGGAGGCCACTGACATGACCCGCTACATCGTGCGGCGCCTGGCCGCGGCGGCCGCGGTCCTGTGGGCCGCCTACACCCTCTCGTTCCTGCTGCTGAGTGCGCTGCCCGGCGACGCCGTCACCAACAAGGTGCAGAATCCGGAAGCGCAGCTCTCGCCCGAGTCGGCACAGGCACTGATCGCCTACTACGGGCTCGATCGCCCGCTGTGGCGGCAGTACCTGGACAGTCTCGGCGGCCTCTTCCAGGGTGATCTGGGCTATTCGATCACCAACGGCCGGCCGGTCGCGGAGCTGCTCGGCGAGGCGCTGCCGTCGACGCTGGCCCTGACCGCCCTGGCCCTGGTGATCGGGCTGGCGCTGGCCGCGCTCATCGGACTGCTGGCCAACTAGGCGCGCTGGTCCTGGCTGCGTGGCCTGATCGCCTCGCTGCCCGTGGTCTTCGCCTCGATTCCGACCTTCGTGGTCGGTGTGCTGGCGCTGCAGTTCCTGGCCTTCCAGTTGCAGGTGATCCCGTCGGCCGACGACGGCACCGTCGCGGCGCTGATCGCTCCGGCGGCCACCCTGGGCATCCTGATCGCCGCACCGCTCTCGCAGGTCTTCACCGGTTCCATCGAGCGCACCCGCCGGCAGTCGTTCGTGCACGTGCTGTACGCCCGCGGCGCCGGGGAGGGTTACGCCTTCCGGCGCGGGGTGCTGCGGAACTCGGCGCTGCCGGTGCTCACCCTGGCCGGTCTGGCCGTCGGCGAACTGCTCGCCGGCTCGGTGGTCACCGAGGCGGTCTTCGCCCGCAACGGGCTGGGCCAGCTCACCATCTCGGCGGTGAGCACCCAGGATCTGCCGGTACTGCAGGGTGTGGTCCTGGTGGCGGCGCTGGCGTACGTCTCGGCGAATCTGCTGGTGGACCTGGCCTATCCGCTCATCGATCCGCGCATCGTGACCGGCGGCTCGGAGCGGACCGCAGCCTCGGGCACCGCGCCCTCCCGGCTCGTCCGGCGGGTGCGACCGGGCTGGCGTCACCGCACACAGCAGCCGGCCGCGGTGCCGGCGGGGGTGGCGATGCCATGACCACGCTCACCGCTCCCACCGTCCGTTCGGCGGCCCCGGCCCTGGCCTGGGTGCGCACCTACTGGTCGGTGACGCTGGCCGCCCTGGTGCTCGGCCTGGCCGTGTTCTGGGCCGTCGCTCCGGGACTGTTCACCTCCTTCGATCCGGTGGCCGTGGACCAGGCCAGCCGGCTGCAGCCGCCGTCGTCCGAGCACTGGTTCGGCACCGACCTGCTGGGCCGGGACATGTACGCGCGCACCGTGTACGGCGCTCGCGCCTCACTGATCGGGGCGGCTCTGGCCGTCTCCATCGCCGGTGTCGTCGGCTCGATCCTCGGGGCCGTCGCCGGCTGGTTCGGAGGCTTCACCGACAACCTCGTGATGCGGGCGATCGATGTCATCCTGTCGATCCCCGGCTTCCTGCTGGCGATCTCGATCGTGGTGATCTACGCCGCCAAGACCGGCGGGGCCGGGCTGGTGCCGGCCGCACTGGCGGTGGGACTGACCTCGGCCGCCACCTTCGCCCGGCTGATCCGCGCCGAGGTGCTCAAGGTGCGGGTGAGCCAGTACGTGGAGGCCGCGGTCACCAGCGGCACCTCCACCGGGGCGATCCTGCGGCGGCACGTACTGCCCAACTCGTTCGCACCGGTGCTGGCCCTGCTCGGCGTGCAGCTGGGGGTGGCGATCATCTGGATCGCCTCGCTGAGCTTCCTCGGGCTCGGCGCCCAGCCGCCGGACCCCGAATGGGGACTGCTGGTGGCCGACGGCCGCCGCTTCATCGCCACCCGCGGCTGGCTGACGCTCTATCCCGCGCTGACCATCGTCGCCGTGGTGCTCGCCGCCAACCGGGTCTCGGCCCATCTGCAGAAACGGAATCCCTCATGAGCGACGACGTCATCCTGTCCGTCGACGACCTGACCGTCGGCTACCGCAAGGGCCGACCGGGTGCCTCGGCACTGGCCGGCCGGGTGCTGCCGGTGCTGCACGGCGTGAACTTCCAGGTGCGGACCGGTCAGACCCTCGCCCTGGTCGGCGAGTCCGGTTCGGGAAAGACCACCACCGGTCACGCCGTGCTCGGCCTGCTCCCGGAGAACGGCGAGATCCTTTCCGGCAGTATCGATTTCCGTGGCCGTGAACTGACCGGCCTGGACCGCAAGGGCTGGCGCGATCTGCGCGGCCGGTCCATCAGCCTGATCCCGCAGGATCCGTCGGTCTCCCTCGACCCGCTGCGCCGGGTGGGGCACCAGGTGGAGGACGTGCTGCGGCTGCACACCGAGCTGACCGCCGACGAGCGCCGGGAACGCGTCTACGAGCTGTTCGGCACCGTCGGTTTCACCGACGTCGAACGACGCTTCCGGCAGTATCCGCACGAGCTGTCCGGCGGCATGCGCCAGCGCGTGCTGGTGGCCGCGGCCGTCGCCGCCGACCCCGACCTGATCATCGCCGACGAACCCACCTCCGGCCTGGATGCGACCGTCGCCAAACAGGTGCTCGACCTGATCGGCGAACTGGCCCGGCGGCTGTCGACGGCCGTGGTGCTGGTGACGCACGATCTGGGTGTGGCCGCCGACCGGTCGGACGTGCTCGGCGTGATGCAGGCCGGGCGGATCGTCGAACTGGGATCGACCGCCGAGGTGATTGCCGCACCGCAGCACGAGTACACCCGGGCCCTGCTCGACGCGGTGCCCAGCCGCAGTGCGCGGCCGGTCCGCGCGACCCGTCCCGATGCCGCGTCGGAGCCGCCGGCCATCGAGGTGTCGGGACTGCAGAAGAACTACGGCGACGTCCAGGTGCTGCGCGACGTCTCCTTCACGGTGCCGGCCGGGCAGACCCTGTCGATCGTCGGTGAATCCGGCAGCGGAAAGTCCACTACGGCCCGGATCCTCACCGGCCTCACCCAGGCCGGCGGGGGACGGGTGGAGGTGCTCGGCACCGACGTCACCGGACTGAGCCGCCGCGAGTTCCGGCCGTTGCGCAAGGATGTGGCGATCGTCTATCAGAACCCGTACTCGTCGTTCGATCCACGCTGGACGGTCTTCGACGTGGTCGAGGAACCGCTGAGAGCCTTCGAGCGGGGAGCGGAACGGCCCTCGCGCCGGCGTTCACGGCACCGCGACGCCGTACTGGAGGCCCTCGAATCCGCCGCTCTCCCCGCAGACTTCGCCGACCGGCATCCGGCCCAGCTGTCCGGCGGGCAGCGCCAGCGGGTGGCGATCGCCCGGGCGCTGGTCGCCCAGCCGAAGATTCTGGTGCTCGACGAGCCGATCTCGGCCCTCGACGTCTCGGTGGCCGCCCAGATCGTGAGTCTGCTGCAGCGGTTGCAGGCCGACCGCGGCCTGACCTACGTCTTCATCTCGCACGACCTTGCCGTCGTCTCGGCCATCTCCGACCGGGTGGCGGTGATGCGGGACGGACGCATCGTGGAGCAGGGGCCGGTGGCGCAGATCTTCGAGGCGCCCCGCGAGGAGTACACCCGGACGCTGCTGGCCGCCATCGCCGGCCGCCGGCTCGCCGCCGCGGAGCCGGTCGCATGAGTGCGACCGCCTTCTCGGCCATCGACCAGGTGATCGACGAGGCCGCCGTCGGTGCCGCGGAACGCGAACGGCGGGGAGAACACCCGTACGCACTGGTGCGGGCGCTGGCCCGGGCCGGCTTCGGCCGGCTGCGGGTGCCCACCGAATACGGCGGTCTGGGGGTGGATCTGCCGACGCTGTTCGAGCTGCTCCGCCGGGCGGGCCGGGCCGACTCGAATCTTCCGCAGATCTGGCGCGGGCACTTCACCACCGTCGAGATCCTGTTGCGGGAGACCGATCCCGCGGTGCGGCACCGCTGGTTGACCGCCGTCGGTGCCGGCGCGGTGTTCGGCAACGCCCAGACCGAGCCGGCGGCCAGCGCGGCCGCCGGCCCACCCACCCGGGTGTTCGCCGACGGCACCGGCGAGCGGGTCGTCAGCGGCACCAAGTTCTATTCCACCGGTGCCCGGTTCGCCGACTTCCTGCGGGTCGCAGCCGTCGACGACGACGGCCACCGGCGCTTCGTGGTGGTCGACGCCCGGGACGGAGGCGTGCGGCACGTCGACGACTGGGACGGGGTGGGGCAGCGGCAGACGGGCAGCGGCACCACGGTCTTCACCTCGGTGCCGGTGCAGCCGGACGGCGACATCGGCCGCGACGAGACCTCGCTGGCCGGTCTGGACTCCTTCGTGCAGATCGTTCACCTGGCCAATCTCGCCGGGATCGCGGACAACCTGGTCGACGAGACGGTGACGCTGGTGCGCGGCCGCAGCCGTACCGGCAGGCACGCGCTGAGCCAGATCGCCGCCGAGGATCCGGACGTGCTCGCGGTGATCGGCCGGCTGCACGCCCGCCGGATCGCCGCCCGCAGCCTCCTCGGGTATGCCGCCGACCGACTCCAGCAGGCTCACCGTGACGACCGCGAGGAGAGCTTCGCCACCGCCTATGTGGAGACCTCGGCGGCGCAGACCGCGATCGTCGAAGCGGTCCTCGACGCCGCCGCCCACGCCTTCGACGCCGGCGGCTCGAGTGCGGTGCGCGCCCCGGTCGGCCTGGACCGGCACTGGCGCAATGCCCGCACCCTGGCCTCCCACAATCCGATCGTCTACAAGCCGCGGGTGGTCGGAGACTTCTTCGTCAACGACGTCCTGCCGGTCTCCGGCTACTACACCTCCGCCGAAAGGACACTGTCATGACCGATCAGCTCCACCTGAACGTGAACATCCTCAACGCCGGCGTCTTCGGCGGATCGTGGCGCTTTCCCGGCACCGATGCACTGGCCAGTTACGGTGTGGAGCACTACATCTCGATCGCCAGGAAAGCCGAGAAGGCGCATCTGGATGCGGTCTTCCTGGCCGACGGTCCGGTTCTGGATCCGCATACCGCGCACCGGACGGGCAACAGCCTCGAACCCACGACGGTGCTCGCCCGGCTGGCGGCCGCCACCGACCGCATCGGTCTGATCGGCACCCTCTCGTCGTCGTACAACGATCCCGACGAGCTGGCCCGCAGGCTCGGCGACCTGGACTTTCTGAGTCGCGGCCGGTTCGGCTGGAATGTGGTGACCACCGCCGGTGCGGCGGCCGCCGCGAACTTCGGGCGGACCGCCGAACCCGAACACGGACTGCGCTACCGGCGCGCGGCGCACCTGGTGGAATACGTGGTGGCGCAGTGGGACTCGCGAGAGGAACTGGCCTCCCCGCAGGGCCGGCCGGTGGTGGTGCAGGCCGGCGGTTCCAGTGATGGCAAGCAGCTCGCCGCTCGCACCGCCGAGGTGGTCTTCTCCGCCGAGCAGGATCTGGACAAGGCCCGGGCCTTCCGCACCGAACTGCGGGACGGGGCCCGGCGGTACGGGCGCGACCCGGATGCCCTGGTGGTGCTACCCGGTCTGTCCACGGTCCTGGGCAGCACCGAGGCCGAGGCGATCCGGCGCCGGGAGCTGCTCGACGAGCTGCTGCCCGACGCCTACGCCCGGGCGCGGCTGGGCGGCCAGCTCGGGGTGGATCTCGATGAACTGGACGACGACGCGCCGATTCCGCCGGAGGTACTCCGCGATCCGGATTCGGCGGCCGGCTCGCAGACCTTCTACCGGGTCATCCGCGGCATCATCGAGCGCGAGAATCCCACTCTGCGTCAGTTGCTGGTGAAGCTCTCCGGAGGGGGCGGGCACCGCATCGTCGTCGGGACGCCCGAACAGGTCGCCGACGACATCGAGGTCTGGTTCCGCTCCGGCGCCGCCGACGGCTTCAACGTGATGCCCGACGTGCTGCCCTCGGGCTTCGACGATTTCGCCGACCAGCTGGTGCCCGAACTGGTGCGCCGCGGCCTGTTCCGCTCCGAATACCGTTCCGGCACTCTGCGCGACCATCTGGGGCTGGCCGCACCGGCCGTCCCGCAGCCGTCCACCAACCCGCTGATCAGCGCCATCTAGGAGCGTGTCTCACCGATGACTGTCTTCCTCGAATTCTCCGTCGACGACCGCCCGGGGGCGATCTCCCCGGATGACGCCGGCACCATCGCCGCGCTCGCCGGCGCCGCCGGTCTGGCCGGCCTGCGGCTGACCGATCCAGGTGTCCCGCACCGCGGCCTCGATCCCTCGCTGGTCGCCGCCTACCTGGCCGACCGCTATCCCGGACTGCCGATCGTCTTCGACGCGCCGACCACCGGCAACGCCCCCTACAACCTCGCCCGCCGGGCGGCCTCGGTGGACCGGGCCAGCGGCGGCCGGACCGGGCTGGTGCTGCGGGCCGGCGGCGGCGACGAGGTCAGTGCTGCGCTGACCCCGGACGGGCCCGCCGATCCGGCGGAGCGGTGGAGCGAGTACAGCAGGATCCTGCGGGAGCTGTGGGAGTCGTTTCCGGCCTCGGCGCTGATCGGCGATCAGGACGCGGGCCGGGTGATCGACGACGCGCAGCTGACCCCCATCGACCACGAGGGCGACTACTACCGGGTGCGCGGGCCGCTCGACGGGCCCGCCTCGCCGCAGGGACGCCCGGTGCTGCTGGCCGCCGATCCGCACGTCCTCGGCTACCGCCGCATCGCCGATACGGCCGACGCTGTGCTGCTGACCGCAGATCAGTTGCCGGCGGCGATCGCCGAGTTCGCTGCGGCACGGCGCCGGCCCGCACTGCTGTTGACCGCACCGGCAGACACCGGGGTTCCCGAGCTGCGCCGGCTGCGGGGCGAATACCCGCTGACCGGGGTGGTGCTGAGCGTGACGACCCCGGACGAGGCGGTGCACGCGATCCGCTCGGTGGCGCCGCGCCTGCACACCGCCTCCCCGACCACGCTGCAGGCCGTTCTCAGCGCCGATCCCGTGCCGGCGGGGGCGGGCCGATGACCGTCACCGTTCCCGCCGAACGCATCGCCGTCGACGGCGTCTCCGGGATCCGGCAGACCATCGCACCGGTGCTCGCGACCCTGGCGGCCACCGCACACGCCCGGGAAGCCCGGCGCGACTACGCCTTCGGCGAGGTCGCCGAACTGGCCCGGGCCGGAATCGGCCTGACCGAGATCCCGGTGACCGAGGGCGGTGCGGGCGGCACGGTGCGCGACGCCGTCGAACTGGTGTCGGCCATCTCGCGCGCGGATTCGAGTGTCGCGCAAGCCCTGCGGCCCACCTTCCTGGCTGCGCACCAGGTGGCCGAACGCCCGGACGGACCGCTGCGCGCGGTCACTCTGGACCGGCTGCGCACCGGGGCGCTGTTCGTCGGCACCGGCAACGAACGCAACGGCGGCGCCAGCGGCAGCGTCTCCACCACGGCTCGCCGCCACGCCGACGGCTATCTGGTCACCGGCCGCAAGTTCTACTCCACCGGCGGCCTGTACGCCTCCTACTTCTCCACCCAGGCCGTCACCGAGGACGGCACCGTCATCCGCTTCACCATCCCGGTGGACCGGCCCGGCCTGCAACGGCTCGACGACTTCGACGCCGTCGGCCAGCGGCTCACGCAGAGCGGCACCACGGTGCTCGACGAGGTGTGGGTCTCGGATGAGGAGGTGGTGATCGTCGCCGAGCAGACGCCGGACAATCCGTGGACCGGTTCGTTCGCGCAGCTGTATCTGGCGGCGGTGCAGGCCGGGGTGGCCGCACGCGCCCTCGACGACGCGGTGAGCTTCGTCCGGGAGAAGGCACGGCCGATCAAGCACAGCACGGCCGCCACCAGTGCCGAGGATCCGTATGTGCGGATCACGGTGGGGGAGATCGCGGCTCGGGCGCAGGCCGCGGAGGCCGTCGTCGTCCAGGCCGCCGAGGCCCTGCAGGAACTGCGCGGGCTGACCGGTTCGGCGGCGCGCGAGGCCGGTGCCCGGGCCGCGGTCCGGGTGGCCGGTGCCGGTCAGATCGCGATCGAGTCGGCGCTGCGGGCCGCAGAACTGCTCTTCGACGTCGGCGGCGGCTCCATCACCGACCGCTCGCTGGGCTTCGACCGGCACTGGCGCAACGCCCGGACCGCAGCCAATCACAATCCGCGGCAGTGGAAGGCGGCGGTGGCCGGGGCCTACCACCTCACCGGGGAGGAGCCGCCCACCACCGGCCTGTTCTGACCGCCCCGACCCGACCGCCCCGACCCGACCACGCCGCCGCGCGGTGCGACCCGCCGGCGGCGTCATCACCCGCACCACCTCGTACGACACTCACGACCTTCACGAAAGGAACCGGATACTCCCATGTCCGTTGAACTCGACCGCACTCTCGGCCGCACCGGGGTGCGCGTCACCCCGTTGACGCTGGGCACCATGAACTTCGGCCGCTGGCAGAGCGAGGAGGAGAGCCTGCGCATCGTCGACGCCGCCCTCGACGCCGGCATCCGGGTGGTCGACACCGCCGACGCCTATGCCGACGGGGTCACCGAGGAGATCGTCGGCAGAGCCCTGCGCGGGCGCCGGGACCGCGTCTTCCTGGCCACCAAGTTCCACTTCCAGATCGGCGACGACCCGTCGCACGCCGGCAACTCCCGGCGCTGGATCACCCAGGCCGTCGAGGACAGCCTGCGCCGGCTGGGCACCGATCACATCGACCTCTATCAGGCCCACCGCCCGGATCCGGAGACCGACCTGCTCGAAACCCTGCAGACCCTCAACGACCTGATCCGGGCCGGCAAGATCAGCTACTACGGAACCTCGGTGTTCCCGGCGCACGAACAGGTCCGGGCGCACTGGCTGGCCGAGAAGCACGGGCTGATCGCGCCGCACACCGAGCAGTTGCCCTATTCGTTGCTCGTCCGGGGCGCCGAACGCGAGGTCTTTCCCACAGTCCGCGAATACGGGGTGGGCGTGCTCACCTACGGTCCGCTCGCCGCCGGCTGGCTCTCCGGCAAGTACCGGATCGGCGGCGCACAACCGGAATCGGCGCGCGCCGACCTGATTCCGGGCCGCTTCGACGTCGACGCCCCGGCCAACCGGCACAAGCTGGCCGCCGCCGACGCGCTCGCCGCGCTGGCCGAGCAGAACGATCTGAGCCTGGTGGAGCTGGCGGTGGCCTTCGCGCTGAACCATCCCGCGGTCAGCAGCGTGATCATCGGTCCCCGTACCCGCGAACACCTCGATGCCTATCTGCGCGGCGCGCAGGTGCAGTTGTCCGACGAGATCCTCGACGCGGTCGACGCCATCGTCGAACCGGGAACCCAGTTCCACGACCGGGACACCGGACGCAACACGCCGTCGCTGCAGCCGGCCGCGCTGCGCCGCCGCTGACGCCCCCACCCCCGTACCTCCCGAAAGGAACCCTCATGTCCTACGGACCCGTCGACACCGTCTACACCGCCGATACCGACCGCTACGAGAACGCGAGCTTCCGCCGCACCGGCGACTCCGGCCTGCAGCTGCCGTCGTTCTCGTTCGGCCTCTGGCAGAAGTTCGGCACCGACTACCCCTTCGAGACGCAGCGCGAGATCATCCGCCACGCCTTCGATCTGGGCATCACCCACTTCGACAACGCCGACCGCTACGGGCCCCCGCACCGGGCCGCGCAGCAGAACTTCGGCCGGGTGCTCGCCGAGGACCTCGCGCCCTACCGGGACGAGCTGATCCTCTCGACCAAGGCCGGCAATGCGATCGGTGCCAGTCCCTATCTGAAGGGCGGTTCCCGCAAGTCGCTGCTCACCTCGCTCGAGCACAGCCTGCGCGACCTGCGCACCGACTACGTCGACATCTTCTACAGCCACAGCCCGGACCTGAACACCCCGCTGGAAGAGACCGTGGAAGCGCTGGTCTCGGCGGTGCAGCAGGGCAAGGCGCTCTATGCCGGCATCTCCAACTATCAGCCCGATCGCGCCCACGAGGCGGCGGTGCTGCTGCGCGAGGCCGGGGTGCCGCTGCTCATCCATCAGCCTCGGTACTCGATCTTCGATCGCAGCGTCGAGCGCAACGGACTGCTGGAGCTGGCCGAACAGGACGGCTTCGGGCTGATCGTCTATTCGCCGCTGGCCCAGGGGCTGCTCACCGACAAGTACCTCGAGTCCATTCCGGACGGCGCGCGGGCGGTCAACAGCACCTTCCTGAATCCGGACGTGATCACCGACGGCTACCGGGAGCGGGCGGCCCGGCTCAACGAACTCGCCGCCGCCCGCGGTCAGTCCCTGGCCCAGCTGGCCCTGCAGTGGGTGCTGCGGCGGCCGGAGATCAGCTCGGCGCTGATCGGTGCGAGCTCGGTGTGGCAGCTCGACCACAATGTGGCGGCGCTGGACTTCCCCGAACTGACCGACGACGAGCTGGCGATCATCGACGAGCACGGTGTGCACGGGACCGGACTGGCGGCCTGACATGAGTACCCCGGATTCCCCGGACTCCCTGGCGCGCAACGCGATACCGGCGCCGACCCTGCGACTGGGCTTTCTGCTGCACCTGGATCGGGACGTGGAACCGGGGCAGGCCTACCGGGAGGCGATCGAGCTCTTCGTCGCCGCCGAGGAGCTGGGATACGACTCCGGCTGGGTGATCCACCGGCACTTCCGGCAGGGCAACGAACACGTCTCCTCGCCGCTGGTGCTGCTGGCGGCGATCGCCGAACACACCAGCCGGATCCGGCTGGGCACCGGCGTCTACGTGCTGCCTCTCGACGACCCGCTGCGGGTGGCCGAGGACGCCGTCACCCTGGACGCGCTCTCCGGCGGGCGCCTGGAACTCGGGGTGGGGTCGGGTCCCTTCCCGAGCGCCTGGGAAGCCTTCGGGCGGGACCTGGGCGATCGGCACCGGATCTACGCGAACTCGGTGCGGCGGCTGCACGAGGTGCTCGACGGCCGCCCCCTGAACACCGCCGGGGAGCGCCTCCACCCGTCGGGAACCGCTGTGCGGCAACGTCTGTGGCAGGCCACGACCAGTCATCCGGAGCATGCGATCGCCGCGGCGGAGGCGGCCGGCCGCGCCGGCGACGGGCTCGCGCTGTCCCGCGCCAACGTCTGGCGCGGTGCCGGTGATGCGGCCGCGGCCCGTCGCGAGCAGGCGGACTGGATCCGCGCCTACCGAGAGGCGTCTGCGGCGGTGGGCGCCGCCCCGCGGGTGCAGGTCTCCCGGGCCGTGTACCCGCATCGGGACCGCGACCAGGCGGTGCGGCTGGTGACGCCGGGTGTGCGGCGCTGGCAGAGCTGGAGCACCTCGGGGGAGCCGAAACCGGCGGAGACCGTCGAGGAGTATCTGGCCGCCGACGGGGCGCTGCTCGGGCCCAGCGAGGAGATCGCCGCGACCCTGGCCCGGGATCCGGCGGTGGCGCTGGCCACCGACCTGCTGGTCAGCTTCGTCCCCGGAGTTCCAGGTCACGCCGAACATCTGCGGTTGCTGCAGGAGACGGCGGGGCAGCTGGTGCCCGAACTGGTGCGACGGCGGTCCGCGCAGGTCGCGGGGGCGGCGTCGTGACCGGCCTGCACCTGAACCTGTCGCTGCTCACCCCGGGGCACTTCCGGCAGGCGTGGCGGCTGCCCGAGGCGGATCCGCTGGCCTATCTCGACGTCGACAACTTCGTGCGGCTGGCCCGGCTGGCCGAGGACGCGAAGCTCGATGCCGTCTTCCTCGGCGACGCCCCGGCGCTGCGCGGGGAGATCGCGTCGGCGCCGGGCAGCGGACTCGATCCGCTGGTGCTGCTCGGGCATGTGGCCGCACGCACCGAGCGGGTCGGCGTGGTGATCACCAGTTCCAGCACCTTCAATTCGCCGTACAACCTGGCTCGCCGGTTCCAGACCCTCGATCATGTGACCAAGGGGCGGGCGGCGGTGAACATCGTGACGACGGCGGCCGCGTCGGCGTCGGCGAACTTCGGGCTCGAGAGACATCCTGGCCGGGCCGAACGCTACCGGCGGGCCACCGAGTTCCTGGAGGTGGTGACCGGCTTGTGGGACGGCTGGCAGCCGGACTGGCTGATCGCGGACAAGGAGTCCGGGCGGTACGCCGACACCGCGCGCATCGGGTCGCTGGATCATCGCGGCGAGTACTTCAGTGTGGCCGGTCCGCTGCCCACACCGCCCGGGCCGCAGGGGCGCCCCGTGCTGGTGCAGGCCGGCGGATCCGCGGGCGGGCTGGCGCTGGCCGGCCGCTTCGCCGACGTGGTCTTCACCGTCGCGCAGACCGCGGACGAGGCTGTCGCCTTCCGCTCGGAAGTCCACGCGGCGGCCGTGCAGGCCGGCCGCGGTCCGGAGCAGGTGAAGGTCTCCCTCGGGGTGGTGGTGCTGGTCGGGCGCACCGATGCCGAGGCGCAGCAGCGGCTGACGGAGCTGGCCGCGACCCTGCCGATCGAGCGGCTCGGCGCGGGGCTGCTGCACGGGCTGGGGCTCGACCCGCGGGCCTTCGGCCCGGACGATCCGATCACCGCCGCCGACCTGCCCGACGAGCTGCCCGACGACGCCTTCTCGGCCGGCTTCAGCCGGGCGCTGCGGTCGCTGATCGCACAGCGCCCGGTCACCCCGCGCGAGCTGGTGATCGCCAGCGCCGGCGGCTCCGGTCATCGGCTAGTGGTCGGCGGCCCGGAGACGGTGGCCGCGGACCTGCGTGACTGGTATGCGGCCGGGGCGGCCGACGGCTTCACCGTGATGCCGGCCGACAGCGCCGTCGACGCCGCCAACTTCACCGGCCTGGTGGTGCCCCTGCTGCAGGAGTGGGGTCTGTTCCGGCGTGACTACCCGGCGGGCTCGTTGCGCGACCGGCTGTTCGGGGCGGTGCCGGCGGACGTCGGCGGCTGAGCCGGCTCACCAGGAGTCGATGACCCGGAAGTGCGAGGTCATCCGGTGGCCGTCGATCAGGTGGAAGACCAGGCCCGGGCCCTGGGAGGCGTTGATGATGCCGCCGTCCTCGACGGGCAGGTTCAGCGTCGACGCCACCCCGGGTCCGACGATCAGCGGGCGGCCGGCGAAGACGGTGGCCGCTGCGGTGTGGGCGTGACCCACCGCGACGCCCACGATGTTCGGGTGATCGGCGATCAACTGCTCGAGGCCGCTCGCGTCGAAGAGGCGCATGTCGTCCATGAACGGCATGCCGATCGTGGTCGGCGGATGGTGGAAGGCCAGCAGCACCTGGGCGCCGTCGGCGGCGCGGATCTGTGCGGCCGCCCATGCCAGGGTCTCCTCGCTCAGCTCGCCGTCGGCCCGGCCGGGGATCGACGAGTCCAGGGCCAGGATCAGCAGGCCGCCCGGGCGCTCCGGCGTACCCGGCAGCAGCAGCGCTGAATTGACCGGCTCGGCACTCGCGGCACCGGCGGCGACGCCGGTGAACTCGGCCCGATCGTCGTGGTTTCCCAGCAGCAGCGCCCGCGGCCACGGCACCACCAGATTCTCCAGTGCCTCCCGGTACTCCGCGGCGGCGCCGTGATCGGTCAGATCTCCGGTCACCAGCAGAGCGTCGATCGGTCCGTCGCAGGAGGTCAGGTAGTCCAGTACGCCGTGCACCCGGGCCCGGTTCCCGGGGGTGCCGTTGAAGTGCAGGTCGCTGATCTGAGCGACGACGTACATCGATACCTCCGGGCCGGAACCGTCCGCGCCTGCGGACACGTCTCCAGCCTAGACGCCGCCGGGCGGCCGGCCCGGCGCCGGTCAGCGGCCCGCGGCGGCGACCCGGGCGGAGATCGCGTCGACGAGCACAGTGCGGATGTCGCTCGCCTTGCGCTCGACGTGCGTGGTGCCGCCGGTGGCCTCGGCGATCTGCTTCAGCGAGGCGGTGTCGGCGTCGTCGGAGATGCCGATGGTCACCACGATCACCGGGCGGGCCGGATCCTGCAGCGTCTTCAGTTCGCCGAGCAGCTGATCGAGCGAGATCCCGTTCGGATCCTCGTTGGCGCCGTCGGTCATGATGATGACGCTGTTGCTGTACTTGGGATCCCAGTTCTTCTGGACGGCCTTGAAGGCCGCCAGCGTGGTGTCGTACAGACCGGTGCCGCCGCCGAGGCGCGTACGCATCGCCTGCTTGGTGCGCGCGCCGAGCAACTCGCGGTGCGTCTGGTCGCCGTCCTGAGCATCGAGGCGGCGGATGGGGGCGAACTCGTCCCAGTCCTGTCCCTGCCCGCCTTTGTCCACCCCGAACAGCCAGCCGCCGACCTGCGCATTGTTCGGCAGGATCTGCAGTGCGGTCAGGCAGGCCTGGGACAGGAGCTGTGCGCGTGTTCCGCTGCCGGCCGCCTGCTCCATCGAACCCGAACCGTCCAGGGCGACGATCGTGCGCATCGGCACCGAGACCACCTGCCACTGCTGCAGGGCGGTGTCGATCTGGTCTGGATCGGCCAGCTTGAGCGGTGCCACCGGATCGCCGACGCCGGTGCCGTCCGCGGCCCGGAATCCCGCGTCGCTGAGTGCCTTGCGGCCCGAATCGGACGCCGCCGCGGCGGCCAGCAGCGCGCCGGCCTCGGCCGCCTTCTGCCTGTTCTCCGGTCGTGCCGTGTTCACCAGCGGAAACTCCAGCAGGACTGCACCGCTGGCCGGCATCGACTGCTGCAGACCGGAATTCGGGTGCAGCTTGGTGAACCGCAGGAACTGCTGCTCGGTGGTCACCACCGGCGCTTGGCCGTCGGCGGCCGTCGTCAGCCGGGTGGCGTCCGTGTCGAATGCCGGCCGCGCATTGTTCTGCTGCTGGCCCAGGGTGGTCAACGCCCCCAGCAACTGCTTCTGGGTGAGCTTGCCCGCCTGCACCTCGGTGAGCGCGCCCACCACGGGACTGTCGCCGGTGGAGGTCTCCACCGGCGAACCCATCCGCAGGTCCGGCAGCGTCATCACGTCCACCCAGCTGTCGAGTTCGGGAACGCTCTTGCCGGCGATCACCGTGGGTGTGGTGGCCAGCGACTCGGACACGTACTCGGGGGTCTGATCGATCTGGCCGAGGATCCGGCGCGAGCGTTCCTGCGAATCGGAGACCCACAGGTCGGGCGCGTTCTCGGTGTCGGTGACCCGGGACGGGATGTCGGAGGCCTGGATCCGTTCGACGTGGAAGGAGTAGCACTCGTCGTCGGGCACCGCGCCGGCCACCGCGTCGACGGTGTCCGACATCGTCGGATCGGTGACGACGGTCACCGAGGTGCGGTCGCCGCAGCCCCGGAAAGCGGTGAACCACACCAGATAGGCACAGGCGAGGATCGCGATCGCCGACAGTGCCAGCAGCGGCCACAACCAGCGTCGACGATCATCGGTACCGCCGGCCGCAATGCGGCCGGACGTAGTGTGACGCCCCATGTATATGTGCTCCCCTGTGTGATCGGCCACCGGTACCTTACCGAGAGGTCAACTCAGATCAAACCTGGGAATCGTGAACGGCCCGAACGGTCCGGACGCTCAGCCGCCGGTCCGCGTGCAGGTCACGGTGCCGGAGTGCCGTCGACGACCGGCACCACCGTGGCGGCCAGGCGGTACGGTTCGGCCAGCAGCAGGGCGCCGAACCGTTTGCGCAGCCGGGAGATCTCGGCGCGCACCGTCACCGTGCGCGCCGCGTCGCCGAACAGTGCCACCGCCAGTTCGGCCGCCGTCATCCCGCCCGGGTTGCGGGCCAGCAGCCGCAGCAGCTGGGCGTGGCGGGGCGAGGGCCGATGCACCCACGAGCCGTCCGCGCCGGACACCCGCACCAGCGGATCCGCGGCCTGCTCGCCGGGGATCTCCAGCAGCACCTGCCGGGTCCGCCCGTCGTCGGGGGCGGTCACCCGCACCAGCCAGCCGCCGGGCAGCGGCTCCAGATCGCAGTCGCCCAAGCCGTGCAGATACAGCCGGCCCGGCGGGCACGCCTGCGGCAGCGGCAGCCGCTCGCGCGGCGACACCCCGTCGACGGCGGCCACCCAGCCGAAGCCGTCGACGGCCAGCACCGGTCCCGACGAACGCGCCAGCATCGGGGCGGCCACCGTGCGCAGCGTGTCGAGCCGGGAGCGATGACGTTCGCGCAGTTGTGATTCGGCGAGTTTGGCGACGGTATCGACCAGTGCCAGGGTGGTCGGGTGGATGGTGGCGGCGGGCCCGCTCACATCCACCACGCCCAGCACGCCGCCGGTGCGCGGATCGTGGATCGGCGCACCCGCACAGGTCCACGCGTGATGGCTGCGCACGAAGTGTTCGGCGGAGAAGACCTGCACCGCCCGCCCGGAGGCGAGGGCGGTGCCGATGGCGTTGGTGCCCACCGCCGTCTCCGCCCAGGACGCGCCCTCGGCGAAACCGAGCCGGTCGGCCCGGCACAGCACCTGCGGATGCCCGTCCCGCCAGAGCACCTGACCGTTCGCATCGGCGACGACCAGGACGTTGTCGCCGTCGGCGATCAGGGTGTCGAGGTGATGCATCACCGCATCGAGGACCTCGCCGAGCCCGGACTCGCTGCGCCGGAACGCCAGCTGCGTCCGGTCCAGTGTCGGGGTGGGCGTGCCGCTGTCGGGATCCACGCCGGCCTGCTGCACCCGGTCCCAGGAGTCGCCGATCACCGCGCGCGGCCGGGCCGGGGCGCGATCGCCCGACATCCGTGCGTCGTAGACGGCGTGCAGCACCGCGGCGAAGGCCCGCGGATCGTCGCCCGCGGCCATCGCCGGCTCCGGCGCCTGGTCCGCCGCCATGTGCCACCTCCGCACCGTCTGTGTTCCGAGTCACATTCGAGGGTGCGTCCCCGGCCGGTGGGAGTCAAGCCCGGCCGGCTGCAACCCCCTGCAACCCTTGCCGCCACGATGCCGCCGGGAGTGTGCTGTAGCTCACATCCAGATCGGCACGACCCAGGAGGAACCATGACCCAGACCCTCGAACCCGACACCCAGGCTGCGGTGCGCGGCCCGCAACAGCGCATCGAGGACTGGCTGGCCCGGCTCGACGGAGCCCTCAGCGCGGGCGACGCGGCCGGCGCCGCGGAGCTGTTCGCCGTCGACGGCTTCTGGCGCGACCTGGTGGCCTTCACCTGGAACCTGAAGACCTCCGAAGGGCGCGACGACATCGCCGCCATGCTCGGTGCCCGGCTCGCCGACACCGCGCCCACCGGCTGGCACACCACCGACGACGCGGTGGAATCCGAGGGCGGCGTCGCCGAAGCCTTCATCGCCTTCGAGACCGCCGTCGGCCGCGGCGAAGGGCACCTGCGGCTCAAGCCCGGCCCCGACGGGCAGGACCAGGGCTGGACCCTGCTGACCACCCTGCAGGAGCTCACCGGCCACGAAGAGCCCACCGGGCATTCCCGTCCGCTCGGCGCCGTGCACGGCTCCGACCCGGACCGGCGGTCCTGGGCGGAGAAGAAGGAGGACGAGGAGGCCGAGCTCGGCCGGGCGGTCCAGCCCTATGTACTGGTGATCGGCGGCGGCCAGGGCGGTATCGCGCTCGGTGCCCGGCTGCGTCAGCTCGGGGTGTCCTCGCTCGTCGTCGACAAGTACGACCGGCCCGGGGACCAGTGGCGCGGCCGCTACAAGACGCTCTGCCTGCACGACCCGGTCTGGTACGACCATCTCCCGTACCTGCCGTTCCCGGAGAACTGGCCGGTGTTCGCGCCGAAGGACAAGATCGGCGACTGGCTCGAGTTCTACACCCGCGTCATGGAGGTGCCGTACTGGTCGAAGACCGAATGCACCAGTGCCCGCTACGACGAGGAACAGCAGCGCTGGACCGTCGAACTGATCCGCGACGGCGAGCCGCTGACGCTCTACCCGACGCAACTGGTGCTGGCCACCGGCATGTCCGGCAAGCCCAACATCCCGTCGTTCCCCGGCGCGGACGTCTTCGCGGGCGAACAGCACCATTCCAGCCGGCACCCGGGTCCGGACGCCTACGCAGGCAAGAAGGTGGTGATCATCGGCGCCAACAACTCCGCACACGACATCGCCAAGGCGCTGGTGGAGAACGGGGTGGACACCACCATGGTGCAGCGCTCGTCCACCCACATCGTCAAGTCGGACTCGCTGATGGAGATCGGGCTCGGAGCGCTCTACAGCCAGCAGGCGGTGGACTCCGGGATGACCACCAAGAAGGCCGACCTGACCTTCGCGTCCATGCCGTACCGGATCATGCACGAGTGGCAGATCCCGCTCTACGACCGGATCCGGGAGCGGGACAAGGACTTCTACGACCGGCTCGAGGCGGCCGGCTTCGACCTGGACTTCGGCGACGACGGCTCCGGGCTGTTCATGAAGTACCTGCGGCGCGGCTCCGGCTACTACATCGACGTCGGCGCCTGCGAGCTGGTCGCCGACGGCTCGATCAAGCTGGCGCACGGCGGCGTCGACCGCCTCACCGAGAACTCGGTGGTGCTCACCGACGGCACGGAACTGCCGGCCGACGTGATCGTCTACGCCACGGGCTACGGCTCGATGAACGGCTGGGCCGCCGATCTGATGGGCCAGGACGTGGCCGACCGGGTGGGCAAGGTGTGGGGGCTGGGCTCGGAGACCACCAAGGATCCCGGTCCGTGGGAGGGCGAACAGCGCAACATGTGGAAGCCCACCCAACAGCCCGGGCTGTGGTTCCACGGCGGCAATCTGCACCAGTCGCGGCACTACTCGCTGTACCTGGCCCTGCAGCTCAAGGCGCGCTTCGAGGGTCTGGACACCCCCGTCTACGGGCTGGCCCCGGTGCACCATCTGAGTTGACCGCTCGACGCGGACCGCCCGGAGGCCGATCGGCCTCCGGGCGGTTCGTCGTGTGCGGGGTGGCCGCGGCCGGTCAGTAGCCGAGCCAGCGCATCGGTGCCTGGCTGGTGAAGCCGTTCACCGTGCGGTACCCCAGTTCCAGCCGGGCCGGGGTGGCCTGCGGAACCAGCGGGGTGAACCGTTCCAGACCGCCCCAGTCGCGCGCCCAGTTGTTCCGCAGATAGGTCGGAACCAGCGTGTTGGACAGCAGTGCGTCGGTGATGCCCAGCGGGCCGCCGTTCACGCCGGCCGACCAGGTCTGGCTGTTCTTCTGCGTCGCATCCGCGTCCGGCATGATCCGCCAGTCCGGGAGCTCGAGCACGCCGTCGCGCACCGCGATCGGCCGCTGGCACGGGAACACCAGGCCCGGCATCCAGTCGATCAGCACCGGATCGGTGGAGCCCACCACGTCGTTGAGGGTCCGCAGATGCGGCACCCGCGGCGGGGTGAAGGCCAGCCACTCCGCGGCCGCACCGGCGTCGTCGACCACCTGCAACCGCACCAGCGTCGCGCCGGCCGGAGCGTCGGCGAGCGGGAAGCGCAGCGTGCGCCAGTCCGAGTTGGTCTCCATCGCGTCGAGCGGGATCAGCGGCTTGCCGACCGTCCGGACCGAGCCGTCGGCGTTCCGGCGGCCGAACTCGGCGACCAGCTTCCGGCCGCTGGTGAGCACCCCGAGGCCGTTGTAGGCCTCGATCGAGCCGGCGGCGGCCACCGCGATCAACGGTGCGTCGGCGGGCGCCTTGCCGGCAGCGAAGCCGATGTCGTACCAGTCGGTGGTCACCGACGAGACCCCGGACGCCCGGTAGCTGCCGAGCACCGGAGTACTGGCCGGCGAGAGGCCGTAGGGCAGGCGCACGGCCGACTCGGTGGGCGCCGCCTCGGTTTCGGCGATCTGCTCCTCGGTCTCGTCCTGCGAGTCGCCGGTGCCGTCGTCGCCGGTGCCGGTACCGGTGCCGGCACCGGCGTCCCGGCCGCCGGAGACGTCGTCGGTCGACGCCATCTGCACGGCATCGTCCTCGTCCTCATCGGAGTTGGAACCGGTCTTCTTCTCCAGCGGATCGATCAGCACCCCGGACGGGACGCCGGTGGCGGTGAAGCCCACGTTCTTCCCGCCCAGCGCCGCCTTGGCCGACGGCCGGCGGCCGTCCACCTCGGCCGGGGTCAGCATCGCGGCCGCCGGATCCTCTTCCACCAGAACGTCGTTGGCCAGCCCGCAGATGTCACCGGTCAGTGCCCGGGCATTGGATTTGGTCCACGACCAGCTGTCGCGCTGCACCCAGGCGCCCTTGGCGAACGAGGCGAGCATGAACAGCACCACCAGACCGGCGATGACCGGGATCGGCGACACCTTGAGTCGGTCGATGCCGGTGCGGTCGAAGCCGGTACGGGTCTGCTCGTCGACGTAGTCGTCGCGGAAGTGGTACCAGAGGCCGACGGCGACGGCGACCAGCGCCAGAGCCAGCGCGATCCAGCTCAGGTTCACCCCGGCGATCGAGACCGGCCGGTCCCACCACGGCACCCCGTAGCTGCCCACGTACCACCACATGTTGGTGCCGGCCGCCGACACACCGGTCACCAGCAGCACGGCGGCGGCGAAGAACGCCCGGTTGCGGCGCGAACGCAGCAGCGGCGGGGCCATCATGGCGGCCGCGGCCGCGGCCACACAAGCACCGATACAGGCGTACACGCCCAGATGATGGGTCCATTTGGTGGGCGTGAACGCGATGAAGAACATGGTGCCGAGCATCACCGCGACCAGCCGCCAGATGGGGGCGCGCGCCACCGCCGGCGGCCGGTGCGCGGCCATCAGGCGGAAGATCACCACCATCAGGCACAGGATCATGATCAGGATGCCGAAGCGGCGCGGGAAGGTGCCGTCGCCGGTCTGCAGCACCAGGTAGTAGTAGCGGATCGGCTCCTGCCACCACTCCTGGGTCGGTCCCACCTCGGAGGCCACCATCGAACCCTCGATGAGTGGCCGCAGCGGGTGCGCGTAGAAGATCACGAACAGCACCGAGGTGCCGGCCGCCAGGATCGGCGCCAGCATCGGCAGCAGACCGTCGCGTTCGCGGCGGGCGACGATGCCGCGCACCACCGGCCGCAGACCGGCCAGCAGCGCGGCCACGGCCATCAGGCCGCCGGGCGCCACCGCCAGGGTGAACGCCGCCAGAATGGCGGCCACCGCGTAGGGCAGCAGTCGCCGGGTGGCGATGGCGCGCTCGACGGCGCACCAGGTGAGCAGGGCGCCCACCGCCTCCACCGGCTCGAAGCGGATGCCGTTGTTGTACGGCAGCCAGATCGCCAGGAAGACCAGCGCGCCGGTCCACACCGCGGCCTTGCTCGTCCGCACGGCGCGGCCCAGACGCGGGATCACCTCACGGCTGATCACCCACCAGCCGAGCAGACCCAGCAGCAGCGAGGGCAGTCGCAGCCACGGTGTCGCGACGCTCACGTGGGTCATCCACGACAGGATCTGATACGGCCAGCCGAACGGATCCTGCGGGACGCCGAAGTACCGGAAGTAGTTGTCCGCGTAGCCCGCCTCGGAGGTGATGCGGGCGACGGTGATGTTGTAACCGTCGTCGGAGGTGTTGCCGCCGCCGAGCCACCACAGCACCAGCACTACGAAGACCACCACGTCGGGAGGGCGGATGGTGAACCAGCCGCGCGGCAGGAATCGCTTGTGCGCCCGGCCGTCCCGGCTGTCGAGCACCCCGAGAGCCACCAGCGACAGCAGCATCATGACGACGCCGAAGATGATGGCCGCCAGCTTGATCGGTGTCGGCGAGTTCACGAAACGGGTGTCGATGTCGGCGTGCAGCGACAGACCCTCGCGCGGGGCGTCGGCGGGAAGGTCGGAGAAGACGCCGACGATCTGCGGACGCATGTCCGGGTCGTCGGTGTCGTAGCGCAGGCCGTCGGCGTCCTGTCCGCCGGACAGCCCGGTCACTGCGGCGTGCAGCCCGTCGGCACCGCCGTCGACGGTGATCATGCAGTCCGGATCGGCCTGGGCGGCGGCCCGATCCGTGCTCAGCAGCAGCACGTCGCGGGCGGTCACCGTGAGCTCGCTGTCGGTGGCACGGATGAACATGCCGCGCGCGGAGGCCTGCTTGCCGGCGGCCGGAATGGTCGATAGCAGCACGCCGCCCCCGGCGGGCAGGTCGCCGGCCAGCCGGCAGGGCACGCTCACCGTCATCGAGGTGGGCACGAAGGACACCAGCGGGGCCGTCACATCGGCCACCGTGCCCTGCTGAGGCCACTGCACCGCCGAACTGCGCTGCTGCACCGGCAGCAGCGGGGCGAGCACCGCCATCAGGAAGCCGAGCAGACCGGCCACGACGGCGACCAGTTTGGTCACCCGGTAGTCGTTGCGCTTCAGCAGCTCCCAGCGGTCACCGCGGCCGGCCGGCTGCGCCGGCTGCTCGGCCCGCGGGGCGTCCTGGGGATCGGGACCGTCGGTCATTTCGTCCTCTCCACGCGGATCGAGCCGTTGCGGGACAGGCCCGAGACGGTCGCCGTGTGCGTCTGCACGCGCGCGGGCGCGGCCTGCGGAGCCAGCGGGGTGAGCTTCTCGAGTGAACCCCAGTCCTCGTGCCAGTCATCCTTGAGATAGGTGGGCACCGTGGTGGCCTTGGTGGTGCCCTCGGAGACGGCCAGCAGGCCACCGCCCGAGGCGGCCATCCAGGTCTTGGACTGCATGTTCATCGTCACGTAGTCGGGCAGGATCCGCCACTGCGGCACCTCGACCACACCGTGGCGCACACCGATCGGCTGCTGGCACGGGAAGTGCGCCGCCACCGGGAAGTCGATCAGCGTCGGCGAATCCGAGCCGACCACTGCCTGCAGGGTCTGCAGGCGCGGCGCGCGGGGCGGGGTGAGCCCGATGAACTGCAGGGCACCGAGATTCGTGTCGTCGGCCACCAGCCGCATCACGGTGGCGCCGGCCGGCACCGCCGACATCGGAACCCGCAGATTGCGCCACGGCAGGTTGGCGATCACCGGACCGGGATCGATCGGAACGACCCGCGGGCCGATCTGCTCGAAGCCGCCGTCCGCGCCCGCCCTGCCGAATTCGGCGACGAGTTTCTGCCCGGGGACCCGGACCCCGTCGGCGTCGATGGTGGAGATCGGGCCGGCGGTGGCGAAGACGATCAGCGGTGAGGCCGAACGGTCCGGCAACTGGTACCAGCCGGTGGTGAGGTGGGCGTTGCCCTGGTAGCCGAAGCTGCCCAGCACCGGAGTGGTGTCCGGGTCCAGGCCGAAGGGCAGGGCCACGGTGGAGCCGTTCACGGTCTTCGGTCCGGTGCCGCCGGTGGTGCCGGCGCCGAGGGTGCCCGAGGTGGCGAAGGGCCGCGAGGTGGAACCGGCCACATGCATCTGACCGGGCCGGGAGGACACCCGGGAGGTGGGCGTCAGATCGTTGGCGATGCCGTTGGGGGTGAAGCCCACCGCATCGGTGCCGGCCAGTGCGGCCGAGGCGGACCGGCCGTCGGCCGGCACCAGCATGCCGGCGTTCGGGTCGTCCTCGACGAGCACCTCGTCGGCCATGGCACAGGTCGATCCGGTGAGCGTCGCGAGGTTGTTCGACGCCACCGACATCGCCGGGCGCTGCGAGATCGCACCCTTGGCCAGGGAGCCGAGCATCACCAGCACCATCAGCGCGGCGATCACCGCGATCGGCGACGAGGCCAGCGCGAGGCGGCGTCGGTCGGCGACGGAATCGGGTTCGCCGCTGCCGTGATGGGCCATGCCGCGGTTGCGCACGTAGTCCAGCCGCAGCGTCTGCCACAGGGCCAGCGCCGACGTCAGCACCGCCAGGATCAGCAGCAGCGAGGAGATCTCCTGACCGGCGATCACCGGTGCCTTGTCGAACCAGGGCACGCCGAACCGGTACCCGTACGGCCAGGCGTTGCGGCCCGACATCGAGGCGGCCAGCGCGAACAGCAGTCCGGCGGCGAAGACGGTGAGATTGCGCGACGACCGGGATGCGGCCTGGGCCACGGCCAGGGTGCCGGTCGCGGCCAGCGCCGCACCCAGACCGGCGAAGACGCCGAAGTGGATGGTCCACTTCATCGGGACGAAGAAGAACAGCAGCAGGCTCACGCACAGGGCGCCGACCAGCCGCCACACCGGATTGCGGGAGACGCCCTCGATGCGTCCGCGGCGCAGCTGCATGGCGGCGGTCACCACGGCCGCGGCGAAGAGCAGCACCACCGGGATGCGGCGGGCGATGGCCCCGTCCGGGGTGGGCACGGAGAGGAAGTAGTAGCGCAGGAACTCCTGGTGCCACGGGATGGTGGGGCCGGTCTGGTACTTGACCTTCATGGCCTCGAGCACCGTCATCAGGGTCTGATCGCGGAACACCACCACCAGCACCACCAGGCCGGCGGCGGCGATCGGGGCGAGCAGCGGAAGCAGACCATCGGTGCGGCGGCGCTCGAGCAGCACCCGCAGCAGTGCGCGGGCACTGACCAGCAGGATCGCGACGCCCACCACACCCTGCGGGGCCAGCGAGAGGGTGAGCGCCGCCGCCGTCGCGGCGAGCGCCGCCGGCAGCAGCTGCTTGCTGGTGATCGCCTTCTCGGCCGCCCACCAGGTCAGCAGGGAGCCGAGCACGATGACGCCCTCGGTGCGCAGGCCCGAGCAGAACGGCATCCAGAACGAGAGGAAGACGGCGGCGGCGGCCCAGTTGGCCCACCGGTTCGCGGCCAGAGCGCTGCCCAGACGCGGCAGCATCACCCGGCTGATCACGAACCAGGAGATCAGGCCGGCCACCAGCGCCGGAATGTGCATCCACAGCAGCGACGGCGAGACCTTGGACCACAGCGCCAGGAAGTTGTAGTACCAGTCGAACGGGGCTTCGCTGACCCCGTAGAAGCGGTAGTAGTTCGGCAGATAGCCGGCGTCGTCGGCCACCCGGCCCATGTTGAGGATGTAGCCGTCGTCGGGGGCGCCCGCACCCAGGAAGAGCCAGACGATCAGGATCGCGGTGACCACGGCGTCGGTGGCGCGCATCCGGACGGCGCGCACCGCCGTCCGCAGCCGCAGCACCGGCGGCCCGCGATACCCGCCGGAGCGGTCCAGGCAGTACAGCGCGAACAGTGCGATCAGGGTGGCCAGGACCGCGATCGCCATCACCAGGATCTTCAGCACGGTGGGGCTGGTCTCGTAGCGGTTGTCGACGGCGATCGACGCCCGCAGTCCCTGCCCGGCCAGGTCCGTGACCTGGTCGGTGGTCAGTGAGGTGAACAGGCCGTCGATCTGCGGCCGTTTGTCCGGGTCGAGGGTGGTGCCCGGGCCGAGCCCGACGAACTGGGCGCCGGCGCCGGAAGGCCCGGCGAAGACGTGCAGCCGGGTGCATTCGCTCGACGCGATCTGCTGCCGGGTGGCGGTGGCGGCGGTGCTCGACCGGAAGGTGACCGCCACCCGGTCGGCGTTCGCCGAGATCACCAGGGCGCCGCTGTTGAAACGGGTGGCCTTGGCCGGCATGGTCGCCAGCACCGTGGTCGGTTCGGCGGGCAGGGCGGCCAGCGCGCGGCACGGGATCACCACGTCCAGGTTCTGCGCGGACTGGGCGATCAGCGGGGCCACGATCGACGGATCGTCGGCGTTGAGCGTCTGCCCCTGCGGCCAGCCGATGGTGGCGTCGGTGGTGTGCACCGGCATCAGCGGAGTGAGCACGGCGGCGACCACGGCCACCAGGCCGCCGACGACGGCGAGCAGCTTGGCCTGACGAGTCGACAGGGGCGCAGGCTTCTCCTCCTGCGCGTCCGGCGAATCTTCCGAGGCAGGGGACGTCATCGGCACTGGCACGACTCCTCAGGCTAATGCACAAAGCTGAGGACAGGCCAACCGCACGCCGGAGCACCGGCAGGTCAGCGGGTCAGTAGCGGATCGGTGCCGGACTCCACAGTCCGCTGCGGGTGGCGGTGCCGTGGTCGATGATCGCCGGGCGGGCGGGATCGTAGGACTCGTAGCGTTCGAGGGCGCCCCAGTCGCGGCCGATATCGCCCTTGAGGTAGGTGGCGACGGTCTCGGCGCGCTGCGAGACCTCCAGCCAGCCGAGTGGTCCGCCGCCGGGCGCGCTCTGCCAGGTGCCCACCGCGGCCGCCAGATCCGAGCCCGGCCGGATCCGCCAGTCGGGGATCTCGGCGACGCCGGCGTGGAAGTCGAACGGGCGCTGGCACGGCACCACCAGACCGGAGGTCCAGTCCACATGCACCGGATCCTCGCTGCCGACGGTCTCCTGCAGGGTGGTCAGCTCCGGCAGCCGCGGCGGCGTCACCACGATGTACCGGTCGTCCGAGAGAGTGTGGTTGTCGGCGACGATGCGCACCGCGGTGGCGTCGGCCGGCAGCGAATCGGTGTCGAGGCGGACATTGCGCCAGGATGGGCGCGGGCCCGGATCGATCATCGGGACGCCGCCCTGCGTGCGCAGCTGCCCGTCTCGCGTGCCGTCGGTGATCGGCTGGTCGGTGTACTCCAGGCGCAGTTCGGAGGGGGAGAAGTTGCCGGCCACCGAGAAGACGAGCAGTTCGTGGTCCTGGAAGTCCTTCGGCAGGGCGTACCAGGAGGAGGTGAGTCCGGCGGGGCTGCGCCGGTCCTCCGAGTAGCTGCCCAGCACCGGGGTCCGGGCCGGGTCCAGCCCGAACGGCAGCTCGGCGTGGCTGCCGTTGACTCCGGCGGTGGCGCGGGTGCCGCCGCCGGTGCCGCCGCTGTTGGCGATCAGCAGGTCCTCGTCGGCCGCGGCATCGCCGGCCAGCACCCCGAGACTGCCGCTGCTGGCCCGATTGTTGAGATCCTCGGGCACCCCGTCGGCGGTGAATCCGGTGGTGGAGCGGCGGTCGGCCCCGGCCGGCTGGCTGGTGGGGCCGGACAGCGGGTCGGCGACGGAGCCGTCGACGGGAGTGAGCAGACCGGCGCTCGGATCGGCCTCCACCCAGACCTTGTCGGCCATGCTGCAGACCTTGCCGGACAGCGCCTCGAGGTTGGTGCGCGGCACCGAGTACGAGCCGCTCTGCTGGATACCGGCCATGGCGGCGGTCACCAGGGCGAAGACGACGACGGCGGCGGCGGCCACCCCGAGCGGCGACTGGGCCAGCCGGTTGCCGGCCCGGCGCAGCCGGGCGGTGCGCGGGCCGCGAGGCGGATGGGCCGCCACCGGGTCGGTGCCGGTGAACGGCTCCCGGAAATGGAACCAGAGCGCCAGGGCCAGCAGCGCCAGCGTGATACCGAGGAGGATCGAGCCGACCTTCTGGTCGCCGATCGTGACCTGCTCCACACCCCACGGCATCCCCCACGCCGAGGAGTAGTAGTACGAGTTCGGTGCGGTCAGCGCCAGACCGGTGATGAACACGACCAGGGCCGCGAAGACGGTGCGGTTGCGGCGCGAATGCGTGGCCCGGGCCGAGGCGGCGATGGTCGCGATCGCGGCGAGGGCGGCGGCCAGCCCGGCGAAGACGCCGAAATGGTGGGTCCACTTGGTGGGGGTGAACATCAGGAACAGCAGCGAGGCGAAGGTGATCCCGACGATGCGCTGGGTGGGACCGGCGGCGGTGCCGGGGATCCGGCCCTTGCGGATCAGCAGGGCGCCGGAGACGGCCAGCGACAGGATCATGGCCAGCACCGCGAAGCGGCGGGTGATGGAGCCGTCGGCGGAGAAGGCGAACAGTGACGAGTACCGGTCGATCTCGTTGTACCAGTTCAGCGACGGCCCCACATCGGTCTTCATCGCCGAGCTCTGCGAGAACAGCGTCAGGGTGAGGCCCTGGAAGACCACGAACAGCACCAGGGTGCCGGCCGCCAGGATCGGGGCGATCAGCGCGGCGTACGCCCAGCCGATGGCGCGCCCGGTCTGCCGGGCCACCTCGCGGGCGCGTTTGATCAGGGACAGCACCATCGGCCGGGCCCCGGCGACGAGGGCGGCCACCGCCAGCACGCCGGTGGGGCCGGCGGCGATGGAGAAGGCGCCGACGGTGCAGGCCACCGCGGCCGGCAACAGCCGTCCGGTGGCGATCGCCCGCTCCACCGAGCACCAGGTGAGCAGGGCACCCAGACAGATGATCGGTTCGGGCCGCAGGCCGTTGTTGAACGGGAACCAGCAGGCCAGGAAGACTGCGGCGGCCGTCCAGGCGGGCGCCTGCCAGGCCTTGGCGGTGCGGCCGAGCCGGGGGATCACCTCGTGGCTGATGATGAGCCAGCTGATCATGCCGCAGGCCAGCGCGGGCAGACGCATCCACGGGCTGGCCACGCTGATGTGGCTGAGCAGACCGAAGGCCTGGTAGTACCACCCGAACGGGGCCTCCGGGGCCCCGAACCAGCGGAAGTAGTTGGCGGTGTAGTCGCTGTCCTGGGCCACCCGCGACATGGTCATCAGGTAGCCGTCGTCGGAGGTGTTGGGGCCGATGAAGTGCCACACCAGCAGGGCGCCGAGCACCACGTAGTCGCGGGCGTTGAGCCGCCACCAGCGTGCAGGGAAGATCCGCCGGTGGCCGCGGCCGTCGGTGCCGTCGAGGCGGGCCAGCGCGGCCAGCGAGATCACGGTGGCCAGCACGCCGACGATGATCGCCAGCCATTTGATGAGCGTCGGGGTGGTCGAGTAGCGCGAATCGATCTCCACCTGCGCGGACATCGTCGGCAGCGCCGAGGCGGGGCCGTGCAGCTGGGTGAACAGGCCGGTCAGCTGCGGTCGCTGATCGCCCTGCCCGGTGTCGGTGGTCGATCCGGTCAACGGCTCGCCGGCGTCGTCGTGCAGGCCGGCGAAGGAGGCGGTCACCGCGTCGGCGGTGGCCGAGACGTCGATGCCCCGGCACTGCGGGGTGAGCACCTGATCGAGGGGGGCCGACACCAGCGGATTGTTGCGATTGACCACCTCGACGGTCCGGTCCGCGGCGGGCTGGCCTGCGGTGCCGGTCACCCGGATGAACAGTCCGCGGCCCGCGGACTTCTCTGCCGACGGCGGCAGCGTGGACAGCAGAACCGTGTCGGTGCCGGTCAGCTCGCCGGCGGCGGTGCACGGCAGGTGCACGTCCATGGAGATCGGCACGTACGAGATCAGCGGCGCTTCCACCGATTCGATGGTCCCGCGCTGCGGCCAGGAGATCTCCGCGGTCGTCTGATGGACCGGCAGCAGCGGGGTGGCCAATGCCAGCAGAAGGCCCAGAAGGCCTGTGACGAGGGCGGTGATCTGTGCCCGCCGGACCGAGTTCACTGGCACAGGGGAATAGTACTGATGCCCGGCGGCGGGAGTCGCCGTGTGTCGCCGGTGCCGGTGCTCAGACGTGGATGGCGTCCCGGCGCAGCCGTTGCACATCCACGTAGCGCAGGCGTTCGCGGGTGTGCCCGGCGCACCGTTGCGCGAGCTCGACGAGGGCGTCCGGGGATCCCGAGTGCGGTTCCTCGAGGACCATGGTGTCGCCGTCGGCGAAGCACAACTGCACGGCCACGTGCGGGAGCGGTTCGCTGGTCGAATCGCCGGGCTCGTCGAAGTCGTACAGACGGGCGGTGGTGGTGGCCAGACGCGCCGAGACCTTGCCCCCGCGGGGGCGTTCGACGATGAAGCCGCGCTCGAAGAGATGCAACACCAGCGGACCGCGGCGCAGCTGTGTGACCGCGGCGTACGACAGTCCGGCCCCGACGACGGCGATCAACGCGAGCAGTATCAGCATCGGCCAGGTGTAGCCGCGTGAGCCGAGGCCGGAGTAGAACGCCGCGCCGAGCCCCACCACGCCGACGATCAGCATCGGCAGCGCGTTGATCAGGACCTTCTTCTCCCGGCGGCTGTCGACGCGGGTGGTGCGCTCGAGCCGGCCGAAGTCCCGCTCGACGGCGATCTGCGCGGAGTCGCTGCTCAGGTCCGTCTTCGCCATCGGGGGCCTCACTCCCTGGTGCTGTCCACCGATCGGGGGACGAATGGCATCACAGTACCGGGGCGGCCGGACGGCGACGGCGCAGACGGCCCGGGGCGCCCACCGTGTGCGGTGGGCGCCCCGGGCCGGTCGTGGACGGTGGGTGTCAGAGGCCGCGCCAGTTGGCGACCGACCAGATCACGATGATCTGGAGGACGATCACCAGGATCGACCACCAGGGGGTGTACGGGAGCCACAGGAAGTTCGAGACGATGGAGATCGCCGCGATGACGATGGCGGCCACGCGCGCCCACTCGGCGGCCCGGAACAGGCCCCAGGCGATCAGCAAGCCGATGATGCCGACCACCAGGTGGATCCAGCCCCAGGTGGTGAGACTGAACTCGTACACGTAGTCGGTGGTCTCGTCGAAGACCACCAGCGTGTCATCGCCGACCAGCGCCGCGATCGCCTGGAAGATGGCCAGCACCGAGGCGATGAGCAGCAGGGATGCGGCCACCAGGACCACGCCTGCGGCCCACGGCGACGAGGTCCTCTCCGGCGCCGGCGGCGGGGGTGCGGGCTGGTGAGAGGCCGGCTGGTGAGGCGCGGGCTGCTGGGGTGCGGAATGGTGAGGCGTGGGCTGCTGATGCGCAGGCGGCTGGGGCGCGGGCTGCTGAGGTGCAGGCTGCTGAGGCTGAGGACCGGAGGTTGGGGATGTCATGGTCTGGAAATACCACGCAAATCCGAGACTCTCTCGCTGAATCACTAGACTGGGCACATGGCGAATGAGGAACGGCCGATTCTGCTGCTCAACGGACCCAATCTGAACACTCTCGGGCTCCGGCAGCCGGAGATCTACGGCACCGCGACCCTCGCCGACGTGGTGGCCCTGGTCGAGCGGACCGCCGCCGATCTCGGCTACGGGGTGCGCGCCCTGCAGACCAATCACGAGGGCGAGATGATCGACGCGATCCACGCCGCCCGCGGGCAGATCTCCGGGATCGTCGTCAACCCCGCCGGCTGGACGCACACCTCGGTGGCGCTGGCCGATGCCCTGGTGGTTCCCGAGGTGCCGGTCATCGAGGTGCACATCTCGAATGTGGCTGCCCGCGAACCCTTCCGGCACCACTCCTATGTCTCGCCGATCGCCTCGGCGGTGATCGCCGGGTGCGGTATCCGCGGCTACGAGTACGCGGTGCGGCAGATGGTGACGCTCGTCTCCTGATTCGCCGCGGTGGCGCCGGTGCCGTACCGTGGAGTCATCGGCAGTGCTGAGCCGCAGTCCGGTTCGCACCCGCCGCGCGTCGTAGAAACGCAATCGCCGAGGCTTGATTCCCGGCGGAGATGTCTTCGTACGGCGAACGGATACGCGCACCCGCGTGTTCGCCATTGACGATTCTCGTGCTCCGCCTGCGTGGCCGATGTCCGGTCGCCTGTCGTGCGCCCGAGAATCCCTGAGCCGCAAAGGCTTTCTTTCATGACTGTGACTTTCGCCGATCTCGGCGTGCCCGCCCCGATCGTGGCGGCCCTGACCGCCGACGGTAAGACCGCGCCCTTCCCCATCCAGGAGAAGACGCTGCCCGATTCACTCGCAGGCCGGGACGTGCTCGGCCGCGGCAAGACCGGCTCGGGCAAGACGCTGGCCTTCTCCATCCCGCTGGCCACCCGCCTCGGCGGTTCCCGTGCCGCGCGCCCGGGCCGGCCCACCGGGCTGGTGCTGGCCCCCACCCGTGAGCTCGCCACCCAGATCGCCACCGCCCTGACCCCGCTCGCCGAGGCGATGGGTCTGCGGGTGACCACCGTCTTCGGCGGGGTCAAGCAGAACCGGCAGGAGCGCGAACTGCGCGCCGGTGTCGACATCGTGGTGGCCTGCCCCGGCCGGCTCGAGGACCTGATGGGTCAGCGCATCGTCTCCCTCGACGACGTGCAGATCACCGTCCTGGACGAGGCCGATCACATGGCGGACCTGGGCTTTTTGCCCGGCGTCACCCGGATCCTCTCGGCCACCCCGGCCGACGGTCAGCGGATGCTCTTCTCGGCCACCCTCGACAACGGGGTGGACAAGCTGGTGCGCCGCTTCCTGCACAAGCCCGTCACCCACTCGCTCGAAGAGGCCACCAGCCCGGTGGAGAAGATGACCCACCACGTCTTCGAGGTGCGCTCGGGCGAGCAGAAGAACCAGCTGGTCCAGACCCTCGCCTCGGGCACCGGACGACGGATCCTGTTCACCCGCACCAAGCACCAGGCCAAGAAGCTGGCCCGCAAGCTCACCTCGGCCGGGATTCCGGCGGTGGACCTGCACGGCAACCTGAGCCAGGCGCAGCGTGACCGCAACCTGGCCTCGTTCTCCTCCGACGACGGCGCCCGGGTGCTCGTCGCCACCGACATCGCGGCCCGCGGCGTGCACGTCGACGGCGTCGAGCTGGTGGTCCACGTGGATCCGCCGGCCGAGCACAAGGCATTCCTGCACCGGTCCGGGCGCACCGCCCGCGCCGGGAGCAACGGTGACGTGGCCACGGTCTGCCTGCCCGAGCAGCGCGCCGATCTGCGCAAGCTGCTGGCCAAGGCCGACATCAAGGTCAAGCCGCAGCAGGTGACCGCGGATTCGCCGCAGGTGCTCGAGCTGGTCGGGGAGCAGGCGCCGCTGCGCGAGCTGCCGCCGCCGGCTCCGGCCCAGCAGCAGTCCGCCGCCGGCGGTGCCGGTTCGCGCCGGCGCGGCAGCCGGGGCAACAGCCGGGGTCGCGGCGGCCAGAACGGTCAGAACGGTGGCGGTCAGAGCCGCGGCGGTCGTGGCCGGGACGGTTCGGGCCGGGATTCCGTTGGCGGACAGGGACGTTCGCAGCACCGCAGTACCCGGTCGGGCGGGGCGGTCTCGGGCGGTGCCCGCTCGGGCAGCGGTCAGGGCACCGGCTCGCAGTCGGGACGGCAGCGCAGCAGCGCCGGAGCGGGACGCGCGGCGTCGCAGCCGCGCGCGCAGCAGGGCGGTGCCCCGGCGCGCCGTCGCCGGGCCTCGCGTCCGGCCGGCGCTCCCGCCGCGCGCTGAGGCTCAGGCGCCGTCCGTGCTGCGCAGGCCCCTTGGTCAGCGCAGCGCGGCGGTCACCGCATCGCGCACCCGGCCCCGCCACAGCGGTCCGTGGCCGGGCATGATCACCGGGGTGTCGAGTCCGGCGAGCGCCTCGAGTCCGGCGGCGTTGGCCGCCGGGTCGTGCGTGAAGATCGGGCCCAGGCACTGCGGTCCGGCGTGCGGCTGGATCGGATGACCGGTGACCAGCGCATCGCCGGAGACCAGCACCTCGCCGTCGGCCACCAGGAAAGCGCTGTGGCCGCGCGTGTGCCCGTGGCAGGCGACGGCCTCCGGGGCGCCGGGCAGGGCCGTGAGGTCGCCGAACGGCTGAGCCCGGCTGAGCCCGGTCCTGCTGAGAGCGCCGAGAGGCACGATCTGCGCCAGCCAGCGCGCCACCCGCGGGCGCCAGAGCACCGGCACGATCGACGCGGCATCGGCCTGCTCGAGATACTCGCGCCGGGCGTGACTCACCTCGTCCGCATCGGCGAACGTCGGGAAGTCATGCGCGCCGGTCAGTTTCACCAGGCCGCCCAGATGGTCCACGTGGGCGTGGGTGAGGAGCGCGGCGCGGATCTCCTCCGGTGCACTGCCCACCCGACGCAGCGATTCGGCCACCGCCCCGGCGTGGCCGGGATAGCCGCCGTCGATCAGCGTGACGCCCTCACCCGATTGCAGGATCACCCAGTTGACCGTGCCGGTGCTGACCAGATGGGTACGCGCGGAGCCGCTGCCGATCGAGTCGATCTGCAGCGAACTCACGGCCGATGCACCACCAGTACGAACGGACCCACCTCGGTCACGGTGAACGCCGGATCGTCGAAGGCCGCCGGATCGAAGGTCACCGTGTACCGCTTGACGTTCGGATCGTTCGGGTACACGTCCTTGGCCAGCCGCAGGGAGTAGCCGTCGGCACTGTAGCGGAACAGGAAGACGTTCGGCGCCGGCCACGGACTGTGCTTGAGTGCTGCGGTCAACTCGGCCGGGGTGGTCAGCTCCGCCCAGCGTTCGATGGTTGCGGCCCGCTTCTCGAACTCCGCCAGAGGATTCGCGTAATGCGAGGTCAGTCCCTGGAAACCCCAGTACGGGTACACCGACAGGAAGCTGTAGTCGGCGGTGAGCACCACATTGCCGGTGGCCGCCCGGCCGGTCTGTGCGCGGATCAGCCGATGCAGCTCCGGATAGTACGACTCGGCGCCGGGCGGGCGGTGGTCGGCGCGCTGGCCGGAGCCGTCGGTGTCGGTGTACGCCAGCGAGATCTCGCCGGACATCGACGACGGGATCGCCTGCGTCAGGGCCAGGGCGGCGAGCGCGGCGATGACGCCGATCGCGGTGCGCACGTCCCCGAACCGGCGCACCGCCGCGCGGCCGGCCTCGGCGACGGCCAGCACCCCGGCCGCGGCGAGCAGCCCGGCGGTGAGCGCCTCGAGCCGGAAGGAGAGCAGCGTGCTGCCCACGGCGGTGCGCGCCAGCGAGGCGAAGGTCAGCACCAGGATGCCCACCAGCCCGGTCGCCAGGGTGGCGGCGATGGTGCGCCGGCGCATGTGCACCAGCACCCAGATCAGGCCGGCCAGGGTCAGCAGGCCGATCAGCGACCAGTGGAACATGGGCAGCCCCAGCACCGCGCCGCCCTCGGGCAGGTAGTGCTCGGCCGCCCCGGAACCGCTCACCGGTGCGGTGGCGCGCCGGCGCAGCCACGGCAGCCAGAAGCACAGGGCCACGGCCACCGCGATCACACCCGTCACCAGCAGGCGCACCGCCACACCGAGCATCTCGGCCCGGCGTACCGAGCGGCGCACCTCGTCGGCCACCGCGGCGTTGCGGTTCCGCGCCCACGCGGTCGCCAGCCAGAGCAGTGCCAGCAGGATCGCGGTCCCGGCGAAGAAGGCGGTGTAGAGCGTGTACGTCGTCGCGGAGACACCGATGAACAGACCGCCGGCCACCACCGCGAGCCAGTTGGTCCGGTCGAGCGGCTGAGGGCCGTCGGCGAGCCGGCCGCGGCCACGCAGCGCCGAGGCGATCACGACCAGCATCGGGACGCCCACCAGCACGAGGACCGCGGCGTAGGGTTCGGCGGCGGCATAGCGCAGCGTCACCGCGGTGACGGCGATGCCGATCGGGCCGCCCACCTTGACCCCCACCATCCGGGTCCACAGGGCGGTGCCGAGGGCGGCCGCCGCCGCGATCGAGATGATCGCCCACGGTTTGTAGGCCTCCCAGCCGGGCAGTCCGGTCAGCTGTGCGTAGCGGCCGCCGAACCAGAACCAGGCCGCCGGATAGTAGGGCGGCAGGTCCAGGTAGGTCATGTCCGCCAGCCGCGGGCTGCTGGTCAGCCGGGTCAGGTATTCGGTGCGGAACTGCTGGTCGCCGGAGAGGCCGTTGAGAAACAGGCGGGTGGCGCCCAGCGGCATGCCGAGCGTCACCGTCGCCAGTCCCGCCGAGGCCGCCGCGGACAGCCACGACGAGATCAGCGGGATCCGCCGGTAGTGCGCGCAGATCACCGCGATCACCGCGACCAGCAGAAAGGCCGCCTGCCCCAGAGTGGTGAGGGAACGGGTGACGTTGGAGGTGTTGAACGCCGGCCAGTCGACCACGTCGATCACCTTCAGGCCGACGACGGCGACGGCCAGACCCAGGACCAGGCCGCCTCCGAGGACCGCCAGATCCCGCAGGCGCCGGTTCGCGATCGACGGGGTCACGCTGGCTGCGGTGCTCACGCCGATCAGATGGGGAGCTTGCGGAAGACCGGGCGCGGGATGTGCCGCAGCACCATCATGATGTAGCGGAACGGTCCGGGCACCCAGATGACGTCCTTGCCCTTGTCGACGGCGGCCACCACCATCGCGGCGACGTCCTCCTTGTTCACCGTCAGCGGGGCCTCGGCGACATGCGCGGACAGCCGGGTGCGGACCTGGCCGGGCCGGACCACCAGCACCCGGATGCCCTCCGGCCGCAGCGCCTCGCCCAGCCCCAGATAGAAGCCGTCCAGACCGGCCTTGGTGGAGCCGTAGACGAAGTTGGAGCGGCGCACCCGCTCACCGGCCACCGAGCTCATCGCCACGATCTGCCCGTGCCCCTGCTCGCGCAGCTTCTCGCCGAGCAGCACGCCCACCGAGACGGCGGCGGTGTAGTTGATCTCCGCTTCGAGGACGGCGAGTTTCTGGTCCTGCCAGGCCTGCTCGTCGTCGCCCTGGATGCCGAAAGCCACGATGGCCACGTCGATGTCGCCGCCGGCGAAGGCCTCGTCGATCACCTTCGGGTGGCTGGCGGTGTCCCGGGCGTCGAAGTCGATCTGGGTCACGCTGGTGGCGCCGGCGGCGGTGATCGTCTCGACGGCGGCCGCCGCGGCCGGATCGTTCGGGACGGTGGCCAGCACCACGCGGGCCGGGTTCTTGGCGAGGAACTCGGCGGTGATGGCCAGGCCGATCTCCGAGCTGCCGCCGAGGACGAGGATGGACTGCGGAACGCCGACGGCGTTGAACATGTGAGATTTCCTTTTCGGTCGGTGGTGTCCGGAAGCGGTGCGGCTCAGACGAGCTCGAGCCGGCGGCCCATGTCGGACATGAAGACACCGGTCGGATCCACCCGGCGGCGCACGGCCAGCCACTCGTCGATCCGCGGATACATGGCGTGGAAGGTCGCCGCGGTGGTCCGCGAATCCTTGGCGGTGTAGAGCCGGCCGCCGATGGACATGACGCGGCGGTCGAGTTCGGAGACGAACTCGTGCAGGCCGCGCTTGATCGGGAAGTCGACGCAGATGTTCCAGCCCGGCATCGGGAAGCTCAGCGGTGCCTGGTTGCCCTCGCCGAAGAGCTTGAAGACGTTCAGGAAGCTCACGTGTCCGGAGGCCTGGATGTCGTAGATGATGCCCTTGAACTCGTCGACCGCCTCGGGCGGGACGATGAACTGATACTGCAGGAAGCCCTTGGATCCGTAGGCGCGGTTCCAGTTCCCGAACAGATCCAGCGGGTGATAGAACTGCGTCAGATTCTGGATCTTGCCCCGGTAGTTGCCGCCCATCCGGTAGTACGCCTCGCCGACCAGCGAGAAGTTGAACTTGTTGGCCAGCCCGTTGGGGAAGACGTCCGGGAAGTTCAGCAGGGTGGGGGCGTCGAACTTGAGCGGGTCCTTGGCCAGCTTGTCGGGCAGCTGGTCGAGGGTGGCCAGCGAGCCGCGGGAGAAGGTGCCCCGGCCCAGCTTCGGTGGCTTGCTGATCGCGTCGAACCAGCCGGAGCTGTACGTGTAGTTCTCTTCGGAGCCGTCGGTGTGCAGCGCGATGGTCTCTTCGAGGCTGTGGGTCACCGAGCCGTCGGCGATGAAGTAGGCCGTCTCGGTGCGCGTCATCTGGATCTTGGCGCGCAGCACGATGCCGGTCAGGCCGATGCCGCCGACGGTGGCCCAGAAGATGGAGGCGTCCGGGTCGTCGTCGGTGCCCGTCGGGGTGAGGGTGAGGATCGTGCCTGCCGCGGTCAGCAGCGAGATCTCGCGCACATGGTTGCCGAAGCTGCCGGCGCTGTGGTGATTCTTGCCGTGGATGTCGCAGCCGATCGCGCCGCCGACGGTCACCTGGCGGGTGCCCGGCAGCACCGGGACCCACAGGCCGTGCGGCAGGGCGATGCGCATCAGGGTGTCGAGGTCGACGCCGGCGTCGAGATCGATGATCCCGGTCTCGTCGTCGATGGAGTAGATCCGGGTCAGCTGCGTCATGTCGATGGTCAGCCCACCGGCGTTCTGCGCGTTCTCCCCGTAGGAGCGGCCCAGACCGCGGGCGATCACGCCGCGCTTGAGATAGGACGGCTTGTCGGCGTCCTCGTCGGCCACCCGGGCCACCGCGTCGGCGATGACCTCCGGGTACGGCGTGGACAGCACGTGGCCCTCGATCGGCATCGTGCGGCCCCAGCCCATCAGCGTGCGGGTCTGCACCGGAAGTAGTTCTGCGTTCGTCATCGCTTCAAGAGAGTACTCGCTGCGCCCTCATAAAACCCTGAGCCGTGTGACCGCAAGCGACGCCGGTTACATTCGAATCAGCCCCGAATACCGGTGCGGCGGCGAGACGAGAAGACGGAAAGCGGGGTCCGGGAATGATCGTGGTCGGGTACACGGCAGGCGCGTTCGGCCGGGCCTGTCTGGCCGAGGGCATTGCGCAGGCGCGGGTGCACGACGCCGAGCTGCTGGTGATCAGCGCCGTCTCCGAGGCGCGGGGCCAGCGCATCGCCGATGCGAACGAGATCGCCTGGGTGGAGCGGCAGCTCGAGCAGTCCGGGCTGCGCTGGCGGCTGACCCAGCCGATCGGCGGCACCCCGGCCGAGGAACTGCTGGCCGCGATGGACGATCCGGCGGCCATCATGCTGGTGATCGGGATGCGCCGGCGCACCCAGGTGGGCAAGCTGCTGCTCGGCAGCACCTCGCAGTATCTGCTCGTCGAGTGCCGCAAGCCGGTCCTGGTGGTCAAGCCGGGCGACGATCACCGTCGCCCGCCGGTCTCGCCGGCGTCGCCGGTCGACGAGGCGGCCGAACTGCCGTGGTCGGGCTCGGAGATCGAGCCCTGAATCCGTCCTCGCCGTCAGCGCAGGAGGCGCGCCACGAACGGGGTGGAGTCCCGGAGTGAGGCCAGCACGGTGCCGGAGTGGTCCTGGTCCGGGTAGACGTGCAGCTCCACCGGCTGTCCGGCAGCCTTCATCTGGGCGTACAGGGACAGTGCGGACGGCGCCGGCACATCCATGTCACGCAGGCCCTGGCCGAGGAAGATCGGCCGGTCGTAACCCGAGTACGGGGTGCTCATGTAGTCCACCAGTGCGGCCTGCACCCCCGGGATCGAGGTGATCGGGCGCGTGAACCAGTCGGCGGTCTTCGCTCCGTCGAGTTTCTCGCTCAGCTCGCCGTAGCAGAGGGTGCGGGCCTGCCGCACGGCGCGACGGCCCTGGGCGGTGAGGATCCGGTCGGTGTGCAGATCGGGCCGGGCGTCGTCGAAGCCGGCCAGAATGTACGAGACATAGGCGTTGAGGGCGGCGGGCAGGGTGACCGGCGGGAAGCCGGGTCCGGCCTGCCACAGGATGTGCTCGATGTTGGCGGGGGTGCCGGTGGCGACCACGCCGCGGTAGTCCAGGCCGCTGCCCTTCGACAGCGAGTTGGCGCGGCGCGCGGCGTTCAGGGCCGCCGCGGCGCCCTGAGACTGGCCGACGATGGCCCAGCGCTTGGCCAGCGGCAGTCCGGCGTGCTGGGCCGAGATCACCGAGTCGACCACGGAATTCGCCGAGACCGTGCCGCTGAGGTAGTTCATCAGGCCCGGGGTGCCCAGGCCCACGTAGTCGGTGGCCACCACCGCATAGCCCTGCCGCAGCCAGTGGCTCAGGTAGGTCGAGTCGCGCTCCGACCGCGGCTGCGCCGACGGCGCGCACTGGTCGGCCAGGCCGACGGTGCCGTGCGCCCAGGCGATCACCGGGTAGCCGCCGGCCGGGGCGGGGGTGCGCGGCAGGAAGACGGCCCCGGTGCTGGTGGCCGGTGCGCCGTGAACGTCACGGCTGGCGTAGAGCACGCGGTAGGCGCGGCCGGCGCCGGGCAGCGACAGGGCGGGGTCGAGCGCGGTCTTGGCCAGCAGGGTGCCGGGTGCGCCGATCGGTCCGGAGTAGTCGCGGGCGTCGAGTCCCGACCAGATCGGGGCCGGGGTGGCGCCCGGCACCGCGCCGGCGGGACCGGGAGCCTGGGCGGCCAGCAGTGCCGCGGCGGCGAGGGCGACGGCGGCGAGGGTGTGGCGGACGGAGCGGCGGGTCATGGAAGCCGACGGTAGTCCACCGCGCCGCCGCGCGGATCAGCGCACGCGAACCGGGGTGGCCGCCAGTCGCTGCGGGGCCATGCCGCCGAGGCTGCGCGAGGACTGATGGTCTTCGACGATCGCCACCGAGCAGCCGCCGAAGGCGGCGCAGTTGACCCGGGTGTCGTTGGGGATGGGGCCGAACAGTGAGGTGTCGTGCAGGGCGATCCGCAGGGTGCCGGAGGCGGTGCCGTTCTTGGCGATCGCCACCGCCTGGGTGTCCCGGTTGCTCAGGTGCACGAAGCTGTTGCGGATCTCGCCGGGGCGGGCGCAGACCGGGAAGAAGTCGGGCTGGTTCTGGCAGAGCATCACGTAGTACCCGGCGGCCGGATTCAGCCCGCTGGCCTGGAACTTCACGAGCTGACCGACGTGCAGGGTGCGGTCGGCCACGGTGATCGCGGGGGTCCGGGCCGCATCGGCCGGTCCGGCGGCGGTGATACCCGCTCCGAGCAGTCCGGCGGTGACGAGCGCGGCCGACGCGCCGGCCGCGAGACGGTTCTTCTTCTGCATACCGCAACAATATTGGTGAGGCTTACCTAAAGACAACCTCGGTGCGGGGCGTCGTACCCTGGCACCGTGCGAGAAAGCGACCCGAGAGACCTCCCGCGGCATCCGAACCACGAGGACTTCGCCACCCGGCATGCCCCGATGCCCGTCGAGCTGCCGCTCGACGACGAGGAGGCCTCGACCTCGGTACCGCTCAAGACCCAGCTGATCCGGTTCGTCGCGACCGGCGCCGGGTCCGCGGTGCTGGACTACGGACTCACCCTGGCTCTGCAGTACGGCCTGGGGGCGCCGTTCGGCGTCGCGAAGGCCTTCGGCTTCATCCTGGGCACCACCGTCGCCTACCTGATCAACCGGCGCTGGACATTCCGGGCCGAGCCGAGCACCGCCCGGTTCGTCGCAGTGCTCGCGCTCTACGCGGTGACCTTCGCGGTGAACGTCGGCCTGTACTCCTGGCTCTCGCACGCCTGGGAGGAGACCTTCGTCTACAGCACGGCGGCGTTCGTCGTCGCACAGGGCGTGGCCACGGTGATCAACTTCGTGGTCCAACGGGCAGTCATCTTCAAGATCCGCTGAACGGTGGGCAGCGACGATGACCCGTGCGATTGTCGTCGGCAGCGGCCCCAACGGTCTGGTCGCCGCCGTGGTGCTGGCCCGTGCCGGGATCGCCGTGCACGTGCTCGAGGCGGCGGCGACCATCGGCGGCGGCGCCAGGTCGGACGAGATCTTCCGTAGCGGCATCGTCCACGACCACTGCTCGGCCTTCCATCCGCTCGGCGCGGTCTCCCCGGCATTCGCCGAGCTGGGACTGGCCGACTACGGGCTGCGCTGGCGGCACGCACCCTACGACCTGGGGCACGCACTCGACGACGGCCCCGCGGTGCTGCTCTCGACCTCGGTGGCCGAAACCGCCGGTCGGCTGGGCCGGGACGGACCGGTGTGGCAGGACGTATTCGGCGATCTGGCCGACGGCTTCGGTGAGCTGGCAGCCGATGCGCTCGGCCCGATGCTGGCCCGCCCCGAGCATCCGTTGCGGCTGCTCGACTTCGGCCGGCGTGCGCTCTTTCCCGCCACCGGGCTGTCCCGGATGTTCCGCACCGAACCGGCGCGGGCCCTGTTCGGCGGTGCGGCCGCACACGCCTTCACCGCGCTCGACGGTCCCGGCTCCTCGGCGGCCGGACTCATGCTGCTCGCGGCCGGGCACCGCGGCGGCTGGCCGGCGGCGGAGGGCGGGTCGTCGTCGATCATCGCCGCGCTGGCCACTGCGCTGATCGACGCGGGCGGACGCATCAGCACCGGAACCCCGGTGACCGAGCGCGGCCGGCTCGACGAGGCGGACCTGGTGCTGCTGGATCTGATGCCCGGTGCGGCGGCACGGCTGCTCGGTTCGGCGATGCCGGCCCGGATCGCCCGCGCCTACCGCCGTTACCGGCACGGTCCGGCGGCGTTCAAGGTGGACTATCTGATCGACGGCGAGGTGGGCTGGCGCGATCCGGAACTGGCCCGGGCCGGCACCGTGCACCTCGGCGGCACCGTCGAGCAGCTGGCCGCCGCCGAGGCGCAGGCGCTGGCCGGGAGGCTGCCGGAGCGGCCCTTCGTACTGGTGGGGCAGCAGTGGGTGGCCGATCCCTCACGGGCGCCGGGGCCGCTCAAACCGCTCTGGGCGTACGCCCATGTGCCGCACGGATATTCCGGAGATGCGAGCGAGGCGGTCACCGCGCAGATCGAACGCTGGGCGCCTGGCTTCCGGGAGCGGATCGTGGAGCAGACCTCGCGCGGTCCGGCCGCGTTCGAGGCCGGTAACGCCAACTATGTGGGCGGCGACATCGGCGGCGGGCGCAATGACCTGCGCGGCCTGATCGCCCGGCCGCGACTGACACCGCGCCCGTACTTCACCGGGGTCGACGGGGTGTACCTGTGCAGTTCGGCCACCCCGCCCGGCGGTGGCGTGCACGGCATGTGCGGCTACCACGCCGCCCGCGCCGCACTCGCCGACCTCGCGCGCTGACGCCGCCCGGCCTGCCGTGGTTCGTGACCGGTATGCCGTCACGAACCTCGGCACCTCGGGCCGGGGTGTGGATGGGGGGAGGGGCGTGGTGCGGATTGTGGGTGGCGGGCTTCCCTGCGAGGCGGTCGGCGGACAGGCTCGGTGCATGGGGGATCGGCAGCCGGCACCGGAGATCGCGGAACTGTTGGACAGACAGGACGGGGTGATCGCCCGGCGTCAGGTGCTCGCCTGCGGGGAGACCTCGCGCGACTGCCGGCGCCGGCTGGCCCGTCGCGAATGGGTGTCGGTGTATCCGGGCATCTACATCGCCCACACCGGTCCGCTGACCTGGCAGCAGCGGGCCTGGTGCGCGGTGCTCGATGCGCATCCCGCGGCACTGTGCCGGTCCTCGGCGCTGCCGGTGACGGGGGTGCGGGCGCCCGGCGAACCGGTGCACGTGCTCGTCGACCGGCATCGCCGGGTCACCCGGCGTCCGGGTGTGGTGGTGCACTACGCGGCCTCGACGGATGCGGTGCTCTGGCATGCGTTCCCACCGCGGCAGCGGACGGACGACGCGGTGGTGGATCTGGCCGGCGACGCGCGCACCGCCGTCGCGGCGATCGCCGTGCTGGCCGACGCCGTACAGGCCAGGATCACTACCGCCGGCCGACTGGCGGCCGTGGTGCGCGGCCGACCCACTCTGCGTCGACGCCGGCTGCTGCTGGCCGTGCTCGACGACATCGCCGGTGGGGTGTGCTCGGCGCTCGAGCACCAGTACCTGACGAATGTCGAACGCGCACACGGCCTGCCGGCACCGCGCCGGCAGGCACCGACCCGGGCCGGGCGGCCCGGCCTCCGGGACGTCGACTACGACGACTACCGCCTCACGATCGAGCTCGACGGCCGGGCCTTTCACAGTGACGCCCGCGCCCGGGACCGGGACATGGACCGCGATCTGGCTGCGGCCGTGGCGCAGGACCGGACCACGCTGCGGCTGTGCTGGGGGCAGGTGGTGGACCGGGCCTGCAGCACCGCCCGCGCCGTGGCCCGGATACTGCGCGGGCGCGGCTGGACCGGCACCTTCCGTCGCTGCCCCCGCTGTCCGCCCGGCGAACCGTTGCCGTAGATCGTGACGGGGATGCCGTCACGATCTGCGGCAGGTCAGGCGTTGACCTTGGCGATGATGTTCTCGCCGTACCAGTTCAGGTGGTCGATCTTCTTCTGCAGCGGCTCGGTGTCCGAGCCCATGATGTAGGGCAGCCGGAAGCCGACGATCACATCGGTGATGCCCTTGTCCTCGAGTGCGCGCACGCCGTCGACCGTGTAGGCGTCCATGGAGATCACATGGATCTCGAAGGGCTTGTCGTTCAGGCCCTCCGCCGTCCGGATACCGGCGATCTTCTCGAGCAGCGCGTCGAGCTCCTCGGCGGGGCCGCCGCCGTGCATCCAGCCGTCGCCGCGGATCACCGCGCGGCGCAGCGCCAGATCGGCATGCCCGCCGACCAGCAGCGGAACCGGTTCGGTGGGCGCCGGCGACATCTTGATCTTCGGGATGTCGTAGAACTCGCCGTGAAACTCGAAGTAGTCGCCGCTGGTGAGGCCGCGGATGACGTCCATGCACTCGTCCATCCGCTTGCCGCGGCGTTTGAAATCGACGCCCATCATGTCGTAGTCCTCCGGCCACGGACTGGTGCCGACGCCCAGCGAGAGCCGGTTGCCGGTGAGCGCGGCCACCGACGACGCCTGCTTGGCCACCAGGACCGGCGGTCGGATCGGCAGCTTGAGGACGAACGGCAGGAACCGGATGGTGCTGGTGACCGCACCCAGGTAGGCGGCCTGGGTGAAGGGCTCGACGAAGTCCTTGCCCTCGAGGAACTCGCGGTTCCCGTCGGGCGTGTACGGATACTTCGCATCCGAGACCTCCGGGTAGGCGATCGAGTCGGCGATCGTCAGCCCGTCGAAGCCGGCGGCTTCGGCGGCCTGGGCGAGCGGGGCGTAGTAGCTGAGGTCGGTCATCGCTTCGGCGAAGGTGAAACGCATACCGTCTAGACTAGAACATGTTCTAGTTCTGTGTGCAGGGTGCCGGATGACCGATCCGCGGCCGCGGGTCGGCCACCGCTGTTCAGGGACGCCGGAAGTCCTCGGCACGGCCCTGCTTACGCAGCCGCATCCACTCCCGGAAACCGGCCCAGTCGCGCTGCTGCACCAGGAAGTACCAGGCGAAACGCGCGTACTCCTGGGGCAGCAGCTTGCGCATCCCCGGCTGGCTCATCAGGTACCCGCGGTTGCGGTAGGTGAAGAAGCGTTTGGTCTCGTTGTCCGGATACTGGGTGTGCATCCGTCCACCCAGGATCGGCCGGAACTCGTCGCTGCCGTCCGGGTGCAGGTAGGCCGTCGTCAGGCAGGTGCCGAAGTCGACACCGGCGCGGGCCAGCCGCCGATGCATCTCCACCTCGTCGCCGCGGACGAACAGCCGCAGGTCCGGCACCCCCACCCGGTCGAGGGTGCCGGCGGAGAACAGCGCTCCGTTCATCAGCGAGGCGATGCCCGGGAGCAGGTCGTCGTCGCGGCTCTCGCCGGGCGCGAACAGTTCGCTGCGTGTGCGCCGCCAGACCAGGCCGCGCCGCAGCGGGAAGGCGAGCGCCTCCGGGTCGTCGATGTTGACCACGACCGGTGAGACCTCGCCCAGGCCGTGGTGCTGCGCGCAGCGCAGCAGAGTCCCGAGCACCTGCGGACCCTCCGGCCGGCCGTCGTCGTCGGCGCACCACACCCAGTCGGCGCCCAGCGACAGCGCATGCAGCATGCCCAGCGCGAAACCGCCCGCGCCGCCGAGATTGTGCTGCGACGGCAGATACGTCGTCGGCACCGGCTGGCTCGCGACCAGCTCGCCCACTTCGTCTTCGGCAGCGTTGTCGACGACGATCAGGTGGTCGAGCGGACGGTCCTGGTGTGCGAGCACCTCCAGCGAGGCGGCGAGCAGTTCACGCCGCCGATGGGTGACGACGACGCCGATCACCCGGCCGTCGGCAGGCGAGCTCACGCGGCCCCGTCCTTGCCCTGTTCGGCGAGCACCTTGCGGACCTGCGCGGCGGCATCCTCGCCCTGATAGGCGCCGACGACCTTCTCGATGTCGCCGTCCATCCGGATCTGTCCGTGATCGATCCACAGCGCCCGATCGCACAGTTGGGCCAGGAACTCGTTGGAGTGACTGGCGAAGACCAGGATGCCCGAGCGCTCCACCAGTGCCTGCAGCCGCACGCGGGCCTTCTTCATGAACTCCGCGTCCACCGCGCCGATCCCCTCGTCGAGGATGAGGATCTCGGGGTCGATGCTGGTCACCACGCCCAGCGCAAGACGCACGCGCATACCGGTGGAGTAGGTGCGCAGCGGCATCTCCAGGTAGTCGCCCAGCTCCGAGAACTCGGCGATCTCATCGGTCTTGGCCAGCATCGCCTTGCGGCTCATACCCAGGAACATGCCGCGGATCAGGATGTTCTCGTAGCCGGAGATCTCCGGGTCCATGCCCACACCCAGGTCGAAGACCGGTGCCACCCGGCCCGTGACCCGGCAGGAGCCGCGGGTGGGCTCGTAGATGCCCGAGAGCAGCCGCAGCAGCGTCGACTTGCCGGCGCCGTTGTGGCCCACCAGGCCCACCCGGTCGCCGTGCTTGAGATGCAGGTTGATGTCGCGGACCGCCTCGACCACCACGGTCCGGGAGGTATTGGCGCCGATCACGCCGCCGGCGGCGCCGATCACCGACTTCTTCAGCGAGCGGGTCTTGGCGTCGAAGATCGGGAAGTCGACGCAGGCATCCCACGTATCGACCCGGATGTCGGTGCGGCTCATCGTCGTCCTTACCTCTAAACCCAGTAGACCGTTAAACCCAGTAGACCGTTAAACCCAGTAGGGCACGCGGGCCCGGAAATTACGCATCACGACCAGTGCGGCCAGGCAGCCGACCACGGTGCAGCCGATCACCACCAGCCAATGGTAGAAGGCCACGTGGTGACCGAGTAGCGGCCCGCGGGTGATCTCCAGGTAGTGATACATCGGGTTCAGCTCCACCAGCCGGGCCCGGCCCGAGACGTCACCGGCCGCGTTCTGCAGGCTCTGCGCAGACCAGATGATCGGCGTCATGAAGAAGACCAGTTGCACCATGGTGGTGAGCAGCTGGCCGATGTCGCGGAACCGGGTCGAGAGGATGCCGAAGACGATGGTCACCCAGACCGAATTGAGCACAAACAGGGCCAGGGCGGGGATGACCAGGAATCCGGTCCAGCCGATCGGCGGCCGGAAGACCGCCACGATGATCACGAAGATCACGATGTTGTGCGAGAAGATGATCAGCTGCCGCCACACCACGCGGTAGACGTGCACGCTGATCGGCGCCGGCAGCTGTTTGATCAGGCCCTCGTTGGTGGAGAAGACCACCGCGCCGTCGAGGATCGAGTTCGAGATGAAGTACCAGAAGATCAGGCCGAGCGTGACGTACGGCAGGAAGAAGTCCAGGTCCATGCCGAAGAGCTGGCCGTAGAGCAGGCCCATCGCGATCGCGGTGACGCCGGTCGCCAGGGTGATCCACAGCGGGCCGAGCACCGAGCGCTTGTAGCGCTGCTTGATGTCGGTCCAGCCCAGATGCAGCCACAGCTCCCGGTTGCGCAGACCGTCGGTGAGGTCGGCCCAGGCGCGACGGAAGGTCCGTGAATCGGAGACCGGAGGGGGCGGGGGAACGGCACCCTCGCTGGTTTCGACTGACACAGGGTCACACCTTACAAGCGGGCATCAGAGGTACTGACCGGTGCTGTGTCCGTCGGGGCCGATCGGACCGCCCGGCGGCAGCACGCCCTGGCGCATCTGCTCGAGCTGGGCTCGAGCCGCCATCTGCTGCGCGAACAGTGCCGTCTGGATGCCGTGGAAAAGCCCTTCCAGCCAGCCGACGAGCTGGGCCTGGGCGATCCGCAGCTCCGCATCGGAGGGGGTCTGCTCGTCCGAGAACGGCAACGCCAGCCGGTCGAGCTCCTCGCGCAGTTCCGGGGCCAGGCCGTCGGACAGCTCCTTGATGGAGCTGCGATGGATGTCACGCAGCCGGTTGCGGCTGGCGTCGTCGAGCGGCGCCGAACGGACCTCCTCGAGGAGCTGCTTGATCATCGTGCCGATCCGCATCACTTTGGCCGGCTGCTCCACCATGCCGGCCACGGCGGCGGCCCCGGCCGCCTCCTCGTCCTCGAGCGGACCCTGACCCGCTCCCGCGGGCTCGCCGTCGGGGCCCTGCGGGGGCAGGATCAGCGGCGAGTCGCCGGGGCCGGGGCCGGGTGCGCCGGACCGGTTGAGGGGACTGGGGCCGTCGCTCATGCGGGGAAGGTCGGGAAACATGGCCTCCATTGTGCCGTCGACGGCGGCGGGCGTGGAAGCACCGGCACGCGGCGGCGCGGAGAAAACGTTCTCGCTATCGTTAGCGCATGCCGTTCGACGTCGCCTCCGTCCGAGGCCTGTTCCCCTCTCTGGGTGACGGCTGGATCCGTTTCGACGCCCAGGTCGGTATGCAGATCCCGGCCTCGGTGGCGTCGGCGATCACCGCCGGGGTGCGCCGGCTGCCGGTTGCCGCCGGAGGGACCTCGCCGCAGGCAGTCGCGGCCGCCGAGGCGCAGGATTCGGCCCGCCGGGCGCTCGGCGACCTGCTCGACGCGGACCCGGCCGGGGCGGTGCTCGGCTACAGCCGGCACGCGCTGGTCACTGCGCTGACCGATGCCCTGCCGGTGTCCACCTGGGCCGGGGAGGTGGTCTGCTCTCGCCTCGACGACGAGGAGAACATCGTGCCCTGGCTGCGGGCGGCCCGCCGATTCGGATCGCGGGTGCGCTGGGCCGAACTGGACGTGATCGACGGGGCGCTGCCGCTCTCGCAGTTCGACGAGGTGATCGGCGGGCACACCAAGGTGGTGGCGGTGACGCTGGCCTCCTCGGTGCTCGGGTCGATCACCGATCTGGCGCCGATCGCCGCGCACGCCCGTGCGGTGGGCGCGCTCCTGGTGGTGGATGCGAGTTCGGCCGCACCGTATGTGCGGCTGGCGATCGACGAACTGGGCGCCGATGTGGTGCTGGTGAGCCCGCATCGGTGGGGTGGTCCGCGCATGGCCGGCATGGTCTTCGCCGATCCGGATCGCATCGCATCGTTGCGGCCGGTGGCGCTGGATCCGCGGGCCGAGGGACCGGCTCGGCTGGAGGCCGAGCCGCTGGCCGGTCCGTTGCTCACCGGGCTGGCCGCCTCCGTGGAGTATCTGGCCGATCTGGATCCGGCGGCGGCCGGCAAACGTCGTCAGCGGTTGTCCACGTCGATGACCGGGGTGTTCGACTATCTGCAGCGCCTCACGATCTACCTCGTCGAGTCGCTCACCGCGCTGCCTCGGGTGCGGGTCATCGGCCCCGGCGTGCATCGGGTGCCGGCGGTGAGTTTCACCGTCGACGGGCTGTCCGCGCAGCAGGTGTGCGCACGGCTGGCCGACAACGGCATCAGCGCGGTCCACGATGCGCCGAGCCGGGCTCTGGCCCAGATCGGAGTGGCCGAGGTGGGGGGTGCGGTCACGGTGGGTCTGGGACCGTACGCCGTCCCGTACGAAGTGGATCAGCTGGCCCGGGTACTCGGCTCGTTCGGCTGACCGCGGCCCGTCGAGGTCTGTCGCGGTCTGTACTCCGAACGGGGGATCCGCCGCCGCTTTGGCTACCCTTGAGTGCACTCGTGTATTTGCGACGGGTATTCATGCCGGGGAGGGGCAGACATGGAATCGATGGGGGAACCGATCGCTGGCGAAGTCGAGCTCGGCTCGAAGCAGCGGGACGATTGGACCAGGTACGTGCTCGGCGGGTGGGCGCTGCACAACGAGATGCGCAAGCGGATGACGGCGATCTCCAAGCTCAGTACGGCTGAGTGGCGGGTGCTCGAAGTCCTGTCCGCGGTGCCGAGCATGCAGATCTCGGGTCTCGCCGAGGCGACGCAACTGGGAATCAGCACGGTCTCGCGGCAGGTGGCCCGGTCGATCGCCGCCGGTTACGTCTCGATGGTCGAATCGCCGGGCACCGACGGCCGGCAGAAGTGGGTGGCGATCACCGATCTCGGCCGCGAGGCGGTGGCGCCGGCGCTGCAGATCCGCGACGAGGTGATCGCCGAGCTGGTGCTGGAGGAGATGACCGAGGACGAACTCGCCTGGCTGGGCGAGGCCTTCGACCGCATCCGGCTGCGCTGCCACAGTTGAGCGACGTTCCGCGCGGTCACGAGACGGTCAGCAGGACCTTGCCGATCGCCTCGCCGCCGGTGAGCCGCTCGTGTGCGGCGGCCGCCTCCGTCAGCGGATAGACCGAGTCGATCACCGGGACCACCGCGCCGTCGGCGATCAGCGGCCAGGTGCCGACCAGGGTCTGCGCGACGATCTCGGCCTTGGAACCGGGGCCGGTGGCCGGCCGGGAGCGCAGCGTGGTCCCGCAGATGCCGGCCCGCTTGTTCATCAGGGCGGCGATGTCGAGTTCGGCCCGGCGTCCGCCCTGCATGCCGATGATCACCAGCCGCCCGCCGGTTGCGAGCGCCTGCACATTGGCCGACAGATACTTGGCGCCGACGATGTCGAGGATGACGTCGGCGCCGCCGTGGTCGCCGACGACGGCGGCGAAGTCCTCGGTGGTGTAGTCGATGGTCAGTTCGGCGCCGAGCTCGGCGCACCGGGCCAGCTTCTCCGGGGTGCGCGCCGTGACCGCGACCCGCGCTCCGAAGGCGGCGGCCACCTGCACCGCGTGGGTGCCGATACCGCTCGAGCCGCCGTGCACCAGCAGCAGTTCGCCGGGGGCGAGCCGGGCGGTGGAGAAGACGTTCGACATCACCGTGCACGCGGCCTCGGGCAGCGCGGCGGCGTCGCGCACGCTCACCCCGGCCGGAACCGGCAGCAGTTGTGCCGCCGGGACGGCCACCTTCTCGGCGTAGCCGCCGCCGGAGAGCAGGGCGCACACCGGGTCGCCGATCTGCCAGCCCACCACCTGGTCGCCGACCGATTCGATGTGCCCGGACACCTCCAGGCCGAGGATCTCCGAGGCGCCCGGCGGCGGGGGATAGTGTCCGGCGCGCTGGAGGACGTCGGCCCGGTTCAGCCCGGCGGCGGTGACCGCGATGATCACCTCGTCGACGCCGGGCGCGGGGTCGGGCAGCTCGGTGACGACGAGCTGATCGGAGCCGGTGATGGCGCGCATGTCTTCAGTCTTCCAGTACCGGCGCGCGGCGTCGAGCGGGGAGTGGCCGGGCCGGTACGGTCTCGCCGCGCTGCCGCGGCCGGCGGGCTCACCAGACCATCGGAGCGAGGAAGTCCTCGGCGAACGCGCGGAGCTGTCGTTCGTCCCCGATGTCGAGGACTGCGGAAGGGGCGGTGGTCAGCGAGATGAACATCCGCACCTGCACCTCGGCGGCCAGCTGCAGCTGGCGGTCGGGCATGCTGGCGCCGGAGCTTCGCAGGGTCTGCGCGATCCCGCGGCTGAACTCGCTGATCATGTCCTCGACCTGCGGGTCCGCAGCGCCGACGAAGACGTCGACCGCCTCCGGATTCTCGCCGAGCAGCCGGCGCGGCAGTTCGTCGTTGCGGAAGTAGGTCATCGCCAGACAGAAGGCTTCGACGACGGTGGCCCGCGGATCGAGGCCGGCGAGGGTGTCGGCCACCTCCTTCACCAGATCGCGCCGGACCTGGTGGATCACCGCGATGAGCAGATCTTCTCTGCTCGGAAACCGGCGGTAAAGGGTGCTCCGGCTGACGCCGGCCTCGTCGGCGATGCGTTCGATGTTGGCGTGCCGCACGCCCGACCGGCGGAACTCGTTGCCGGCTGCGCCGATGATGCGGGCCTCCTGTTCGAGCTGGCTGCGCTGCCGCCGGCCGAGGGGCACTGGAGAGCTCGCCGATCGCATGCGTCCTCCGTTCGCCGTGTCCTGATGAGCTTTTAGTGAATCACAGTAGGTAAGTGAGTCTCAGGTCTTTGATTGACCGCCCACTGAGTTCCAGTCCGATGCCCCTGTGGTCTACCGCTGAGGTCCAGTTGAGACGGGTTCTGTCAGTGGATATGTGACAGGAGCCACGATGCTGTGTGAAGATGTCCGTGCTCACAATGTGACACTGGATCAGCCCGCGAGTCTCAACTTCGGTCCGGTGCGCTCGCAGCGACAGGAGGTGACACGTGACCGCGGCGGCGAGTATGCAGAGTTTCGGACGCACCGTGCGCCTCGGCGCGCGCACCCCCGTCATCGCGGTCACGGACCTGGTGACCGGGCGCTTCCCACTCCGGGAGACCGTGGTGCAGGCCTGGTTCCTGCTCAGCATCACCGTGCTGCCCGCCCTGCTCATGGCCATCCCGTTCGGAGTGATCGTGGCCGTGCAGATCGGCGGCCTCACCAGCAACCTGGGTGCCACGTCGATGGCCGGTGCGGTCGGCGGCATGGGCGTCATCCAGCAGGGTGCGCCGATGGCCGCGGCGCTGCTGCTCGGCGGGGCCGGAGCCTCGGCCATCACCGCGGATCTGGGTGCGCGCACCGTGCGCGAGGAGATCGACGCCATGCGCACCCTGGGCATCGACCCCACCCGCCGGCTGGTGGCCCCGCGCATGGTGGCGATGGTGCTGGTGGCGCCGGTGCTGTCGATTCTGATCATCGTCATCGCGGTGTGCGCCAGTTTCATCGTCGCCATCCTCGGCCAGGGGGTGGTGGCCGGCTCGTACTGGCAGTCGTTCGGCACCTACGCCTCGACCACCGACCTGTGGATCTGCCTGCTCAAGTCGGTGATCTTCGGCTTCGTGGTGGTGGTCATCGCCAGCCGCCGGGGCCTGGAGGCCAGCGGGGGCGCGCGGGGAGTGGCCGACGCCGTGAACGCTTCGGTGGTCCTGGGCATCGTCGCTTCGATGGTGCTCAACGTGATCATCACCCAGATCACCGCGCTGTTCATTCCGGTACAGGTGATCTGAGATGACGCTGAGCACCCGCGGGCAGATGCCCAGCGTGCAGCACCCGAGACTCGACGCCACCGCGCGGATGGCCGGCCGGCCCTTCGAGAACATCGGCCGGGTGGTCACCTTCGTGCTCGACGTGCTCGCCGGGCTGCCGCACACGCTGCGCACCTACCGGAAACAGACCCTGTCGGCCTTCGCCGAGACCACGTGGGGCAACGGTTCGATCCTGGTCGGCGGCGGCATCGCCAGCGTGCTCGCCATACTGGGGCTGTCGGTGGGCGGCATGATCGGTATCCTGGGCGTCACCAGCCTGCAGTCGCTGAACCTCTCTCCGATGGCCGGCCTGATCACCGGCTATGCGGCCACCCGGGAGATGGCGCCGATCATCGCCGCCGTCGGATTCGCCGCGCAGGCAGGTTGCCGGATGACCGCTGAGATCGGCTCGATGCGCATCTCCGAGGAGATCGATGCGCTTGAGGCGCAGGCGATCCGGCCCATCCCCTTCGTGGTCGGCACCCGCGTGGTGGCCGGTGTCACTGCGATCGTGCCCTTCTATCTGATGTCGCTGTGCCTGGCCTACCTCGCCTCACGGGTGGTGGTCAGCGTCGCCTACGGGCAGTCCGCCGGGGCCTACGACCGTTACGTCGAAGCCTTCGTGAGCCCGGTGGACGTGCTCTATTCGACGATCAAGGTGATCGTCTTCGCCGTGGTGGTGATCATCGCGCACACGTACTACGGCTTCTTCGCCAGCGGTGGTCCGGAGGGAGTCGGCATCGCCTCGGGCCGGGCGATCCGCGCCAGCCTGGTCCTCATCGTCACCTTCGATATGCTTCTCTCCCTTGCGTTCTGGGGCCTGAACTCGGGGCTGAACTTCGCATGAGGGGTGGTCGTGAACCGTCGGCGTCGACGCTGCGCAACCGGGGCCTGATCACGGTCGCGGTGCTCGCGGTGGTCATCGGACTCGTCGCCTGGAACCCCTTCGCCAGCGACGACCGGGTGCGTTTCTCGATCGTCGCTCCGACTCTCCCGGACGGGATCCGCGAGGGCGTGCCGGTGGACGTCCGCGGCGAGACCGTCGGCGAGGTGTGCGACCTGGACCTCTCTCGGCAGGACAGCACCCGCGTGGTGGTCTGCGTGGAGCCGTCGGCGACGCCGGAGCTGACCGACGAGGCGGCCGTCAGCTTCGTCTCCCGGAACCTGTTCGGCTCGGATGCCCTGCGGCTCACTCCCACCGGCGTCGGCCGGCCGATCTCGGCCGGCAGCACCCTCGCCCTGCCGCAGGCCCCGGCGGACTATACGATCACCGCCACCGTACGCAGTGCCGGTGCGTTCACTCTGCCGGTGCTCACCCCCGAACTGAGCGGTCTGCTCAACCAGGTCAGCGACACCACCATCCGGCTGGCACCGTTCCTCACCGCGGCCACGATCACCCTGCAGACCATGGACCGCGGCCACGCCACCGACCTGACCGGAATGCTTCCGGTGCTCGCCGATGCATTCGACGGTGTCAGTGCATCCGCCACCGGCGGCATCGATGCGCTGCAGACGGTGATCGGCAACCGGCTGCTCGCCGACGACGATTACACCGGCCGCGTGGCGGACATGATCGCCCACATCGGCGCCCTGTTCTCCGACCTGGGATCGCTGTTCAACGGCATGAGCGGTCTGGGCGCGACGATGGATGTGATGACGGCCTTCACCACCCCGCTGACCGTCGCACTCCGCGACGTGACCCCGGCGCAGGTGAGCACCCTCATCGATCACCTCGGGGGCGTCTTTCACCGGGATCCGGTGAGCGGCAAGACGATTCTCGACGTCGAAGCAGATTTGGACGTGGTGCCGGGAGCGGCTGCACCGCTGAACCTGCTGCTAGCCGGAAAGGGGGCGGGCTCGTGAGAACGCCGTCGGCCGCCGTCAAACGGATTCTCCTGGTTCTGGCCGTGGTGATCCTGGCCGTCTATGCCATCGTGCAGGCCATCAACCGTCCGGTCAGTGGCGATGTATATACCTACCGGGCCGAGTTCACCGACGTCTTCGGTCTCCGGGAGAACGGCGACGTCCGGGTGCGTGGAGTTCAGGTGGGCAAGGTCGTCGACATCAGCCTGCAGCGATCCGGGGCGGCCCGCGTGGAATTCACTGTGCGGAGCCGGGATCGGCTCACCGACCAGGACGAGCTGGCCATCCGCTTCCAGAACCTGGTGGGCCAGAGATATCTGGCGATCCTGCGGCCCGGCGAGGAGGCTCGAGCCGACAGCGGCGAGGCCGTACCCGCGCCGGGGACGGCGACTCCGCTCGATCCGGGTGTGTTGATCCCGGCCGACCGCACCTCCGGTTCCTTCGACATCACCAGGCTGTTCAACGGCCTGCGGCCGATCCTGCAGGGTGCCGACCCCGCCGTGTTCAACACCTTCGCCGACAACATGATCAAACTCCTCCAGGGCGAGGACGGCGTGGGAGTGGGCGATGTGCTCGGCGATGTGGAGAAGCTCAGCGCCTTCGCCTCCGACAAGAGCCGGATGATCCGGGTGATCATCACCAATCTGGGCGTGGTCGCCGACCAGCTGCAGGGCAAGTCGTCGATCATCGAGAACCTGATGGGCAACATGGAGATGCTCTTCAACACGCTCGAGGGAAACCTGGAACTGCTCAAAGGTGCCTTCGGCGAGGGGGCGCGGGTCTTCCCGCCGATCGTCGAGGTGATGAAGAGCACCTTCGATCTGTCACTCGGCGGACACGATCACGTCCGGGATCGGCTGATGGAACTGATCCCCGACACCGATGCGCTCGCCGCATCGATCTCGGTGGTGCCGTCCCTGATGGCCGCCGTCAACGGCAGCCTCGACCAGCTCAACGGCCGACCGCACTGCTCCCACGGTCAGGTGCCTCTGCCGCCGATGGGCGAGGTGCTCATCGGGGGAAAGAAGGTGACGCTGTGCAAGGCATGAAACGCTTGCAGGCCTTCGCCGTTCAGGACGAGACCGATCCGCGCACCGAGGTGCTGTGGGCGCTCGCCGCACTCGTCGTGGTGGTGGTGCTGACGGTGGTGCTCGCCGTGGTGTACCTGCGACCGCCCGGCCGCGTGGAGTACCGCGCCCGGCTCGAGGAGAGCGGCGGCGTGGTGACCGGCACCGAGGTCCGGGTGGCCGGCATCCCGGTCGGCAAGGTCGTGGACGTGACCCTGCGCGACGATCGTGTCGACGTGCGCATGGCCGTCGAGGACACGGTCTTCATCGGCGACCAGACCTCCCTGCAGGTCCGCATGCTCACCGTGGTCGGCGGCGCCTATGTGGCGCTGCTTCCGGCCGGGGTGCAGCCGTTGGGCTCCGCAGCCATCCCGGCGGCGCGCACCAGCATTCCCTACTCGACGTCCGAGGTGCTCAACGCCGCCGCACAGACCGTCGAGGACATCGACGCGATGAAGCTGCGCCGGGCCGCGGTGCGGGTGACCGACTCGCTGGACTCGGCACCGGGAGCGGTCCGCTCGATCGCCGACGACGTGGAGACGCTCACCGCCCTGCTCGACGAGCAGCAGGGCCAGGTCACCGCGCTGGCGTCGCTCGGTGCGGAGTACACCTCGCAGCTCGCGGCGCAGCAGGACATGCTCGAGCAGATGATCCAGCGGATCCGGGCGGTGCTGCCGGTGATGATCGGCTACAAGGACCGCGGCATCCTCACCTACGACGCGCTCGGCGAGATGGTGTTGTATGTGGGCGACATCCTCGGAGATCCGTACATGAAACGGTTGAAGATGCCGCTCGAGGAGCTGGTGACGTCGGCGACGGCCACCAAGGACACCGCCGAACGGATGGGCTCGGCGATCGATTCGCTCAAACAGCTCGTCGACGGGCTGTCCGCGGTGGCGCACCCGGGCGGCCTCCGGATGGACTTCGGCGAGCAGGTCGTCGACGACTCGGCGATCTGCATTCCGATTGCGGGGCGCTCATGCTGAAACGTTCCGGGCGGACCGGCGCCCTCTTCACGGCGGTCGTGGTGGTGCTGCTGGTGATCGGTGCCGCGATCGTCTACGTGCGCTACTCCGATCGCGACACCCGCGCACTGTGCGCCGAGCTGCCGGATTCCGCGGGTCTGTACCCGGGCAACGCGGTCAACATCCGCGGCGTCAAAGTCGGTGAGGTGAAGAAGGTTTCGCCGTCGCCCGGGAAGGTCACCGTCGAGATGGCGGTGCGGGACCGGCCGCTGAGCGCTGGCATGAAGGTGGTCGCTGTGAACAACTCGGTGCTGGCCGATCGCCGCCTGGAACTGGTGGACGTGGTGCCGCACGGCGGTGCGGAACTGCCCGGCGACCGTTGCGTCACCCGCGCCTACACGCCCATCTCGGTGAGCACCGCATTCCAGTCGTTCACCGACATGTTCGACGAGATCGGTGGCGCCGCAGACGATTCCGCGAAGCCGGTGACTGAGCTGATCGAGGCCGCCGACAGCCAGTTCGAGGGCGCCGGTCCGGACCTGAGCCGGATCCTGACGAACCTGTCCGGATTCATGTCCGACCCGGACGAGTTCCTGTCGCAGATGCGCACCGTCTTCGACAATCTCGCAGTCCTCACCGATGTCGCCGGCAACAACTGGGATGCGCTCGAAGACATCGGCCGGAACGCTGCGGACCTCACCTACTTCATGGGCAAGCTCTTCGAGAGCTTCATCTACATCTTCGACGGTCTCGGAGAGTCCGGTCCGGGCCTCGACCACCTGCTCACCAAGGTGGCCACCCCGATGCTCGACATGACCGACGACTTCCTTCCGGTCATCCAGGTGGGCCTGGACCGGGTGGACGATCTGACCGCCATGCTCAAGGAGATGCCGGGGATCGCCAAGGGGATCCAGACCTCGCTCGACCGGAAGACCGGCGGCCTGAGGATCGGTGTCCGCGGCCCTTCGGTGGTCGCGGACACTCCGGATGCGGCCACCCTGTGCCGGATGATGAACGCCGCCGACGCCGGCAGCTGTGATCCGCGCGGGTAAGGCCGCGGTGGTGGACCTGAGCTCGCTGGTCACCCGGGCCGTGCAGGGGAAGGCCGGCCGATGAGACGTGGACTGGGCACCGTGCTGTGCGTGCTGGCGGTGGTCGCCGCAATGGTCGCCGTGATCGCCGGCCGCGGCTACAACCCGGCGAACATGCTGCCGCGGCTCACTGCGTCGTCGGGATCGCGCACGCTCTACGTCGACTTCGTCTCGGTGGTGAATCTGCCGCTCGGCGCCCGCGTGCTGTCCCGGGGTGCGCAGATCGGCACCGTCGAGGACATCGAGCTGGTGCCCGACGCCGCCCGGCTCACGCTCGGCATCGAACCCGAGGTGACGCTGCCGGTGGGCACCAGGGCGGAGCTGCGGCAGCTGACCATGCTCGGTGACATCTACGTGGCGCTGACCCCGCCGGCGGGTGGGCAGAACGGCGCGCGGCTCGGCGACGGCGATGTGATCGGCCTCGGCGACTCGGATCCCGGACCGCAGATCGAGGACATCATCACCCATCTCGCCGACTTCATGGCCGGCGGCTCCATCATGCGGGTGCAGGATGCGATCCGGCAGGTCAACGATGCGGTGGACATCCACGATGTGAACCTGCCCGCCGCATCGGCCACCGGCGCGCAGACCATCGAGGACCTGGCGGCGGGGACCTCGGAGCTGAGCGCGATGATCGACTCGCTCGATGCGGCCGCGGGGGAGATCGCCGCCGATCCCGCAGAGCTGGGCTATGCCTTCGGTCCGGCCGGACACACCGGTCTCGATGCCGTGTTCAACGCCGTCAATGAGGGCTTCAAACTGGTGGCCGGATCGAGCCGGCTGGCGTTCGGTCTCAGCTGGCTCACACCGCGTCTGGCGCAGCTGAACCCCTTCATGGACAAACTCGTTCCGCTGCTCCGGTCGTACTCGGCGCACTCGACCCAGTTCAACGGGAACGCCGGTGCACTGATCGACCTGACCGAGAACACGCTCGTCCCCTTCGCCCGGAACGGCGGCGTCTCACTGGAGAAGATCACACTCTCCGGCGATGACGAGGTCACCGGCTCGGTGATCGCCGTGCTGCGGATGATCGGGGCGCTGCGATGACCGTGCGTGCGGGAATCTCCATACTGGCCACCGTCGCCGTGCTGGTGGGATCGCTGGTCTACCTGGCCGGCTCGGTGCTGCGGGTGCAGACCTTCACGGCGCAGACCCGGCTCTCGGTGGCCGCGCCGCAGAGCAACGGCCTGCACGCGGGCTCGGCGGTGGTGTACCGGGGTGTGCCGATCGGCCAGGTCAGCGACGTCTCATATGCCGGTGGCGGGGCGGTGAAGATCGACCTCGGCTACGACGCCGACTACCGGATCCCGGTGGACACCGAGCTGGTGATCGAGAACCAGTCGATGCTCGGTGAGACCGCGATCTACTTCCAGCCGCGCACCGATTCCGGTCCCTACATCGACGGCAGCGCCTCGCTCACCGCCCGGATCGTCGAGGTGCCGGCGTCGGTGCCCGAGCTGCTCGGTTCGGCGCAGACCCTCCTCGACCAGGTGGATCCGAGCCTGGTGAGCCGACTGGTCGAGACCCTCGAGCAGGCGCTGGAGGGCACTACGGGGGCGGTTCGGGCGCTGACACCGGCGGCGCAGGTGCTCGCGGCCACCATGATCTACTCCGAGCCCGCGCTGGTGAAGATCCTGCGGAACAGCTCGACGATGATGGCCGACGGTGCGTGGATCGGTCCGGCCCTGCGGCCGACCAAGAAGGAACTGCGCGTGGCCGGGAAGCACCTGCGCGATGTGATCACCCACGTCAAACCGTTCGCGGATTTCACCGACGGCGGCCGGGTCATCGCTGAGCGGTGGAAGCCGGCGCTCGAGAAGTCCGCGGCCACCGTCGGTCTGCTGGTGCCGCCGATCGGCCGGCTCGCGCAGGTGCTCACCCCGGCCGCACAGGAGTCGGGGGCCGCGATGCTCGGCACGCTCAACGTCGCCACTCTGCTGACCGCAGCCATGCAGGCGCTGCCCGGGGATGCACTGCGTCTCTCGGTGGACCTGCCGAAGTAGGAATGAGAATCGATGTCGCATACGCCCGATCGCCGAGACGACGCCGCCGAGTCCGGCCCGGCCGAGCTCTCCACGCCGGCCGCAGCCGAGCCGGAGTCCACCACGGATGCGGAAACCGCCGGGGCGCAGACGGAAGCAGCCGAGGAGCAGACGGAAACCGCTGTGGCCCAGAAGGAGACAGCTGAGACCGAGTCCGGCCCGGTGGGCGCCGAGAAGAAGAAAAAGAAGAAGCGCAAGCGGGACGAGGCCGCGCGGCTCGAGCAGGCCCGGCAGGAGGCCGTCGCACAGGCCGAGGCCGATCGGCTGCGGCGGGAGAAGGAACGGTCGCCCGTCAGCAGGCTGCGCGAGTACCTCAATCCGCGTCGGCACCCGGTCGTCGTCACCATGACGGCGCTGTGCGTGACCGCACTGGTCGCCATGTCGGTGCTGGCCTGGCTCTTCACCGACCGGGACACTCGACTCTCGGATCTGCAGCGGCTCGACCGGGACAAGGCGGCTGCCGAGAAGGTGGCCGGCGACTACGCCGCCGCGGCGGCCACCCTGAGCTATCAGGACCTTCCGGGCTGGGCGGAGACGCTCAAGCGGGGTACGGCGAGCGAGCTGAGCTCCCGGTTCGACACCGCAGTGAAGACGGTGACGCCGCTGTTCCAGGAGGTGCAGTGGTCGCAGACCGGCACCCTGATCGCCGCCACGACCGTTGACGTGCGCGCCGACCGGCAGTTCGTGGTGCAGGTCTTCGTCGACACCAAGCTGACCAGCACGCAGAACCCGTCCGGACTCAACATCATCACCCCGTACACGATCACCCTCGACCGTGACGAGAACTGGCTGATCACCGATGTCGCGGACATCGCCGGGGTCGCCCAGGACGGGTCGATCGGCGCAGGCGTGCCCGATCTGACGGGGACCGGCGGGCAGGGAGACCGGTCCGGTGGGCAGGGCACGGAGCAACCCGCCCCGACACCGTGACGGCCGCTGAGCCGGCGCCGCCGGTGACCGGGCGCCGGGCGGGGGCGATCGCCGGGGCGCTCGTCCTGGGAGCAGCCGTCGCCGCGGCCGCGGCACTGCTGCTTCCGTGGGCACGGGTCACCGGATCGTCGATCCCCGACACTGCGGATCCGGCGCAGGAGCAGGTGGCCCGGGCCGGGGCGCCGCAGGAGTTCACGGCCACGGGCGCCTCCGGAACGGTGGGGGCGCTGCTGCTGGTGGTGTGCTGCGCACTGGTCGCGGTGGCGCTGTGGCGGTTGAGCCCGTCGTACCGGCCGTACGCCGCGGGGTACCTGGTGATCATCGGTGCAGCCCTCGGTGGTGCCGCGGCGCTGTGGTTCCTGCTCGACGAGCAGCGGCGGGAGGAGCTGTTCGGTTCGTCTGTGCTGTTGCAGGCGGACACGATGGTGGTGACCGTGTGGCCGTGGGTGACGCTGGTCTGCTTCGCCGTCGCCGGCGCAGCGGGCGTGCTGCTGGTTCCGGGGCGCGGCGAGACCGTCCGGACGGCGGGGACGGCGTAGCGCAGCCGCCCGGACCGCCCGGTGTCAGTTGTGCGGCACGTCGGTGGACAGGCCGCCGTCCATCACGAACTCGGCGCCGGTGGCGTACGAGGACTCGTCACTGACCAGGAAGACGATGAAGGTGGCGACCTCGCTGGGTTCGGCCTGGCGGCCCATCGGCACCTTCACCATGCCCGCGGGCAGGCCCTCGGTCATCGGAGTGCGGATCAGGCCCGGGTGGATGGAGTTGACGCGCACATTGTGCGGGGCGAGTTCGAGGGCGGCCGACTTGGCCAGGCCGCGCACCGCCCACTTGGAGGCGACGTAGCCGTGCGCCCACGGGCTGCCGCGCAGACCTTCCACCGACGAGACGTTGATGATGGAACCGCCGCCGGCGGCGATCAGCGGCTCGGTGACGGCCCGGATACCCAGGAAGGTGCCGGTGAGGTTCACGTCGATGATCTGCCGCCACTTGTCCACCCGGAACTTCTGGATCGGCGCACCGTTGACGATGCCGGCGTTGTTCACCAGAGCGGTGATCGTGCCGAATTCGCGGATGGCCGTCTCCACGGCGGTGGTCCAGTCGTCCTCACTCGTGACGTCGAGATTCAGGTAGCGGGCCGACGGCCCGATCTCCGCGGCGAGCGCCCGTCCCTCGTCGTCGAGCACGTCGCCGATGAGCACCTTGGCGCCCTCGGCGACGAGTGCCCGCGCATGCTCGGCACCCATGCCCCGAGCGCCGCCGGTGATGATCACGACCTTGTCGTCTACACGTCCCATGGGCAGAAACATACCTGTTGAAACCATGAATGAGAACAAGTTCTACCTATTGCCGGAGGCTTCGTGTTCTACTGAACTGGACACTAGTCCAAACAGATGTACATCTACCTGCGGCGATGGCTCGCGAGGCCGTTGTCGGGGGTGAGGAGGATTCTTTTCATGACCATTCGTGTCGGGCACGTCGGAACCGGGAACGCCGGGCGCATCGGCTTGACGCAGCTCATCGAGGATCCTCGTTTCGAACTGGTCGGCCTGTGCGTCTCGACGCCGGAGAAGGTGGGCAGGGACGCCGGCGAACTCGCCGGGGCCGGGGTGCACACCGGGATCGCCGCCGTGCACACCCTCGACGAGTTGATCGCGGCCGGGCCGGAATGCGTGGTCTACTGCGCGATGGGTGACATCCGGCCGGTGGAGGCGTTCGAGGACTGCCGCAGACTGCTGGCCGCCGGGATAGACGTGGTGGGCACCTCGCCGGTCGGGCTCGTCTATCCGTGGGGCGTCATGCCCGACAAGGCGATCGACAAACTGCAGGCCACCGCACGGGAGGCGGGGACGAGCATCTTCATCAGCGGGGTGGATCCGGGGTTCGCCAACGATCTGCTGCCCTTCGCGCTGGCCGGCACGTGTCAGCGCGTCGAGCAGGTCCGGTGCATGGAGCTGGCCGACTACGCCACCTATGACGGTGCGGCGGTGATGTTCGAGGTGATGGGCTTCGGCAAACCGCTCGAGGAGACGCCGATGCTCTTCCTGCCCGGGGTGCTGGGGATGGCGTGGGGGACCACGCTGCAGATCCTGGCGAAGGGTTTCGGGGTGACGATCGACGAGGTGCTCGAGCGGCACGAGAGCGAGCCGGCGCCGGAGTCGTTCGACATCGCGGCGGGCCGGATCGAGAAGGGCACGCGTGCGGCGGTGCGCTTCGAGATCGTCGGTGTGGTGGAGGGCCGCGAGGCGATCGTGGTCGAGCACGTCACCCGGCTGCGGTCGGATCTGCGGCCGGACTGGCCGCGGCCGCACCACGGCGAGGGCGCCTACAGGGTGGAGATCACCGGTGAGCCGTCGTACGTCGTGGACGTCACGCCGTCGAGCGCCCGGGGCGATCACAATCACGCGGCCATCGCCGCGGGGGTGAGCCGGGTGGTCAACGCGATTCCGGCGGTGCGCAGGGCCGAGCCGGGGATCCGCACCACCCTGGACATGCCGCTGATCACCGGACCGGGTCTGACGGCTCCGCACTGACCCGCTTCGGCGCCGACTCGAGAAACTTGGGCGACCGGACCGACCCCTGAGGTCGGTCAGGTCGCCCAAATTCTGCGCTGTGCGCTAGGCGCCGGCGGCGTCGGGCGGTGCGCTAGTCTGGAACGCCAGGGAAGCGTGGCAGAGCGGCCGAATGCACTCGCCTTGAAAGCGAGCGTCCGTAACAGGACCGGGGGTTCAAATCCCTCCGCTTCCGCAGTGTGATGAGTCGCGACATCGTTGACACACGATGTCGCGACTCATCTGTTTTCCGGGGGGTTCAGGGCGGGTCTTGTGCGGGTCGGCCGTCCCCTGTCAGTGGCTGCCGTCGTCGAACGCCGTTGTGGCGCTTCGTCTACGGGCCGTCGCATGGTGCGAGTCAGCTCGCGTGACACAGCAGGATATAGTCGTGCGCACCCGAATCACCGTGGTGCGGAATCAGTCAGCGTCTCGATCACACAGAACTGAGCCGAGACGGGTTCGGCCGCACCGCCGAGGCCGGCAAGAGTAAGGAAATCGCTGTGTCGAATCTGATGAGCGCGTGCACGACACGCATGGTGTGGAGGCTCGGCGTGTCCGTGCTGTCCGCCTGCGTGTGGATTGCGGCCACCGGCAGTGACGCCAACGCCGAACGCTGG
>NZ_JBJURU010000013.1:120203-122261 GCF_046098115.1 Gordonia sp. VNK21 | reverse complement strand
GCAATTGAGGTCGGTGATGGAGGTCATCGCCGGTCGGTTTACTGACTCTCTGCAGCGTATTCATGCAGATACCTCGATTATTCCCATGGCCGTGGCGTCCATTCTGGGTTCTGGTCTATCTGCGACGCAGTGGTGGACCGACGGCGGTCGTGAGCAAGGGGTGGACGACAAGTTCTTCGCCGCACACCTGTTGGAAACGACGTGGGGAATCATCGATGGCGCGGGCGCGACCATAGGCGTCGCCTTCTCACGTGGTCTGCCATTCAGTCATCCCGGGTTCGCGTCCCGCCGCTAAGTGGACTGACCATGTTTGGCAGCGAGCCATTCGCCGAACTTGTTTTGCCAGTGGCGGCGCGATTCGACCGATTCTTTGCGTTGCGGTCGGGTTGATCGTGCGTTCCGGTTGAGGGGTGTGTGTGCGTTGGTGGGCGGCGAGGAAGTCGTCAACGATGTGCGCGCAGTCGTGCCGGTCGATGTTTCGTAGCCCGGTTCTTCGTGCGAAATACCAGCGGTCCGAGAAGTTGGCACATTGCGAGTTCGATGTCGAAGTCGTCTAGTTCCTCGCGGGCATGAGAGCTTTGCAGAATGGCTTCAAATGGTTGGCGGTACTGGTCGATTACCCGCTGCTCAGCCGACAAGCTTCCCTCTTTGCCGCAGCGCCCCTGCATGTCACGACTCTCGGCGATGGCGCACGGCGGCGCGATCGCCGCGGCGTGGGACGACCTGCCGGGCTCACCTTGTGGTTGCTGCAACCCCGGCTGTCACCCGCCGCCTCACAGTCGAGTACCTGTTGCCGGTCCCGCTGCGCCGCCCGCACCGCATCAGCGGCCCGCCGCGCGGGAGAGCTGGCGCACTCGGGCGGTCTCGGTGGAGGGACATCGACAACCGATTCCCCTGCTCGAGCAGCCACAGCGACAGGATGGCCGAGGCCTTTGCTGTTCTCCACCGCCCATATGTTCAGGCAGCCTGCCGGCCCACTCGAGTTCACTGATCGAAGCGAACCTGGTGATGGTCCTGATCATGGCGTCGGTGTCGGTTCGTTGCTCGGCGTCGTTGTCCTGGTCGAACTACTCACATCAGTTCGATGAGCTGGTCGCGCAGCGACCCCGTCGAGTGTGCCGGCGGGATGCGTCCATGGTGTATTTGTCACTAGCGTTCTCTTTTGAGAGATATATCAAAGTTCCACCGCAACAAAACGTGTTCCCCGTGTAACGCCGTTCTCTACAACAACTTCGTCTTACATAATGGGCTCCTGATCTTATTTCCACGAGACGACGGTTAGCCTCGATCTTTCATCCGGTGCCTATCCCTGCCTGAGCGGTTCGGATTGATTGCGGCAGGGCTGATTTTGCGGTTCGGGTACGACAGGCTGGCCGGTTGCCGCCGGATCACGGCCGGGTTTCACGGGCCCGGAGGGTGTCTTTCAGGTCGTTCGGATACGTCAGGACACGCTGGTCACGTGCTGTTCGGGTAGCCGTCGAGACGATCGAGCCCGGCGATCAGCAGACCGGTGTACTTGGCACGGGCAGCGAACCGCAGCCGTCGCTGACGGGCGTGCCGAGCGATCCGAGCCGCGATCGCGAACAACCGAAGACGCAATGTCTTCAACTCCCACGTGCGGGCATCAGTGCTGGTCAACGCCAGCATCTGCATCCACGCGTTCAGATCGATCGCCAACGCTACGATCGAGGTCCACACCTGGTTCTGCGCGAACGAGAACAACGGAAGGTGCAACAGCCCGCAGTCTTTGCCCTGCCGGATCCGATCCTCGCACCGGGCGCGTCGGCGGTGCCGGTACCTGAGGCCGGATGTTGTCGCTGGCGCTCGTCGCTCTGCCGCGGCTGCAGCGGCTCAACTGGCCTCACTAGCTGGACAGCCCCACCGGCGGCCCCTACGCCCACTAGCACGCCGCCCTCTTTGGGGTAGGGCCACGTGTCGACGCCTAGTGACTGGCGTTGCCCACCGCTAACTGGCGCAAGCGGTGCTTATGGTGCGCGCCCGTCGACCGACTAGACCTTGATGCCGTGGCGGCTGCGCGGGCCACGCTCCTAGCCTAGG
>NZ_JBJURU010000013.1:114268-120193 GCF_046098115.1 Gordonia sp. VNK21 | reverse complement strand
CACAGCGACAGGATGGCCGAGGCCTTTGCTGTTCTCCACCGCCCATATGTTCAGGCAGCCTGCCGGCCCACTCGAGTTCACTGATCGAAGCGAACCTGGTGATGGTCCTGATCATGGCGTCGGTGTCGGTTCGTTGCTCGGCGTCGTTGTCCTGGTCGAACTACTCACATCAGTTCGATGAGCTGGTCGCGCAGCGACCCCGTCGAGTGTGCCGGCGGGATGCGTCCATGGTGTATTTGTCACTAGCGTTCTCTTTTGAGAGATATATCAAAGTTCCACCGCAACAAAACGTGTTCCCCGTGTAACGCCGTTCTCTACAACAACTTCGTCTTACATAATGGGCTCCTGATCTTATTTCCACGAGACGACGGTTAGCCTCGATCTTTCATCCGGTGCCTATCCCTGCCTGAGCGGTTCGGATTGATTGCGGCAGGGCTGATTTTGCGGTTCGGGTACGACAGGCTGGCCGGTTGCCGCCGGATCACGGCCGGGTTTCACGGGCCCGGAGGGTGTCTTTCAGGTCGTTCGGATACGTCAGGACACGCTGGTCACGTGCTGTTCGGGTAGCCGTCGAGACGATCGAGCCCGGCGATCAGCAGACCGGTGTACTTGGCACGGGCATCGAACCGCAGCCGTCGCTGACGGGCGTGCCGAGCGATCCGAGCCGCGATCGCGAACAACCGAAGACGCAATGTCTTCAACTCCCACGTGCGGGCATCAGTGCTGGTCAACGCCAGCATCTGCATCCACGCGTTCAGATCGATCGCCAACGCTACGATCGAGGTCCACACCTGGTTCTGCGCGAACGAGAACAACGGAAGGTTCAACAGCCCGCAGTCTTTGCCCTGCCGGATCCGATCCTCGCACCGGGCGCGTCGGCGGTGCCGTAGTTCCAGATCAGCCAGCTGCCCGCGCGTGGTATTCGTGGCGCACGCGGTCAATCGCCACCCGTTGCGGTCAGTGATCCGCAGCTGTGCACCGGGATGGGGTTTCTCCCGCCGCACGATCACCCGCATCCCCGGCGGCCACCCCGACAGGTCGATCACTCCGGTCAACTCGGCGACGTCGGCGCCGTCTCGCTGCTCGCGGTCGCTGTTGTAGGCCGGAGTCCATGCCTTCTTCGGGAGTCGGTCGATGATCTCACCCAACCGGGCATCGAGACCGAATCCGACCGAGTACGAGACTCGCTGTTTGTGCAGGTAGTCGAGGAAGTCGTGAGTGGCGCCGGCCGAGTCGGTACGGATCAGGATCTTGCGGCCGGGACGCGGTGGTCGGTCGGGGATCTGCGCCAACGACTGCTGGGTGGTGGTGATGTGGTCGGTGGCGGTGTTCGATCCGGCATTGCCTGGTCGTAGCAGGATCGTTCCGGCTTCTCCGGTCGCGCCGGGCCCGTGGTCGATGAACGCGGTCATCGGATGAAAACCGTAGCCGCCCTTGTAGTTTCCCGCCGCTGACTGCTTGTCCGAGTGTGCGGGGACCAGGGTTGCGTCGAGGTCGATGACCAGTGGGTTCTTCGCCGAAATCCCGTGGTTCGGAGCAGCAGGACCGGCCAACGCCCACACCCGTGCCCGGGGCGCTGCTCGAGCCGCAGCGATCGCCGACAACGCCTGGACCGGCGAGGCGGCCAGCGTTGAGATCAGGCGGGAGACGGTCGGGTCGGAGGCGACGTGGCCGAACGTGTCGGGTTGTTCGCGGATGGTGGCGATGTCGGCGAGGCAGTCGCCGCCGGCGACCAGTGCGACGGCGAGGTCGGCGATGATCTTGCCCGGATCATGGACTGCGGCGGGCGTGCGCCACGGCGCGAGTGCGGTCGACAACTCGGCCGCGAGGCCGCTGACCTCGACTGTTCGGGTCAACAGGATGGTTCCGGCGTGGGACACGAGGTTCTCGCCGTCGCCGGTGGCGCGGATGTGTGGGTAGAACACGGTAGAGTTACTCACCAGAAAGGTGCTCCCTCGCTCTGACGTAATCGGACTGTCGCAAGAACGATTATCGCAGGTGAGAGCACCTTTCTTCATGCATCAGGGTCGGCGAGTCGAATTCACCGATGAAAGAACCAGGCTAGAGCGCGGCGATGATGTCCTCGACGCGGTCCTTGGCGTCACCGAAGAGCATCTGCGTGTTGTCCCGGAAGAACAGCGGGTTCTGCACACCGGCGTAACCGGCGGCCATCGACCGCTTGAACACGACGACGTCCTTGGCGTTCCACACCTCGAGGACCGGCATGCCGGCGATCGGCGAACCCGGATCCTCGGCGGCGGCCGGATTGACGGTGTCGTTGGCGCCGATCACCAGCACCACGTCCGTCTCCGGGAAGTCGTCGTTGATCTCGTCCATCTCCAGCACGATGTCGTACGGCACCTTGGCCTCGGCCAGCAGCACGTTCATGTGCCCGGGCAGACGGCCGGCCACCGGGTGGATGCCGAAGCGCACGTCCACGCCTTTGGCCCGCAGCTTGGCGGTCAGATCGGCCACCGGGTACTGCGCCTGGGCCACGGCCATGCCGTAGCCGGGGGTGATGACCACGGACTTGGCGTCGGCCAGCAGTTCCGCGGCCGCGTCGGCCTTGATCTCGCGGTGCTCGCCGTAGTCGGTGTCGTCGGCCGGTCCGGCCTCGATGCCGAACCCGCCGGCGATCACCGAGATGAACGAGCGGTTCATCGCCTTGCACATGATGTAGCTCAGGTAGGCACCCGAGGACCCCACCAGCGCACCGGTGACGATCAGCAGATCGTTGTTGAGCAGGAAGCCCGATGCGGCTGCGGCCCAACCGGAGTAGGAGTTCAGCATGGACACCACGACCGGCATGTCGCCGCCGCCGATGGAGGCCACCAGGTGCCAGCCGAGGGCCAGCGCCAGCGCGGTGATCACCGCGAGCAGCACATAGCCGGTGGTGTCGTCCTTGACGTCGCGTGCCACGTACACACCGGTGAGCACCACGAAGGCCACCAGCGAACCGACGTTGATCAGGTTCTTGCCGGGCAGCATGAGCGGCGAGGACTTCATCCGCGCCGACAGCTTCAGGTTGGCGACGATCGAACCGGTGAAGGTGACCGCACCGATGAAGATGCCGATCGCGACCTCGGCGGCGTGGATGCCGATGATGGCGCCGTGATCCTCCGCGGCCACATGATCGAAGTGCGGCCCCTGGATGGCTCCGTTCCAGCCGATGAGCACGGCGGCCAGACCCACGAAGGAGTGCAGCAGCGCGATGAGCTCGGGCATGCCCGTCATCTCGACGATCTTGGCGCGCCACAGACCGATCAGCGCACCGATGATCATGGCGCCGATCAGCAGTCCGATCGGCAGCCACTTGCTGAACGAGACGCCGGCGAAGGACAGCTCGTTCAAGTCGTCGACGGCCAGGGCGATGGTCGCGGCCAGCGCGATGACCATGCCGACCATGCCGTAGGTGAGACCGCTCTTGGCGGATTCGTGCTTGCTCAGCCCGGCCAGCGACAGGATGAACAGCAGGGAGGCGACGATGTACGCCGCAATGGAGATCGAGTTGATGGTCATGGGTCGTCAGGCCCCCTTGCTGAACATGGCGAGCATCCGACGCGTGACCGCGAAGCCACCGAAGATGTTGATGGAAGCGAGCAGGATGGCGATCGTCGACAGCACCAGGATCGTCGTATCGGTCGTCGCCACCTGCAGCAGCGCACCGACCACCACGACGCCCGAGATGGCGTTGGTCACCGACATCAGCGGCGTGTGCAGCGCGTGCGCCACATTGCCGATCACGTAGTAGCCGATCACGATCGCCAGCATCAGCACCGTGAAGTGCTGCGGGATCGGATCCGGAGCAAACGCGTTGACCAGGAAGAAGGCCACGATCCCGAGCAGGACCAGACCGATCTTCTTGCCGGCCGACATCGGCTCCTTGGGCTCCTCGACCGGAGCGGCTTCGGCGGCTGCGGCCTTGGGCGCCGCCGACACCTGCACCGGAGGCGGCGGCCACATGCCCTCGCCGTTGTGGGTGACGGTGATACCGCGCTGGACCACGTCGTCGAAGTCGAGCGTGAGCTCCCCGTCCTTGGCCGGGGTGATCAGCTTGAGCAGGTTGACGATGTTGGTGCCGTAGAGCTGCGAGGTCTGCGCCGGCAGCCGGCCGGCCAGATCGGTGTAGCCCAAGATGGTCACCCCGTTGTCGGTGACCACCTTCTCGTCGGCGACGGCACCGGCGGCGTTGCCGCCGCTCGAGGCCGCCATGTCGACGATCACCGAGCCGCGCTTCATGGCGGCGACGGTCTCGGCGGTGATCAGCCGCGGCGCGGGGCGGCCGGGGATCTGTGCGGTGGTGATGACGATGTCGGCGTTGCGGGCCTCCTCGTCGTACATCGACGCGGTGGCCGCCTCCTGCTCCGCGGTCATCTCCTTGGCGTAGCCGTCCTCGGACTTCTCCGCCTCGAAGTCGACGTGCACGAACTCGGCGCCCATCGACTCGACCTGCTCGGCCACCTCGGGCCGCACGTCGAAGGCACGCACCACGGCGCCCATCGCCGACGCGGCGCCGATCGCGGCGAGGCCGGCCACACCGGCGCCGACGACGAAGACGCGGGCCGGCGGGATCTTGCCGGCCGCGGTCACCTGGCCGGTGAACATCCGGCCGAATTCGTGGGCGGCCTCGACGACGGCGCGATAGCCGGCGACGTTGGCCTGCGAGGACAGCACGTCCATCGACTGGGCGCGGGAGATACGCGGAACCGCGTCCATGGCCAGCGCGGTGACGCCCGCCTGCTCCAGCTTCTGCACCAGTTCGGGGTTGCGGCCGGGGGCCATCATCGAGATGACCGTCGCGCCGCGGCGCAGCAGACCGATCTCGGCATCGGTCGGCGCGTTGACCTTGATCACCACGTCGGCCGACCAGGTCTCCTGCGTGGTGCCGATGCGGGCACCGGCCTCGACGAAGGCCGCATCCGGCTGTTCGGCCCTGGCGCCGGCGTCGGATTCGACGATGACGTCGTAGCCGAGTTGCTGGAGCTGGCCGACCGTCTTGGCGGTCGCCGCGACGAGGGTCTCGCCGGCTTTCGATTCCCGGGGGATGCCGATCAGCATGTCACTGCCCCTCCCACACTCATACTCACACCTTGATCTCGTGAAGGTCGCGCGAGTACGGCGTCGCAGTCAGACGATGCGCGGCAGCCAGCCTCGGGGAGGATTCCCGGTGCTGGGATGACGGGCAACGGCCGGTGCGTCGTCGAACTCGGCGCGCTGGCCGCGGGCCCGGACCTGACGGCGGGACCCGCTATGGAAAACGTGGCGCGCGTGGAGGCCAAAGCACTACCTGGTCTGGCTGGTGCGGCGCATGGACTAGCAGCTGCTCCGCGTGTACCTCGCCGGGTGCTACGGCGAGTAGCTCAAGTAGCTGCCGACCCTCTGGCAGCTGCTCTACCGGCGGCTAGACCCGGACCTGGGCGTCCACGACCCGCGCTGCGAGCTGGCCATGTTGGTGATGCGGCGGTTCCCGCTCCTAGGCCTGAAGGTGTTCTCGCTCCTCAAGGAGCGGCGCGTCCTGTGGCCGGGGACCCGGCGGAAGTTGGAGTCAGACCCGTTCCGCGAGATGCGGCCGAAGTGGTAGCCGCCGTACCGGTGGTGCGAGCTGCCGGTCCACGCGGCGCTCCTGCCGTCACACTAGCTGCCTGACATGCGCCAGCCGCGGACGCGGCGCTTGTAGCGGGTCCTGCCGTTCCCGATGCGGTCGCCCTGCGTCGAGCCGCTTCCGAGGATGAAGCCAGCTGCCCGGCCCGCCGTGCGGCGGCGCCGACACAGCCGCTGCGGGCGCCAGGTACGCCTCACTGGATCGATTGCGCGGGCGCCGCGGCCTATGCGGCGCACGATAGAAAAACGGTGCAAAAGGTATCGCCCAGGGCGGCAGTCCAGGCCCGGGCGCCGTTCGCGCGGCTCAAGCTGCTGCGTGGCCGG
>NZ_JBJURU010000013.1:20025-114258 GCF_046098115.1 Gordonia sp. VNK21 | reverse complement strand
GGCGCCGATCGCGGCGAGGCCGGCCACACCGGCGCCGACGACGAAGCCGCGGGCCGGCGGGATCTTGCCGGCCGCGGTCACCTGGCCGGTGAACATCCGGCCGAATTCGTGGGCGGCCTCGACGACGGCGCGATAGCCGGCGACGTTGGCCTGCGAGGACAGCACGTCCATCGACTGGGCGCGGGAGATACGCGGAACCGCGTCCATGGCCAGCGCGGTGACGCCCGCCTGCTCCAGCTTCTGCACCAGTTCGGGGTTGCGGCCGGGGGCCATCATCGAGATGACCGTCGCGCCGCGGCGCAGCAGACCGATCTCGGCATCGGTCGGCGCGTTGACCTTGATCACCACGTCGGCCGACCAGGTCTCCTGCGTGGTGCCGATGCGGGCACCGGCCTCGACGAAGGCCGCATCCGGCTGTTCGGCCCTGGCGCCGGCGTCGGATTCGACGATGACGTCGTAGCCGAGTTGCTGGAGCTGGCCGACCGTCTTGGCGGTCGCCGCGACGAGGGTCTCGCCGGCTTTCGATTCCCGGGGGATGCCGATCAGCATGTCACTGCCCCTCCCACCCTCATACTCACACCTTGATCTCGTGAAGGTCGCGCGAGTACGGCGTCGCAGTCAGACGATGCGCGGCAGCCAGCCTCGGGGAGGATTCCCGGTGCTGGGATGACGGGCAACGGCCGGTGCGTCGTCGAACTCGGCGCGCTTGCCGCGGGCCCGGACCTGACGGCGGGACCCGCTATGGAAAACGTGGCAAAAAGATAGCACGCGGCGTATCCGGCGCCGCGGGCGCGTTAGCTAGGTCACTCCGCATGGACCGCGGGCGTCGCCGACACAGCCGCGGCGGCGTGCCGCCCGGCCCGTCGACCGAAGTAGGAGCCTTCGCCGAGCTGCGTCCCGCTGGCGTAGCCCTTGCCGTCCTGGGCGATGTTCGCGGCGCAGGCGCCGACCGCGTACAGTCCGTCGATCACACTGCCGTCCTCGCGGCGCACCTGGCCGTCGAGCGTGGTGGCCATGCCGCCGATGGTGAAGCCGGCGTAGAGCGCCTTGCCCAGACTGAGGTTGAAGGCGGCCCAGGGGCCGGTGTCCTGCGCGGCGAGGAACTCCTCGCTCTTGTGGAAGTCCGGATCCTCGCCCTTGGCGGCGTAGTGGTTGTACCGGTCGAGCGTCGCGCCCAGCACCTGCGGGTCCAGGCCCAGATCGGCGGCCATCTCGTCGACGGTCTCCCAGCCGTCGATGAACTCGATGAGCGGCATCGTGGGCCGCTCCATGTGCGCCTCGTCGACGATCAGGTACGCGGCGTGGTCGGTCTGGTCCATCACGAAACCGGAGGTGCGCGAATGGTAGGAGTCCTCGGCGACGAAGCGCGTGCCCTCCTTGTTGACGATGATCCCGGTCAGCAGGATCGACGGCGGATAGACCGGGGCGGTGAGGAAGGCGCTGTCCATGTGCTTGAGCTGCGCGCCCACCGACGCGCCCATCCGGATTCCCAGACCGTCGTCGTAGGTGCTGCCGAGGGTGAACGGCTTCTCGGCGAGCTGCGGGGTGTACTGCGCCACCATGTCGGGGTTCATCACGAAGCCGCCGGCGCCGATGATCACCGAGTCCGCCCGGATACTGCCCTCGGTGCCGTCGGCGCTGCGCCAGCAGGCCCCCACCACGCGGTCGCCGTCGACGATCAGCTTCCGGCCGCCCACCTCGTAGCGGATCGGCACGTTCAGTTCGCCGAGCCGCTTGACCAGCAGCTCGATCACCATCCCGGCGCCGCCGGTGTCGCCGGGAACGGGCACCTTGTGCCCGCGCGGGGCTGGCACGGCGAGATCCTTGAACGGCCAGACCTTCTCGTTGCCGGTGTACATCAGCCCCTCGGTGTTGGGCTGGATCACGGCCTTCTCCGGGTAGTAGCTGCGCTCGAACTCGAAGCCGAGCGCTTCGAGCCAGTCGCAGTGCTCGACGGAGTCCTGGCAGTAGGCGTGGATCTTGTCCGGCTCCGGATCGCGGGAGACCGCGGTGATGTACTTCTCCATCTCCTCGGCGGTGTCGTGGTGGCCGGTGGCCCGCTGCACCACGGTCCCGCCGCCGAGATAGAAGTGTCCGCCGGCCATGCAGGTGGTGCCGCCGGCCGCCGCCGAGCGTTCCAGGACCAGCACCCTCGCCCCGGCCTCGGCCGCCTCGACGGCCGCACAGCAGCCACCCATCCCCGCGCCGAGCACGAGGACGTCGACGGTGTCGCTGAACTCCGCGACGTCGGACAGGTCAACGGTTTCCGGTAGATCCAGGCCACTCATGCGAGTCAGCCTAAACCACGAATAGAACATGTTCTAGTAAATCTGGAGCCCGATCTGGACAGCTGTCCATCCGATGTGCGGCGCGCGGCCCGGGATTCGCCGCGTTGTTTCGGGTTCGCTGCCTGAGCTCAGGCAGCGAACCCGAAACCAGGATGCGACAGCCGCCGGTCAGCGCCAGACCCAGAAGGCCACACCCTTCGCGTCGCCGATGAAGCCGTAGCCGAGGTAGACCCCGTTGGGCAGACGGCGCAGCTCGTCGTGCGCGAAGGCCAGCCCGGAGCGGCGGTAGTCCACCCGGATCACCTTCTTGCCGTCGATCACCGAGCGGGCGTAGTAGACGTCGGCCGGCAGGATCTCGCCGCCGAAGGCACGGTTGGTCAGCCAGCCCCGATGGAAGGTCTTGCCCGACCAGATCGCGGCGGCCGCCGCCGAGGCCGCGGCGTCCGGGCCGCCGACCGGCCGCACCTGCCCGCGGTAGACCCCGAGCGGAATCGTGCCGGCCTCCGCACGCCGGAAGAGTCCGGCGAACTGCGCGGACGTGCACGTCTCACGCAGCGCGTTCACGGTGGCGATCGGCGCGATGCGCGCCGTCGGATTCGGGATGCACGACGGCGCCGCCTGGGCGGGGGCGGCGATCACCCCGGCACCGAGCGTCGCCGCCGTCAGCCCCGCGGCCGCGGCCGCGCTCAGTCTGGTCTTCCAGCTGCTCATGACGGACCCCTCACTCGACTGTGTCCCACCTCACATCTCAGACTACGCCGCGGGAACGGCACACGGCAGGCCCCACGAGCACCCGGCCGTCAGCGCGGGAACGGCCTGAAGGCGCGCAGCCGCAGACTGTTGGCGACCACGAACACCGACGAGAACGCCATCGCCGCACCGGCGAGCATCGGGTTGAGCAGCGCCGCCGCCGCCAGCGGGATGGCCGCGACGTTGTAGGCGAAGGCCCAGAACAGGTTGCCCTTGATGGTGCTGAGGGTCTTGCGGGAGAGCTTGATGGCATCGCAGACCGCCCACAGGTCGCCGCTGACCAGGGTCAGATCGCTGGCCTCGATGGCCACGTCGGTGCCGGTGCCCATCGCCAGGCCCAGGTCGGCGCCGGCCAGTGCGGCGGCATCGTTCACCCCGTCGCCGACCATCGCCACCACACGCCCCTGCTTCTGGAGGCCGGCGATCGCGTCGATCTTGCCGTTCGGGGTGACATCGGCGATCACCTCGTCGATGCCCACCTGGGCGGCGACGTGCCGGGCGGCGCCCTCGTTGTCGCCGGTGAGCAGGATCGGGGTGAGTCCCATCTGCTTGAGCTGGGCGATCGCCGCCGCCGAGCTCGGCTTGATCTGGTCGGCGACCACGATCAGGCCGGCCACCGCGTCGTCGACGGTGACGATCACCGCGGTGGCACCGTCCTGCTGCGCGCGGGCCAGCTGCCCGCCGAGCTCGTCGCCGAGCGGCGAGGCCACATCGCGCGGGCCGCGCACGGCGACGGTCGCGCCGTCGATCCGGGCGGTGACGCCCGCCCCGGACAGGTTGCGGAAGTCGGTGACCGCCGGCAGCGCCAGCCCGCGTTCGCCGGCGTGGGCGCGCACGGCCACGCCGATCGGATGCTCCGAGCCGGACTCGACGGCCGCCGCGCGGGCGAGCACGTCGTCGGCGTCGTAGCCGTCGGCCGGGAGTACCTGCGTGACGGCCATGACCCCGGTGGTGACCGTGCCGGTCTTGTCCAGCGCGATGGTGTCGACACGGCGGGTGGACTCGAGCACCTCGGGCCCCTTGAGCAGGATGCCCAGCTGGGCGCCGCGGCCGGTGCCCACCATCAGCGCGGTGGGGGTGGCCAGTCCGAGCGCGCACGGGCAGGCGATCACCAGCACCGAGACGGCGGCGGTGAAGGCGAGTGCCGCGCCGCCGCCGACGCCCAGCCAGAAGCCGAGCACGCCCACGGCGATCGCGATGACGATCGGCACGAAGTACGCCGAGACCCGGTCGGCCAGCCGCTGCACGTCGGCCTTGCCCGCCTGGGCGTCGGCGACGAGCTTGGTGATCTGCGCCAGCGCGGTGTCCGAGCCGACTGCGGTGGCGCGCACCACCAGCCGACCGTCCGCGTTGACGGTGCCGCCGACCACCTGGTCGTCGACACCCACCTGCACCGGCACCGATTCACCGGTGATCATCGACTGGTCCACCGCGGAGTCGCCGGCCACGATGACGCCGTCGGTGGCGACCCGCTCACCCGGCCGGACGACGAACTCCTGGCCAACGGCCAGCCGGTCGATCGGCACCCGTCGTTCGATGCCGTCCTCGAGCAGAGTCACCTCTTTGGCGCCGACCCGGGCCAGCGCGCGCAGCGCATCGCCGGCCTTGAGCTTGGAGCGCTTCTCGAAGTAGCGTCCGGCCAACAGGAAGGTGGTCACACCGGCGGCGGCCTCGAGATAAATGTGTGAGGAGCCGTCGCCGCGGGACGCGATCAGGTCGAAGCCGTGGGTCATCCCCGGGGTGCCGGCCGCGCCCCAGAACAGGGCGTAGATCGACCAGCCGTAGGCGGCGATGGTGCCGACCGAGATGAGGGTGTCCATGGTGGTGGCGCCGTGGCGCAGGTTGATCCATGCGGCCCGGTGGAACGGCAGCGCACCCCAGACCACCACCGGCGAGGCCAGAGTCAGGCACAGCCACTGCCAGTTGGTGAACTGCCAGGCCGGGACCATCGACAGCGCGATCACCGGCACGGTGAGGAGGGCGGAGACGATCAGCCGCTGACGCAGGGCGGCCAGTTCGGTCTCGGCCCGGGTGGGCGCGGGCTCACCGTCGGCGTCCGGGCCGGCTTCGGGGACCTCCGGCGCCACCTCGGCGGCGTCGTAGCCGGCGGCCCGCACGGTCTCGATGAGGTCGGCGGGCGAGACCGCGTCGTCGAACAGCACGTGCGCCTGTTCGGTGGCGAAGTTGACGGTGGCCTCCACCCCGTCGAGCTTGTTGAGTTTGCGTTCGATCCGGTTGGCGCACGACGCGCAGGTCATGCCCATCAGGTCCAGATCCACCTGCTGCTGCCCGGCGGCGGTCGGATCCGCGGCGGGCTTATCGGCCGGGACAGTCATCGGTCGCCTCCCTCAGGTGTGTGCGAGTCGTCGTGCATCTGGTGGGTGCCGTGCGACGGGGCGTCGTCGACATCCCAGGGCCCCACCGCCCGGCCGATGCCGAACAGTGCCCCGAAGACCACCGCCAGGGCGGCGGTGAAGACCCCGATGCGGACCATCGGTCTGCTGGCGAGTTCCGCCGGCGTGCTGCTCATGAGATCGTTCTCCCCCTTCGGCCGGGACACGGCCGGGAGCGCTGCGGCGCCCGGCCGGCCCGGCGTGCGGTCAGGCCAGCGCGTAGCCGGCTTCGGTGACGGCGGCGGCGAGCTGCGCGCGGTCGAGCTCGGCCTCGCTGGTGATCACGACGGCGCCGCTGTCGACGTTCACGTCGACGCCGGTCACGCCCGGGATCTCGGAGACCTCCTCGCGGACCGAGGCGGCGCAGTGCCCGCAGGTCATGCCGGTGACGGTGACGGTGGCGGTGGTGCTCATGGCGATTCCTTCCGGTGTGCGGTGGCGGTTCAGCTCTTGACGAGCCGGGTGATGGCCTTCATGGCCTCGTCGATCTTCTCGGCGGCGGCCGCATCGCTCTCGCGCGCCGCCCCGACCACGCAGTGGCCGAGGTGATCGTCGAGCAGGCCGAGGCCGACGGCCTGCAGGGCGCGGGTCATGGACGAGAGCTGGGTGAGGATGTCGATGCAGTACTCCTCGTTCTCGACCATCCGCTGCAGTCCGCGGGCCTGGCCCTCGATCAGCTTCAGACGTCGGATGTACTGCTGTTTATCGGCGATGTAGCCGTGCCCGGCGTGCTGTTCGGCCGGGTCCTGATCGTCGTGCTCGCTCATATTTCGACCTCCTGACTTCCAGAGTGCGCCTCCATCGACGCCCTGTCAACCCATACCCCCTATAGGTATCAATCGGTAGTGCCGAATCCGCAGCGGGGGCGGTCAGGACGCGGACTGCAGATACTCGAGTACGGCGAGCACCCGGCGATGACCTGCGGCGTCGACCGGCAGACCGAACCGGAGGGACCCATCACCGCGACGAAGCCACTCCGGGGAAAGGTCAGCGAGACATCGTCGAGCGCGACGATCCGGGTGTCTGATTCCGCCGACCCGTACACCTTGGTCACCGACGCCAACCGTAGGGCTTCGTGTGCCGACTCCGCCCCGGATGCCTGCACCGTCATCGCCGTCATGAATTCGTTCCCGTCGTTGTGAAGTCTCGCTGACCTCTCTCACGCTAGGAGCGCCGGCCAATGGGAAACATGGCCCTGTGATGCGTCTTCCCGGTGGTGCCGGCACCACCATGACGGCACGGAATCAGTGCGGGTCGAGGCTTTCGGCGAGCTTCGACAGCGACTCGGCGACCTCGCGCAATGCCGCGCTGACCTCACGACGGGTCTCCGGATCGGCCTGCGGGTCCGCGGCCGCCGAAATCGACGGCGCCACCGCAGCGGCCGCGGCGGCGACGGCGGCCGCGGACGGTGCCGCATCGGCACGGTGCTCGATCAGCTGGTCCGCGGGGACGCGGTCGCGCTGGGATTCGGGCCGCCGCGGTTCCGGCTGCGCAGACACCGGCTGCTGTGCGTCCGGACGCGGCGCGTACTGCCAGTGGACGCCCGGATCCTGCGGATCCGAGGCCGGCGGCACGATCTCGATGAACGGGCCGCGCGGATCACCGGGAGCGATGGTCACCGACTCGGGTGGTGGCGGCGACGGCCTGGTCACCAGCGTCGGTTCGCTGGTCGGACGGCTGCGGTAGGTGATCGTCGACGTCTCATCGAGCGCCGGGGCCTGATACGGCGCCGACTGATACGACACGACCTGATGCGGCGCCGAGTGCGCCGGTGCGGGCTGGGGTGTCGCGGCGGGCTGCGCAGGCGGCGGGGAGTCCGGTGCCGGACGGTCCTCCGGCGCGGCGTGCTTCTTGCCCTTCTTCTTACCCATGGCAGGTCCTTCGTGAGCGCCCCTCTGCGCGGCGGGGGCGTCGTACCCGGCGCGGCCGGATCCGGCACCGTCGTAGACCGGACGGACCGGAGGCCGGTGGACCCCCGGATGACCGGCGAAGAGTTCACAGCGCCCGGCGCCCGGGCCGGTGCCGGGGCACGGCTCGAGTTCCCGGCAGGCCTGCGGCGCCCGCGCGTAGTCACCCCACAGCAGCCACGGCCGGCGGGCCACGCCCCCGCGTCCGCCGTCGGATGCGTGCATGCCGGGATGCCCCTGCCCGAGCTCACAGGCCACCAGCCAGGTGGCCGAGGGATCCATCCGCAGAGCAGCACGATCTGCGGGCCGGGCGACGATCGAAGACCAGCACCGGTCAACGCTCATAGCCACGCACCTCTCGTCGTCCCCACCACGTCCTCGTCCCCACCATGGTTTGCGCGTCAGTCTACGGTCGCCGCCCGCGCGCCGCTACCACCCGGCGTGGCATGAAAACCGGCGTCGTTCAAGCGGAACAGACGGGATTCTCCGACCGCTGCCGTCTGCGGATGATCCACCCGGTAATGGCACCCGCGCGACTCGGTGCGGGCGGCGGCCGCAACCACGACAGCCCGCGCCGCCAGGGTGAGCGCGGCGTCCTCGGCCGCCGCCGGATCGCTGGTCTCGCGCCGGGGCGCCGCCTCGAGCATCCGCGCCACCTCGGCCAGTCCGTCGGCACTGCGCCGCAGTGCGACCAGCCCCGACATGGCGTCCTGCAGGACCGTGCGTTCGGCGGCCGGTCTCGCGGTGGCCGACGGCGACGGCGGCTCGGCGACGGCGCGGCCGCGCCCGGACACCGCCACGGCCGCGGCCCGCCCACCCATCACGAGCCCCTCGAGCAGACTGTTCGACGCCAGGCGGTTGGCGCCGTGCAGGCCGGTGCGGGCCGTTTCACCGGCGGCCAGCAGCCCCGGCACGCTGGTGCGGGTGTGCACATCGGTCACCACGCCGCCGCACAGATAGTGCGCCCCGGGCACCACCGGCAGCAGGCCGTCGTCGATCGCCACACCGGAGGCGTTCACGCCTGCAAGCACCGTGGGGAACCGCTCTGCGAAGCGATCGACGGCGCCGATGTCGAGGTAGACGCAGGGCGCGCCGGTGCGCTCCATGGCGGCGGTGACCGCCCGGGCCACCACATCGCGCGGTGCGAGGTCGCCGAGCGGATGCACCCCGGCGGTGACCGACGCCCGGTCGGCGTCCACCAGCACCCCGCCCTCACCCCGTACCGCCTCGCTGATCAGGGTGCGCCGGCCGCGCGCGCCGGGGACGTAGAGCATGGTCGGGTGGAACTGGATGAACTCCAGATCGGCCACCACCGCGCCGGCGCGCAGGGCCAGGGCGATGCCGTCTCCGGTGGCCCCGGCCGGATTGGTGGTGGCGGCGTACACGTGCCCGAGCCCGCCGGCGGCCAGCAGCACGGTGGGTGCGGCCACCACCGCCGTCGCCCCGGCCGCATCGGTGTAGGCCACCCCGGCCGCGGTTCCGTCCACGGTCAGCACCTCCTGGACCAGCGCCTGATCGATCACCTCGATACCGGCCCGGTCCACGGCCAGCGACAGCGCCGCCTGCACCTGGGCGCCGGTGGCATCGCCGCCGGCGTGGATGATGCGGCGCACGGTGTGCCCGCCTTCGCGGGTGCGCAGGAAGCTCCCGTCGGCCCCGGTGTCGAATCGCGCCCCGGCGTCCACCAGCCGCTCGACCGCGGTCCAGCCGCCGGCGATGATCGACTCGGTGGGCCGGGGAAGGGTCAGACCGGCCCCGGCGACCACGGTGTCCTCGGTGTGCAGCGCCACCGAGTCCTCCGGGTTGTCCGGGTCCACCACGGCGATCCCGCCCTGCGCGTAAAAGGTGGCCGTGGACTGCTCGGTCCCGTGCGGGGCTTCGGGCCGCCAGCGCCGGCCCTTGTTCAGCACGGTCACCCGCAGGCCGGCTTCGGTGGCGGCGAGAGCGGCCGTCAGGCCCGCCACGCCGGCCCCGACGATCACCAGATCCACTCGCTGCTGCTGGTCCATGGTCACTCCCGCCATTGCAAAAGGCTTCTGCGCACACCGGTTATCGACCGGGGATCGAAAACCTGGCGCCCAGCGTAGTCCACCGTTCCGGGGCGATGATCGCGCGGCCGTAGCCGACTACACTGCGGAACGGTGACCACCAATACCCCTGCCGACCCCGGCCGGGCGCAGCTGCCGCCGGTGTCGCCGACGCACGAGGTGACCCGCTTCACCACCACCGCCGCCCATGCCGCCTTCGGCGTCGGACGATTTCTGGCCCACTCCGCCTCCGGCCTGCTGCGCGGGCAGACCCCGGACACCGCCGCCATGGCCCACGAGGTGCGGACCACCTTCGAACACCTCGGCCCCACCTACGTCAAACTCGGACAGCTGATCGCCTCGAGCCCCGGGGTGTTCAGCCGGACCCTCTCCGACGAATTCGAGTCGCTGCTCGACCGGGTGCCGCCGGCCCCGCCGGCTCAGATCCGGCAGGTGCTCATCGAGGAGCTCGGCGCGCCGCCGGAAGAGGTCTTCGCGCAGTTCGATCCGGAGCCGATCGCCTCCGCGTCGATCGCCCAGGTGCACACCGCCGTCCTGCCCACCGGCGAGAAGGTGGTGGTCAAGATCCAGCGGCCCGGCATCGCCGACCGGCTGGCCCCGGACGTCGCCCTGCTCGAACGTCTCGCCGGGCTGGCCGAGATCTCGTCCTACGGGCGGATGCTCAGCGCACGGCACGTGGTGGAGGACTTCGCCGACGGCCTCGACGCCGAACTCGACTTCCGCAACGAGGCGAGCACCATGGCCGAGTGGTTCGACTGCCTGCAGCCGGGCCCGTTCGGCGACCGGGTGCGGGTGCCCGAGGTGTACCACGAGTTCACCACCAGCCGGGTGATGACCATGGAGTACATCGACGCGATCCGCATCGACGATGTGGCCGCGGTCCGGGCCGCCGGCCACGACGGTGAGGCGCTCTGCCGGAATCTGCTGCTCTCGCTGCTCGATTCGGCGTTCCACGGCGGCCTCTTCCACGGCGACCTGCACGCCGGGAACGTGCTGGTGGACGAGCACGGCACGCTGGTGCTGCTGGACTTCGGCATCGTCGGCCGCTTCGACGCCCGCACCCGCCGCATCCTGCGCCAGCTGGTGGTGGACCTGATCGTCAAACAGGACTACGACTCGGCCGGCCGGGCCATCTTCCTGCTCGGTGCCGTACACAAGGGCGGCTCGACCGCCCAGGGCGGGGCCGACCTGAAGAAGGCCACCTCGTCGCTGGCCACCACCGAGATGGGCTCGATGAGCTACACCGACCTCGGCCGGCAGCTCGCCGCGGTCGCCAAGGCGCACGATGCCCGGCTGCCCCGCGAGCTGGTCCTGGTGGGCAAACAGCTGCTGTACGTGGAGAAGTACATGAAGCTGCTCGCGCCGCGCTGGAAGGCCGTCTCCGACCGGGAGATCTACGGCTACATGGCCGGAATCATGAAAGAGGCCCAGCGTGATCGCCGGGCCGATCAGCAGCGGTGAGCGCACGCCGGTGACGCGGCCCGGCTTCGTCGACCTCAGACGTCGCAACCGTCACACCTAATACCCTTGAAGACGCCCCGTCCACCGACCACCGGGAGAACCGATCCCATGAGACGTTTCTGGCTGGCGCTGCTGGCTTTCCTCGGCACCGCCTTCATCGCCGCGGCGATCGCGATCCCGACCTACCTGGTGCCCAAGCTCAAAGTGGTCCCGCTGGATCTGGACATCACCTCGGTGGCCAATACGGTCGACCCGGACGGCGGCAACGAGCGGTTTCCGGCGGTGGTCTTCGACCGCTGCTCGGTGGGTGAATCCAAGGCCCGCACCCTCGACGCGGATCTGACCCAGCAGCGCCGCTCGGTGATCGTCGAACCGTCGAACAGCGAGCAGGCCACGGTGCAGTCCGCGCAGACGGTGATGATCGACCGCACCCGCGACGCCGACGGCGAGGAGACCGAGCCCACCGCGGCCGCCGCGGACGAGGAGCGCGACTGCAACGACGCCCTGCTCAGCTCCACCATCGACCGCGTCTCGGTGAACCGGAAGACCTCCGCACCGAACGGCGAGGTGAGCAGCCTGCAGCTGGCGGCGGTCACCGGCGACGGAACGGTCGAGGACGTGTCCGTGCCGCTCGACGACCGTAAGGGCTTCCAGTACAAGTTCGGCTTCGACGTCAAGAAGAAGTCGTACTACTACTACGACCTGAACACCCGCAGTGACAATCCCGCCGAGTTCGTCGGCGAGGAGACCATCGACGGGCTGAAGGTGTACCACTTCGTCTCCGAGGTCCCCGAGACCGACCTCTCCGAACTGCCCGACGCCAACGACGACGCACCGCTGGGCACCATCTTGAACATGCCCGCCAAGTGGTGGGGAATCACCGGCAAGGGCGTCAAGCGCAACGACATGTATTCGCTGCATCGCTACGCGACGGCCACCCGCCACGTATACGTCGAGCCCGTCACCGGCACCATCGTCAACGGCCGCGAGGATCAGCACTTCTACTTCCGGTACCCGGATGCCGACGACGACTCCACCCCGAAGGCCGTCCGCGACTTCCGGATGGATGCGCTCAAGGCCACCTTCCAGTGGAGCGATCAGACCGTCTCCCAGCAGGTGGACCGCGCCGAGAAGTACGTGAACCTGCTCAAGTGGGGCGGACTGTACGTACCGATCATCCTCGGGGTGCTCGGCGCCGTGCTGCTGCTGACCTGGGCGCTGCTGATCTGGCGCGGACGCAAGACCACCGACGGCGACGACCCCGGCGACGACGGCGAGGAGAACGGCGACGGGCCGCGTGACGGGGGGCCGGCCGGTGGCGCCGACGGCCACGGCGACGACTTCTCGGACCTGCCCACCGAGGTCACCGATGCGCCGACCACCGAGTTCGACCCGGCCGGCGGCTACCCGTCGGCCGGCTACGGGACCCCGGGCTATGCCGTGGGCGGCGCCGCGGCGGGCGGCGCAGGCGCGGCCGGTTACGCCGGCGGACGGTATGCGGCCGGCGAGGCACCGAACCAGGACTACACGGATCAGGAGTACGCCGAGCAGGACTACGTCGATCCGGGCTACTACACCGAGCCCGCCGGCGGCACCGGCTACGCCGACGGCGGCACCGGCTACGCCGACGATCAGCTCACCGACGCCTACACCGAGCCGCTCGTCGATCCGCACGCCGCGTACCGCCGGCCGGTGTCACCACAGGAGTACACCGCGCCCGACGACTATCCGGAGACGACCACGGAGTACGTGACACCGTCGGAGTTCACCACCCCGCCGGAGTTCACCGAGCCGCACCAGGGCCGGCACTTCCGCCGCCCCGAGGACGAGCGCCCGCAGGACTGACCTGTGAGCGGTCCCGGCACCCGGCGCCGGGACCGCCCGCCCGGTTCACACCCGGCGGGCCACCGCCCGGCCGGCCGCCCGGCCGGAGAAGATGCAGCCGCCGAGGAAGGTTCCCTCGAGAGCGTTGTAGCCGTGGACGCCGCCACCGCCGAAACCGGCGGCCTCACCCGCGGCGTACAGCCCGTCGAAGGCGCCGCCGTCGGGCAGCATGACCTGTGAGTCCAGGTTGGTCTCGATCCCGCCGAGAGTCTTGCGGGTGAGGATGTTCAGCCGGACCGCGATCAGCGGACCGTGCTCGGGGTCGAGCAGCCGGTGCGGTTTGGCCACCCGCACCACCTTGTCGCCCAGGTAGTGCCGGGCGTTGCTGATGGCCATCAGCTGGGCGTCCTTGGAGTACGGATTCTCCACCTGGGTGTCGCGCGCCGAGATGACCCGTTCGAGCTGCTGCAGGTCGATGTGCCCGCCGCGCCCGATCTCGTTCATCCCGGCCACCAGGTCGGGCAGATTGTCGCGTACCACGAAGTCCACCCCGTGGTCGGCGAACGCCTTGACCGGGCCCGGCATCCCCTTCGCGAGCCGGCTCTTCGCCGCCACCCGCAGCGATTTCCCGGTCAGATCGGGATTCTGCTCGGACCCCGAGAGCGCGAACTCCTTCTCGATGATCGAGCGGGTCAGGATGAACCACGAATAGTCGAAGCCGGTCTCCAGGATCGCCTTCATGCTGGCGTTGGTGTCGAAGCCCGGGAAGTTGGGGGCGGGCAGCCGGCGGCCGTTGGCGTCCACCCACAGCGACGACGGCCCGGGGATGATCCGGATGGCGTGGTCGGGCCACACCGGATCCCAGTTGTGGATGCCTTCGGTGTAGTGCCACATGCGATCCCGATTGACCAGAGAGGCGCCAGCGCTCTCGGCGATGGCCAGCATCCGGCCGTCGACGTACGCCGGGACCCCGGCGATCATGTGCGCGGGCACCGGGCCGAGACGCTCGACCGGCCAGTTGTCGCGGACCATCTGGTGGTTGTGCCCGATACCGCCGGTGGTGACGATCACCGCGCCCGCGGTCAGCTCGAAGTCCCCGGCCCGGGCGCGCGAGCTGGCGACGCCGCGCGCGGTGTCGGAGGCCTCGAGCACCGTGCCGCGCACGCCGACGGCCACGCCGTCGTCGACGATGATCTCGTCGACCTGATGGCGGAAGCGGAACTCCACCAGTCCGTCGCGTTCGGCCTGCAGCACCGGTTCGGCGAAGACCCGCACCACCTCCGGCCCGGTGCCCCAGGCGATGTGGAAGCGGGGCACCGAGTTGCCGTGACCGTCGGCGAAGCCGCCGCCGCGTTCGGCCCAGCCGACCACCGGGGTGAACTTCATGCCCAGGCCGCGCAGATAGTCGCGCTTCTCGGTGGACGCGAAGTCCACGTAGGCCCGCGCCCACTGCCGCGGCCAGTAGTCCTCGTCCTCGCGGTCGAAACCGGCCGAACCGAGCCAGTCCTGCAGGGCCAGTTCCGGCGAGTCCTTGATGCCCAGCCTGCGCTGCTCGGGAGTGTCCACCAGGAACAGGCCGCCGAGCGACCAGAAGGCCTGTCCACCCAGGTTGTGGCGATTCTCCTGGTCGACGACGATCACCCGGCGGCCGGCCCGGGTGAGCTCGTAGGTGGCGACCAGTCCGGCCAGACCGGAACCGACCACGATCGCATCGGCCTGAGTCGTTGCGCCCACGGCATGTCCTTCCGCCTCACCGCACCGGGCCCGGATTTTCCGTCACCGAGGGTGAATGTTCCTTTTAGGGGGTTCCGGCCGCGCACCTGCAGCCTGCCGTCCAGCCTAGCCGCGGAAGAGGACTGCACTATCTTTTGCTCGTCCGTTATGGATCCGTTATTGTCCTTGACGAAGGAACCGCCGGGTACTTGTACTCTGTGGACGTTGCCGTAGTTGCGGCCGCTCCGGTCGGGGGCACGTCGGGACCATCGAATTGAACGAACGAGGCCGTCTGCGGCCGAGATCGCTGAAGGAAAAGACCTAAATGCTCTCCAGTGTCCGTAAACGCCTGATCGCAGGTGCCCTGGCCGTAGCCACCGCCGTCGGCGGCGCCACCCTGGTGGCACCCGACGCCGACGCCGCTCGCAACTGCAATGTCGAGCGCGTGTACTCCAAGTCGATGCACCGGTCCGTGCCGGTCTGCATCATCAGCGCCGGCGGCAAGAACAAGCCGACCCTGTACCTGCTCGACGGCCTGCGCGCCCCGAACAACAACAACGGCTGGCTGATCAACACCGACGTCTCCCGCTACATGCAGGGCAAGGGCACCAACGTCGCCATCCCGTTCGGCGGTGGCGGCAGCTTCTACACCGACTGGGAGCAGCGTGACCCGGTGCTGGGCGTGAACAAGTGGGAGACCTTCCTGACCCGTGAGCTCCCGGCCTACATGAAGAGCCGGCACGGCTCGGACAACCGCCGCAACGGCATCGCCGGCCTGTCGATGTCGGGCACCTCGGCGCTGAACCTGGCGTCGCGGCACCCGAGCTTCTACAAGGCCGTCGCCTCCTACAGCGGCTACCCGACGGTCACCATGCCCGGCTTCACGCAGGGCATCATGGCCTCGGTCGCCGAGATGGGCGGCAACCCGATGAACATGTGGGGCATCTACCCGGCCGGCCAGTGGGGCGCCAACGATCCGTTCCTCACCGCGGGCAACCTGGCCGGGAAGCGCGTGTACGTCTCGTCGGGCACCGGTGTGGGCAGCCGCTACGACTCGAGCCTGCAGCCGAGCAGCCCCAACTTCAACCCGGTGCACTTCGCGCAGATGGTGCCGCTGGAAGTGGCGGCGTCCACCTCCAGCCAGATGTACATCGCACGTCTGGCCACCGTCCCGGGCGTCAAGCTGACCACCAACATCTCGCCCGACGGCGCGCACTGGTGGGACTACTGGCAGGACCGCTTCAAGCAGTCGTGGCGGACCACCTTCCGTCCCGCGTTCTTCTGATCGCACCCCGCACCGCGGACTGAACTCCTTCAGGCCGGTCGCCCTCCCGGGCGGCCGGCCTGAAGTCTGTGGTCGGTGCGGCGTCGGCGGCTCCGCCGGGCGGTGACCTGTGCGGCTGCGCCGCGGCGAAGTGGCGGTCGCCGCAAGCTCTTTCACCCGGCGACCGGTGTCGCCGCCGACGGCTACAGTGGCAGCATGGGGACCGGACAGACCATCATCACCCGTAAGACCCGTTGCGCCATCTTCCTCACCCTGCTCATCGAGCCCGGCGGAGAGGGTGCGGTGCGCGACGGGCTCGCCGAGCTCCCCGGCCTGGTGACCGCGGTGGGATCGCGCGCGCCGGAGGCGGCGCTCACCGCCATCGCGGCCGTGGGCTCGGACGCCTGGGATCGGCTCTTCACCGGTCCCCGCCCCGCCGAACTGCGGCCGTTCACCGAACTCGTCGGCCAGACGCACACCGCCCCGGCCACCCCGGCCGATCTGCTGCTGCACATCAAGGCCGATCAGATGGACCTCTGCTACGAGGCGGGCCGCAAGATCACCGGCCTGTTCGGCGACGCGGTGCGCACCGCCGAGGAGGTGCACGGCTTCCGCTACTTCGATCTGCGTGATCTCATCGGCTTCGTCGACGGCACCGAGAACCCGGTCGGGCAGGAAGCGCTCGACGCGATTCTCGTCGGCGACGAGGACCGCGCCTTCGCCGGCGGCAGCTACGTGGTGATCCAGCGGTACATCACCGACTTCGCCGGCTGGGAGGCACTGACCGTCGAGGAGCAGGAGCGGGCCATCGGCCGCACCAAGCTCGAGAACATCGAGATGGACGATGAGACCAAGCCCGCCAATTCGCACATCGCCCTGAACGTGATCGAGGACGCGGACGGCAACGAGATCGACGTGGTGCGCGACAACATGCCCTACGGCGACATCGCCGGCTCCGGCGAGAAGGGCACCTTCTACATCGCCTACTCGCGCAGTCCGCAGGTCAGCGAGGACATGCTGCGCAACATGTTCATCGGCGACCCGCCCGGCAACCACGACCGGCTGCTCGACTTCACCACCGCCGTGACCGGAGCACAGTTCTTCGCTCCGCCGATGGAGTTCCTCGACGACCTGCCGCCGGCTCCGCCCGCCACGGCCGCGGCCCCCGCCGAGGACGACGTCCCGGCCGTCCGGCCCGCCGACGGCTCGCTGGGCATCGGCGCACTGCGCTGACCGGTCAGTCAGGCCACGGCGACCGACCCTCACATCCCCCTATCCCCGACCACCGACCGACCCGACAGGCACCTTCCGAGGAGAACCGATGAACAATCTGCACCGTGAACTGGCCCCCATCTCCGACGCCGCATGGGCGGAGATCGAGGAGGAGGCGAGCCGGTCCTTCAAACGCAACAGCGCCGCCCGCCGGCTGGTGGACGTCAAGGGGCCGCTGGGCCTGGACACCGACTCGGTGACGGTGGGCCACCGCGACAAGATCGATGCGCCTGCCGAGGGGATCCAGGCATTCCTGCGCAGCGCCCAGCCGCTGGTCGAGCTGAAGGTGCCGTTCACGGTCACCCGCGAGGCCATCGACAACGTCGACCGCGGCTCGTCGGATTCGGACTGGGATCCGGTGGTGCGGGCGGCCAGCGAACTGGCCCGGGCCGAGGACCGGGCAGTCTTCCACGGCTATCCGGCGGCCAAGATCAGCGGCATCATCGAATCCGCCGAGTCGCAGATCGACCTGCCCGACGAGGTCCGCGACTACCCGGAGGCCATCAGCTCGGCGATCAACCGGCTGCGGCTGGACTCGGTGGACGGGCCGTACTCGCTGGCGCTCTCGGCCGACCTGTACGGGAAGGTCAACGAGACCGTCAACGACGGTTACCCGGTGCGCGACCACGTCCGCCGGATCCTCACCGACGGCGACATCATCTGGGCGCCGGCCATCGACGACGCCGTGCTGCTGAGCACCCGCGGCGGCGACTTCGAGCTGACCATCGGTCAGGACGTGTCGATCGGCTACGACTCGCACGACGGCGACGCGGTGAACCTGTACTTCCTCGAGTCGTTCACCTACCTCAACTACACCGACGAGGCGGCCGTCGCGCTGCGCTGATCACGCCGACCACTCCGGGCGGGCGCCGTAACGGTGCCCGCCCGGTACTGTGTCGAGAGTGCTCGTCCGACTGATCCGCGCCTACGTCCTGAGGTATCGGGCAGCAGTGTCCGCGGTGATCGTCCTGCAGCTGATCGCGACCATCGCCATGCTGTATCTGCCCACTCTCAACGCCGACATCATCGACCGCGGCGTGGCCAAGGGCGATACCGGTTACATCCTGTCCACCGGCGGCATCATGCTGGCCATCTCGGCGGTGCAGCTGCTGGGCTCGGTGGCCGCCATGTACTTCGGCGCCCGTGCCGCGCTCGGCGGCGGCCGCGACATCCGGCACGATCTGCTGCACCGGGTCAACGACTTCTCCGCCCGCGAGGTGGGCCGGTTCGGTGCCCCCTCGCTGATCACCCGCACCACCAACGACGTCCAGCAGGTGCAGCTGCTGTCGGTGATGGCCATGTCGATCCTGGTGACCGCCCCGATCATGGGGCTCGGCGGGATCGTGATGGGTATGACGGTGGCGCTGCCGATCTCCTGGGTCCTGGCGGTGGCCGTACCGGTGCTCGGCGTGACGATGGGGCTGATCATCGCCCGGATGATTCCCGGCTTCCGGTCCATGCAGGAACGCATCGACGACGTCAACCGGGTACTGCGCGAACAGATCACCGGCATCCGGGTGGTGCGCGCCTTCATTCAGGAACGCCACGAGATCGCCCGCTTCGAGCGAGCCAACGACCGGCTCGCGGACGCCTCCCTGCGGGTCGGCCGGATGATGGCGCTGATGTTCCCGGTGGTCATGCTGATCACCAACCTGACCCTGATCGCGGTGCTCTGGTTCGGCGGACATCAGATCGCCGACGGCGACGTGGAGATCGGCGCACTGACTGCCATGATCAGCTACGTCATGCAGATCATGATGTCGGTGATGATGGCCTCCTTCCTGGCCATGATGGCCCCGCGCGCCGGAGTGTGCGCCGAACGCATCTGCGAGGTGCTCGACACCGAGACCTCGGTGACCGCCCCGGCCCAGCCGGTCCCGATCACCGGCGATCCGGCGGTGCTCGAGTTCACCGACGTCGGCTTCGCCTATCCCGGCGCCGACGAACCGGTGCTGTCCGGGATCTCGTTGCGCACCGCACCGGGGACGGTCACCGCGATCGTCGGCTCCACCGGCTCGGGCAAGACCACCCTGATCAATCTGATCCCGCGCCTGCTCGACGTGACGGCCGGCGCGATCACCATGGGCGGGGTGGATCTGCGCGATGCCGATCCGGCGCAGGTGCGCGCGCACATCGGTCTGGTGCCGCAGCGCGGCTACCTGTTCTCCGGCACCGTCGCCGACAATCTGCGGCAGGGTAAGGCCGACGCCACCGACGACGAGATCTGGGAGGCACTGTCGATCGCACAGGCCGCCGACTTCGTGCGCGCCATGCCCGACGGCCTGAACACCCCGATCGCGCAGGGCGGCACCACCGTCTCCGGTGGTCAGCGCCAACGCCTGGCGATCGCCCGGGCACTGATCCGGCGGCCGGCGGTGCTGGTCTTCGACGACTCCTTCTCGGCGCTGGACTCGGCCACCGACGCCCGGCTGCGGGCCGCACTCGCCCCGGCCACCGCGGGTTCGGCGATGGTCGTGGTGGCCCAACGGATCTCGACGATCACTCGGGCCGACCAGATCGTGGTGCTCGACCGCGGCCGGATCACCGGCCTGGGCACCCACGAGCAACTGCTCGACTCGTGCCCCACCTACGCCGAGATCGCCGAATCTCAGCTGGCGATCGGACAGACCTCGTGACCGCACCGGGGAATCCGGCGCTGCAGCGCGCCCACTCGTTCGGTCCCACCCTGCGCCGGCTGGTGGGGCAGCTGGGCCACTACCGCACCTTCATGATCGTGGTGCTCGGCTGTCTCGTCGGCTCGGTGACTCTGACCGCCCTGGCCCCGCGGGTGCTCGGCAACGCCACCGATCTGCTCTTCGACGGCGTCATCGGGTCGCAGCTCCCGGCCGGCCAGACCAGAGACCAGGTGGTCGAGGATCTGCGCGAACACGGTCAGGGAACCTTCGCCGACATGGTCTCGTCGATGGACGTCACCCCCGGCCAGGGTGTGGACTTCGACGCGGTGGCCCGGGTGCTGCTGACCGTGCTGGCGCTCTACCTCGGGTCGGCGCTACTCAGCTGGCTGGCCGCCTACCTGCTGAACAAAGTGGTCGTCGGCACCGTCACCCGGCTGCGGGCCCGGGTCGAGGAGAAGGTGCACCGGCTGCCGCTGTCGTACTACGACGCCTCGGCGCGCGGCGATCTGCTCAGCCGGGTGACCAACGACCTGGACAACCTCTCGCAGAGCCTGCAGCAGACCATCAGCCAGCTGCTGAACTCGATCATGATGGTGATCGCCATCCTGATCATGATGCTGACCATCTCCCCGCTGCTCTCGCTGATCGCGATCGCCACGGTACCGCTGGCCGTGATGGCGACCGCGGTCATCGCCAGACGCTCCAAACCGCACTTCGTGGGCCAGTGGACGTCGACGGGCGCCCTCAACGCGCAGATCGAGGAGGCCTTCACCGGGCATCAGCTGGTGCAGGCCTTCGGCCGCCGCGCCGAGGTCGAGGCGGTCTTCGACGACCAGAACGAGAAGCTGTTCGCCTCCAGCTGGAAGGCGCAGTTCGTCTCCGGGATCATCATGCCCACGATCATGTTCCTGGGGAACCTGAACTATGTGGCGGTCGCGGTGGTCGGCGGACTGCGGGTGGCGTCCGGGCAGCTCAGCCTGGGCGAGGTGCAGGCCTTCATCCAGTATTCGCGCCAGTTCACTCAGCCGCTCACCCAGATCGGCTCGATGTTCAACCTGATGCAGTCCGGGGTGGCCTCGGCCGAACGCATCTTCGAGGTGCTCGACGAGCCCGAGGAGTCCCCGGATCCGGCCGACCCGGAGTCGCCGGCCACCGACGAGGGGCACATCGTCTTCGACGACGTCTCCTTCCGGTACGTGGAGAGCCGGCCGCTGATCGAGCACCTGTCGCTGGCCGCGGAGCCGGGCCAGATGGTGGCCATCGTCGGCCCCACCGGCGCCGGCAAGACCACCCTGGTGAACCTGATCCTGCGTTTCTACGAGGTGAACTCGGGGACCGTCTACGTCGACGGCACCGACGCGGCCCGGATGACCCGCGACGATCTGCGCGACCGCACCGGCATGGTGCTGCAGGACTCCTGGCTGTTCGGCGGCACGATCTACGAGAACATCGCCTACGGCGACCCCGGTGCCAGCCGTGAGGAGGTGATCGAGGCGGCCCGGGTGAGCCATGTGGACCACTTCGTGCGGACCCTGCCCGACGGCTACGACACCGTGATCGACGACGAGGGCGGCGGGGTCAGCGCCGGCGAACGCCAGCTGATCACCATCGCCCGGGCCTTCCTGTCCCGGCCCACCATCCTGATCCTCGACGAGGCGACGAGTTCGGTGGACACCCGCACCGAGCTGCTGATCAGCAAGGCGATGGCCAATCTGCGGACCGACCGGACGAGTTTCGTGATCGCGCACCGGCTCTCGACGATCCGCGACGCCGACGTGATCGTGGTGATGGAGGACGGGCACATCGTCGAACAGGGTGACCACGATCAGCTTCTGGCCGCCCGCGGCGCCTACTTCCGGCTCTACAACGCCCAGTTCACCGCGGCACCGGACGAGGTCGCCGACATCACGTCCACCTGAGTCCCGCCCGTCCCCAGCCGAAGGCTGGGGTTCCGGACGAAGAACGTGACCAAAGGACCAGAGATTTATAGGAGTATTACTCCGTAAAATAGCGCGTGTGAGCCCCCAGTCCGCGTCCGGCCGTCCGGCTTCCTGGCATCGGCGGGCCGGCATGCCGGTCCGGCTGTGGATGGTGGTGTTGATCCTGACCGGCCTGGCGCACTGGGCGCTGCCGGACGCGCGCTGGCTGCTGGTGCACATCTTCACCATCGGCCTGGTGGCCAACTCGATCCTGCTCTGGTCGCAGACGCTGGCCGAACGCTTTCTCGGCTACCATCTTCCGCCGCAGCGCCGGCCGCTGCAGCTGGCCCGGATCTACGTCGTGAACCTCGGCCTGGTGGTGACCATCGCCGGCATGGTCGGCGCCTGGTGGCCGGTCACACTGGTCGGCGCCACGCTGATCGGCACCATGCTGGCCTGGCATGCCCTGGCCCTCGCCCGGCTGATCGTCCAGGCGCAGCGCCACCGCGCGGCCACCGGAGCCGGACCGGCCGAGAACGCGGTCAGCGTCTGGTTCTTCGTCGCCTCCGCGGCGATGCTGCCGTTCGGCGCGGCCTTCGGCGTGCTGATGGCCTACGGTTTCGCCGACCCGGAGCAGGCCGGTTTCCTGGTGACCCACCAGGCGCTCAACATCCTGGGTTTCCTGGGGCTGGCGGCGGCGGGCGTGCTGCTGGTGATGTTCCCGCGGCTGCTGGGCGAGACCCGGGCGCCCAACCGGCGGCGGCCGGTGGTGCTGGGCATCCTGCCCGCCGGTATCGCGGTGATCTGCGCCGGCGCCCTGACCGATCACCCGGCGGTGGCTGCGGCCGGTGTCGGCGTCTATCTGGTCGGCTGGCTGGTGATCGTGGGCCCCTTCGCCCGGATCGTCCTGCGCCACCCGCCGGACGGGTATGCACCGGCCTCCATCTGCGCCGCCCTGCTCTGGCTGATCGGCTCGCTCGGCGGCTACGCCGTGATGCTGCTGACCGGTCCGTTCGTCGCCGACCGGGTCACCGTGCTCACGGTCTGGTTCCTGGCCGGTTTCGCCGGGCAACTGCTCTTCGGGGTGATGAGCCATCTGCTTCCGACCATGATGGGCCCCTCGGCGGGCACCGTCGAGGGCGCGAACGCGGTCACCGCGGCCGGTAAGGCGGAGATGAATCGCTGGTGGCTGTGGCGGCTGCTGGTGATCAACGGCGGCCTGCTGCTGTGGCTGCTGCCGGTGGGCAGCTGGGGCAAGGTGGCGCTGTCGGCACTGGTGATGCTGGCGTACATCCTGTTCCTGCCGATCATGATCCGCAGCGCGCGGGCCGCGATGGCGGTCCGCAGGGACCTCGCCGCAGCCGGAACCGCATCCCACCCGGCGGGCGGACCCGACCCGGACGAACCAACTGCCGTCGACCAGGCTCCACGCTCCACCACACCGCAGCGCCCGGCCCGGCCGCAGCGCGGTCTGCAGGCCGTCGCCGCCGCCGCGGCACTGGCCCTGGTGCTGGCCGCGGGGACCGCCCTCGGCGGCGGGGGCGACGGCGCGGTGATCGATGCGGCCGGCTCGGCGGCACCCACCGGCCGCACCACCACCGTGGACGTCACGATCACCGGCATGCGGTTCACCCCGGACACCGTCACCGTCCCACGCGGGGACCGGCTGATCCTCAACGTGCACAACGGCAATCACCAGGTGCACGATCTGGTGCTCGCCTCCGGCCAGTCCACCGGCCGGATCGCCCCGGGCGCCGACGCGCGACTCGAGGTCGACGTGGTCGGCCGCGACATCGAGGGCTGGTGCTCGATTGTCGGGCACCGGCAGCGCGGCATGGTGCTGCACATCGTGACCGATGGAGACGAGGCGGGCGGGGACACTGCGGCGAGCGGCCACGACCACGGCGGCGGGCCGGCGACCGGCGCCACCGGATCCGTGGATCTGATGCGCGAGCCCGGCCGCGAATTCCGGGCCCGCGACCCGGAACTGGCGCCGGCCCCCGGCGGTTCCGTGCACCGGGTGCGCTTCGAGGTGACCGAGCAGCGCGGCGAGGTGGCGCCCGGGGTGAGGCAGACGCTCTGGACCTACAACGGAAAGGCGATGGGTCCCACGCTGCGCGGCCGGCTCGGCGACGTCTTCGAGGTGACGCTGATCAACCACGGCAGCATGTCGCATTCGATCGACTTCCACGCCGGGATGGTCAGTCCGGACACCAACATGCGCGACATCGCCCCCGGCGAGCAGCTGGTGTACCGGTTCCGCGCCGAGCACACCGGGATCTGGCTCTATCACTGCGCCACCGCACCGATGGCCGTGCACCTGGCCGGCGGGATGTTCGGCGCGGTGGTGATCGACCCGCCGGACCTGCCGGCGGTGGACGCCGAGTACCTGATGGTCCAGTCCGAGTTCTATCTCGGCGCCGACGGTGGTGAGACCGATGCCGGCAAAGTGCTGGCCGGCACCCCGGATCTGGTGGCGTTCAACGGCTTTGCGAATCAGTACGTGTACCGCCCACTGCACGCCGAGGTCGACGACCGGATCCGCTTCTGGGTGCTCGACGCCGGCCCCAACGCCCCCGTGTCGTTTCACGTGATCGGTGGTCAGTTCGACACCGTGTACTCCGAGGGCGCCTACCTGCTGCGCCCGGATGCGGCCCGCGGCGGTGCTCAGGCGCTGGCTCTGCAGCCCAGTCAGGGCGGCTTCGTGGAACTGACCTTCCGGGAGCCGGGCACCTACACCTTCCTCAACCACCGAATGGTCGACGGCGACCGCGGCGCCATGGGCACCATCGTCGTCGCTCCCCGCTGACTGGTCGGGTCCGCAGCTCACGTGTCTACAAAGTAGATACATGACGTATTCTGTCTACAGATGCAGTAGCCGCCCGGCGGCCGGTGAAAGGAGCAGCAGATGACAATGAGCATCTCTGTTGGAAAGCTGCGCCAGAATCCGACAGCCGCACTCGACGAGGTCGAATCCGGACACGAAGTGATTGTCACCCGCAACAACAAGGAAGTGGCCAAGCTGGTCCCCCTTCAGCGACGTGGCCCGGTCAGCGCTGACGCAGCAGCGGCCGTGTTCCGGGAGGCTCCCCTGGCCGACGGTTCCTGGAGTGAGGAGTTGAGGCAGATGCGGGACGAGGAACGCAGCGACCCCTGGACACCGGTCGAATGACGGCGGCGCTCCTCGACACGAGTATCCTCATCGCCCAGTTCTCCGGTGACGAAACACCACCCGACCTAACGGGATTCGACGACCTATTGGTCAGCTCGCTGTCGTACTCGGAGATGATGTTCGGTCTCGGCGCCGCGACCGACATCGACGTGTACCGCGAACGAGAGCGAAGACTGCGCAAGATCATCGAGGTATTCGGTGAAGGTCTGCCGTTCACGGACGACTGTGCGTTCCGAATCGATCAGATCACTCGGGACGTGGTGCGCTCCGGCAAAAATCCCCGCGGTCGCAGGATCGACCACATGATCGCGGCCGTAGCGATCGCCCATGACCTCACCGTGGTCACCCGCAATGCGTCCGACTTCCAGGAGATCGCCGGACTCCGTGTAGAAGTCCGTTAACGCGCGTTCCGCACGTCCGGTCAGGCCCGGGCGAGGTCGATGAGCGTGGCGACGGTCCGCAGATTCCGGGCGGTACCCGGCACTCCGAGCCCCTTCGCGATGACCGGGGCGGAGAGCCTGGTCGTGCCGGCGCCGCCCGGATAGTCCAGGTGCAGGTCCGCACCGATCACGGCGAGCTTCTCCCCCGCCCCGAAGTCGCGGGCGCAGAACTCGGCGGCCCGGTCCGGGTCCGGGACGCCGGAGAGGAAACAGATGTGCCCGGACACGGCCGGGGCGAAGGGATATGCGGCCAGGGCGGCGGCCAGCTGATCGGCGCTGCGGGAGATCACCTCCCGGAAGAAGCCGAACTCGTCCTGCACGGCCTGCTCGAGGGCGCGGTCGAAGGCGGCCGGATCGCCGGGCGGGACGCACAGCAGGTTGCCGGAGGCGATGTAGGTGCTCACCTCGGTGGCCCCGAGCCCGGCGGCCAGTTCCCGCAGCCGGGCCATCGGCAGTTTCGCCCCGCCCACGTTCACCGCGCGGAGCAGATGGATACGCGGTGTGCTCATGGCTCCAGTGTGCCCGCCGCTGCGGCCGCACACGCCCGGACCGGTAGCCTGGGACGCTGTGAGCGAGACGGTTGTGGAGATCTCCACCGACGGGGCGTGTTCGGGCAATCCCGGACCCGGCGGCTGGGGTGCGGTGCTGCGGTACGGGGACACCGAGAAGGAGCTGTCCGGGGCCGAACCGGACACCACCAACAACCGGATGGAGCTGACCGCCGCCATCGAGGCGCTCGCCGCCCTCACCCGGCCGTGCACGGTGATCCTCTACACCGACTCGTCCTATGTGCGCGACGGCATCACCAAGTGGGTGGCCGGCTGGCAGCGCAACGGCTGGAAGACCGCCGCCAAGAAGCCGGTGAAGAACGCCGACCTGTGGCAGCGCCTGATCGACGAGGAACGCCGCCACCAGGTGGAGTGGCGCTGGGTCAAGGGCCACAACGGGGACAAGTACAACGAGATCGCCGACACCCTGGCGACCACCGCGGCACGCTCGCTGCGCTGACCGGCGGCGGCCGCCCGGGCGGCGGGCCGGCTCAGACCTGGATCGGCGGGAACAGCTGCTCCATGGTGTACTGCCGGTTCCGTCTGGCGGCCAGACTGCTGACCAGCAGAGATACCGCCAGGATCCCGGCCAGAACGCCCACCGATATCCAGAACCGCGAGTCCACGCCGCCGCTGATCATCTGCCGCATGCCGGTCACCGCGTAGGCCATCGGATCGTAGGGATGCAGGATCTGGGCGGGTTTGGCCGTCGTCGGCACCGGATAGATGCCGCCCGATGCCACGATCTGCACCATCAGGAAGGCCAGTGACACCACCCGGCCCACGGCCACCCCGAAGACCGCGTTGAACATCTGTATGAGGGCCAGGAAGGTCGCGCCGATCAACAGCATGAACGCGGCCAGCCCCAGCGGATGCACCGCGCCCAGACCCACGCCGAAGTGCGCCACCAGGAACATGACGGTCACCTGAGCGAGCACGAGCAGCACGGCCGGCCAGTACGAGGAGAGCACCGAACGCAGCCCGCCCAGGCCGGTGATCACCGGCCGCGACTGCAGCGGCTTGATCAGCATCCAGATGATCATCGCGCCGATGAACAGCGCCAGGGGCAGGAAGAACGGCGCGAAGCCCGAGCCGAAGGTGGGGGCGGCGTTCTTGGTGACCGAGTTCAGTGCCACCGGCTGCGACAGATTGGCCGCGGTCTTCTCCCGCTGCTCGGTGTCGCCGAAGTCCGGGATCTGCTTGACGCCGTCGGCAAGCCCGTCGGCCAGCTGCTCCGATCCGGCGAGGAGCTTCGGGGTGCCGTCGGCGAGTTCCTTGGCGCCGTCGGACAGCTGCACGCTGCCGTCGGTGAGCTGGACCATGCCGCTGGCCAGCGTCGCCGACCCCTCCTTGAGCTGCTGTGCGCCCGAGACCAGCTGGTTCACCTCGCCGGCGAGACCGCCGCTGCGCAGCTGGGTGAGGGTGCTGCGCAACGGCGACTGCGGGTTCCCCAGCTGCGTCGACAGTTTCTGCGACTGCTGCTGCAGGCTCGAGATGCGCGCAGTGGTCCCCGGATCCAGGCCCTGGGTCTGCAGGACGCCGAGGACCGGCCGCAGCGCATCGGCCAGGGCGCGCTGATTGGGGTCGCCGCTGCCGCGCAGCGACGCGATCACTCCGGACAGGGTCTGGGCGGCCTGCGACTGCTGGTTCCCGGCGGCGCCGAGCGCGCCGAGGACACCGGACAGGTCGGTGCCCAGCCGGCCCAGGTCGTTCAGTTCGGCGTCGCTGATGTCGAGCGAGCCGACATCGGAGAGCAGCGGCATCAGCGGCCCGGTGGCGGCGGTGATGCCGTCGGCGAGCTGCGCGTTGCCGGCCGCGAGCTGCTGCGCACCGTCCCGCGCGGTCACCATGTTGGAGGCCAGTTCCTCCGACCCCGAGGCCAGTTTCTGGGCGCCCTCGTTGGCGGTCGCCAGATTGGTGGCCAGCAGTTCGGCACCGTCAGCGGCCGTCACCAGCCCCTTGCCCGCGCTCTGCAGACCCACCAGCACCTGATCCACCGCCTGGGATCCGATGTTCTCGTTCAGCGCCTCGGTGACCCGCTGCGCGGCCGTCGTGCCGATGACGGTGGCCAGGTAGCTGTTGGCGTCGTTGTAGGTGAAGACGATCTCCGCCTTGTGCGGGTCGTCGCTCATCGCCGAGGCGATGGACGACGAGAAGTCCTCGGGGATGGTGATGGTGAAGTAGTACTTGCCCGAGGCGAGACCGTCGGCGGCCTCGCCGGCATCGGTGCGATGCAGATCGAGCTCCTTGCTGGCGACCAGATTCGACACCACCTGGTCGCCCGCGTCGAGTTCCTGCCCCTGGGACTGCGCCCCGCGGTCCTCGTTGACCAGGGCCACCGGCAGCTTGTTCACCTCGTCGAACGGATTCCAGAACACCCACAGGTACATGGCGCCGTAGAGCAGCGGCAGCAGCACGATCGTGACGATGGCGATGCGCGGCATGGTGCCGCGCGAGTAACGCTTGAGCTCGGTGCCGAGCGACATTCCGGCCAGCATCTCAGCGGGTCCCTTCTCGATCTCCGGCGGCTTCCGACAGGTCTACGCTGATCTCCTCGCGAAAGCCCAGTGCCGGATCGACCTCGTTGACGGTGCACGTGATGACGGTCTGCTGCTGCCCCAGGGCGGCCAGCCGGCGCACCAGATGACGCTGGTTCTCTTCACTGGTCACCTGGTCGATGTTGCCGACGACCAGCAGCGGCGGCTGCCCGGTGTTGGCCAGCGCCACCCGCAGCAGCAGGCCGTCGAGCTCGCTCAGGTTCTCCACCCACTGGTGCAGATCCGGCAGCGGCAGGTCACCGAACACCGGCCGGCAGACGCGTTCGAGGTCGACCGGCCGGGCCTTGCGCACCAGCCGGTACCAGCGCTCATCCCAGCGCAGCTGCTCAGTCAGCAGATCCACCACCCGCACCGAGGTGTAGACGCTGTCCAGATCCTCGATGGCCGCGAGCGCCGAGATACCGAAGATCTGCTTGGCGGTGGTCGCGCCGAAGACCTCGAGGGTGCCGGTGCGGGTCTTCATCCGGCCGGCCAGGGTCATCTGCAGGGCGGTGCGGCCGGGACCGGCGGGGGCGCGCAGCACGGTCAGTCCGCCGGCGGCGACGGTCAGATCCAGCGGCCCGTAGACCGGGCCCCACGGCCCGCGCTGGCTGATGCCGCGGGCGATCACCGCCGCGGCGGGCGGCTCGGTGTGTTCGACGGCCGGGACGTCGGCCGAATTGTCCAGACTCATGTCTGGCAGCGTACTGCGCCCCGCGGTCAGTCGTCGGGTGCCGTGATGTCTTCGTCGTCGGTCACGGCGGCGAGGTCCGGCTCACCCGGACCCACGATCTCGGTGCGGACCGCAGCGGAATCCGCGCCGGGCTAACGTAGCCCGCGAAGACTGTGCAGCAGTGATTCCTGCCGAGGAGGGCGTCGATGTCGGAAGTCAGTGCCGAGGATTTCGCGGAGATCCTCGAGTCGGTACGGCAGTTCGTCCGCACCAAGGTGGTGCCGCGCGAACAGGAGATCGCCGACACCGATGCGATTCCCGACGATCTGCGCCGCGCCGCTGCCGACATGGGCCTGTTCGGCTACGCGATCGGGCAGCAGTGGGGCGGTCTGGGACTGGATCTGCGCCAGGACGTGGAGCTGGCGATGGAGTTCGGCTACACCAGCCTGGCGGTGCGGTCGATGTTCGGCACCAACAACGGCATCGCCGGCCAGGTGCTGGTGAACTTCGGGACGCCGGCCCAGCAGTCCGCCTGGCTCGAGTCGATCGCCGCCGGCCGGACCGTGGCCTCGTTCGCGCTCACCGAACCCGGCGCCGGTTCCGATCCGTCGGGGCTGCGGACCCGGGCGGTCCGCGACGGTGACGACTGGGTGATCGACGGCGACAAGCGGTTCATCACCAACGCCCCGATCGCCGACCTGTTCATCACCTTCGCCCGCACCCGGCCCAAGGACGAGAACGGCCCCGGCATCGCGGTCTTCCTGGTGCCCGCCGATGCGCCCGGCGTCACGGTGGCACCGCACGATCGGAAGATGGGCCAGGAGGGCGCCTGGACCGCAGATGTGAGCTTCAGCGGCGTGCGGGTGCCGGCCGACGCGCTGGTCGGCGGCTCCGAGGAGGTGGGCTACCGGGCGGCGATGACCTCGCTGGCGCGCGGCCGGGTGCACATCGCCGCGCTGGCCGTCGGGCAGGCGCAGCGGGTGCTCGACGAGTCGGTGGCCTATGCGGCGACCGCCACCCAGGGCGGGCAGCCGATCGGCGGCTTCCAGCTGGTGCAGGCGATGCTCGCCGATCAGCAGACCGGCGTGCTGGCCGGCCGGGCGATGGTCCGCGATGCGGCCGACGCGTACGTCTCCGGCCGGGACCGGCGTCTGGCCCCGTCGGCGACCAAACTGTTCTGCACCGAGATGGCCGGCCGGGTGGCCGATCTGGGTGTGCAGATCCACGGCGGCACCGGCTACATGCGCGGGGTTCCGGTCGAACGGATCTACCGCGACATCCGGCTGCTCCGGCTCTACGAGGGCACCAGCGAGATCCAGCGGCTCATCGTCGGCGGCGCGCTGGTGCGCGAGGCCGCGAAGAAGCTGTCCTGACCACCGCCGGCGGCGGACCATTCATCCTTCACGAACGTCATCCTTCACGAACGGAGAACACCATGACTCAGGGACTGCTGTCGGGCAAGACGGCGGTGATCACCGGCGGTGCACAGGGCATCGGCCTGGCGATCGCCGAACGGTTCGTCGCCGAGGGCGCCCGGGTGGTGCTCGGCGACGTGAACGAGGCGACGCTCGCCGACGCGGTGACCGCGCTGGGCGGATCCGCGTCGGCCGCCTCAGCGGTCTGCGACGTCACCGCCGCCGGACCGGTGCAGAACCTTCTCGACACCGCGGTGCGCACCTTCGGCTCCCTCGACGTGTGGGTGAACAACGCCGGAATCACCCGGGACGCCACCATGCGGAGGATGACCGAGGAGCAGTTCGACCAGGTGATCTCGGTGCACCTGAAGGGCACCTGGAACGGGACGCGGGCCGCGGCCGGGCATATGCGCGATCACGGCGGCGGCGCGATCGTGAACCTGTCGTCGATCTCCGGCAAGGTCGGCTTCGTGGGACAGACCAACTATTCGGCGGCCAAGGCCGGCATCGTCGGACTCACCAAGGCCGCCGCCAAGGAGGTGGCGCACGCCGGGGTGCGGGTCAATGCGATCGCGCCCGGTCTGATCCGCACCGCGATGACCGAGGCCATGCCCGAACGCATCTGGGATGCCAAGCTGGCCGAGATCCCGATGGGCCGGGCCGGTGAGCCCGCCGAGGTGGCGTCGGTGGCGGCCTTCCTCGCCTCGGACCTGTCCTCGTACATGACCGGCACGCTGCTCGAGGTGACCGGCGGACGGCACCTCTGACCCGGTGGCCTTCACCCTCGCCCAGGCCGGCGACGGTCATGTCGCACTGAATGACTCTCCCGTGCTGCGGGAGAGGTTCCGGCGATCGCTGGTGCTGGGGATGGCGGCGACGGGCGCGCTGCGGACAGTGCTGTTCGGCGCCGCGGCCGCGGTGGCGGTCGCCGTCCTGGTGGCCGGGTGGCCCGAGAGTCTGGAGCACGGCACGCGCCTCGTCATCGGCACCACCGTGCCGATGCTGTGCCTGGGGCTGGCGATCCAGGTCGGCGACGGTTTCGCGGAGCTGGCCGTTCGCGCGGTGGGGTCCTGCCGCCGGGCCGGGCCGCAGTCGCTGCGGCCGGTGGCCCCGCCGGAGCAGGTGCGCTCGGCCGATCGTTGCGTCTATCTGTGCTCGCTGGCGCTCGGGCTTCCGCTCGGCGCACTGATCGGGCTGGTCGTGGGGCGGCCACCGCTACTGCCGGCCGTCGGGATCGTCGTGCTCACCGCGCTCGTCGCGGCCCCCGCGGGCCGCTGGGGCCTGACCGACGCACGCCGGATCCGCTCCGGTCTGTCCGCCGCCCAGAACGCGACGGCCGCGCTGGCCGGCCTGCGCGAGTACGGCGAGGAGGCGACGGCGACGGTCACCGAGGTCCACCCCGGAGAGCGCGGGCTGGGCGCGCTGTCGGTGTTCGGCGTGCGGTGCACGGTGGACGGACCGCCGGCGGCCGGCGCGTGGGCGGGTGCGGTCGAGTTCGACTTCCTGGAGTATCCCCGCTGGGCGCCGGTGCCGGGCAGCCGATTCCGGCTGTGGATCGATCCGTCCGATCCCGGCGATCCGACGCGGGTGCTGATCGAACGCCGGTACAGCGCCGGACCCGGGACCGCCGGCCCGACGACCGCCGGCCCGACGACCGCCGGCCGGGCGGACGCCGACGGCGCGCGGGAACCGCCCTGGGCGCGCCTGCTCGACGGTCTGCCGCCGCGCACCGCGCTGATCCACCAGCTCGGTTCGGTGGTGGCGGTCACCGCGGTGCTGGCATCGCTGGTACTCGCCGGCGTGTGGGTGGCGCAGTTCGGCTGGCGTCCCGGGTGGATGCTGACGGCGCTGGCCGTCGTGCTGATCACCACGAGCGCCTGCGCCTGGTGGTGGCTGCGGGCCGGCCTCGCCCCGCGGCTGGTGATCGCCGAGACCGCTGCGCCGTGGTGGCGCTGGCCGGCGGTGATCGTCGGCGCGCTGGCCTGCGTCGCGGTGTTGTTCTTCGGGCTGGCGTGGGCCGACGACGTCGCCGCCCCCGATGCCGCACTGAGTTACTTCGGTTCGCTGTCTCTGGCGCTGTTGGTGCCGATCGCGATCGCGGCGGCCGGCTATGTGCTGGTCCGCTTCGACGAGGTCCCGGTGTACGCGGCGCTGGCCCGGAACCCGAAACACCTGCCGGCCGAGGAGATCCGGGAGGCGCTCACCTCGGCCGATCCGGGCGCCCTCGATCGGCTCGAACGCCGCCACGGTTTCCGCACCGGACCGCGGCATCTGCTCGATTGACCGGTCGACGTCCTCAGGCGGCCGGACTGCTGCCCGCGCCGGGAGCGCCGGCGTCCGCGGCATTGCCGCGCCGGGCCACGTAGACGGCCTCGTACTGCTTCTTCATCTTCTCCGCCTCCGCCTGCTGCTTGAAGGTGCGAGGGCTCGAGCCCAGTCCGTGTTTGATCAGCCGGCGCACCCGGTTCTGATTCATGTACGAGATGGAGAAGATCAGTGCCAGGCAGGCGCCGAGCAGCACCATCAAGGCGCGGATCCACCACGGCCCGGGAAAGGCGAAGTACAGAGTCAGGTAGATCGGCACGAAGCAGAACTGGGTGCGGAGCAGGTGCCGCGGGGTCGCGCCGCGCCCCATCAGATCGTTGGCCACCCAGTCGCGCTGGCTGTCGGGCAGTTTGGCGCCGTACGCATAGGCGATCCACTGGACGGGGTTCGGCCGGCTGCTCATCTGCATCTCCTGACAGAAATAGATCGTGCGCTACTTAATACTGCACAAGATATACCACGCTATTGAATAGTGCGCTATCTATCAGGTGTAAGATCCGGTCATGAGCCCGAACACAGTCGAGATCGACGGCAACCCCCTGCTGCTCGAACGGCAGGTGTGCTTCGCCCTAGCGGTGGCCAACCGCTCGGTACTCCGGATCTACCGGCGCCTGCTCGATCCGCTGGGCCTGACCCATCCGCAGTACCTGGTGATGCTCGCCCTCTGGGAGCACGCACCGTTGCCGGTCAAGGACATCGGGGCATTGCTGCAGCTCGACTCGGCCACCCTCTCACCGCTGCTCAAGCGCCTCGAGAGCAACGGCTTCATTCAGCGCCGCCGGCGCGACGACGACGAGCGCAGCGTCGACATCGCCCTCACCGAGGCGGGTGCGCAGCTGCGCACCCAGGCGCTGAAGATCCCCGGCCAGGTGGTCGCCGCACTCGGCGTGGAGCTGCCGGTGCTCGAGGAACTGCACGCCGTGCTCACCAAGGTCAATGCCGCTGCTCTCGCCGCGGAGGAACCCGCCGGCTGACCGGCCGGATACCGACCGAGACGGCATCGGCCGGGGCCGCCCCGTCGGTGCGTCGCCGGAGGCGTCAGGACAGCCGCAGCGCCTGACCGGCGACGGCGGCCATCTTGGCCGCACCGAGGGCATTCGGGTGCAGCGGCACCGGTTGCACCGTCGTCAGCGTCGGCTCCACCCAGCGCACGCCCTCCGGCGTGCAGGCATCGTGCCCCTTCGACGCGGCCGCCACGTCGACCACCTCGACGCCGGTCTCGGCCGCGGCCCGCGCCACGGCGTCGTTCAGTTCGGTCTGCAGCCGGTGGATGAAGGGTTTGTCGCCAGGCGAGGCCACCATCGCCGGGCAGGGCCGGGTGTCGTCGCCGACGATCATCGGGTAGTTCAGCACGGCCACCCGGGCGTTGGGCGCCGCGGCACGCACCGCCCGCATGGCCTTGACCAGGTCCGGGTAGGTCTGCGTACGGACGAGCTTGATCAGCTTCGCACCGGCCTGACGTTCACAGGGGTTGCCCCGCTGCCCGGACAGCACGCCGAGCGCGGTGCACTCGGCGATGGCGGTGGCGAACATGTCGCCGTCGTTGCCGCCGATCATGAAGGTCACCAGATCGGTCCGGTCGTTCAGCGCAGCCAGTTGCGGCTTGCTGGTCCCCGCCTGCGGATGGAAGAAGTCCTCGGTCTTGGCGCCGCCGCAGCTCACGTCGGTGAGCCGGTAGCGGTACTTCGCGGCGATCACATGCGCGGTGTTGCGCTGGGACTGCGAGCAGTTCGGCGAACCACCGGGAACCTGCGGGCTCACACCGCTGGCCGCCGAGAAGCTGTCCCCGAGGTTCACGTAGTTCACCGCGGGCCGGGCCTGCACCTGGGCCGGCGCGGCCACCGCACCGCCGACCAGTGCCGCCGCGGCGAGCACCGCACCGGCGACGCGCACCCGTCCACGCCCCCGACTGACAGAAATACGCATCACCATTTCCCCGCTTCCGTGTCGCAGTTCACATCCGGCGAGGACTCTACTCCGTCTCGTCGACCGCGCTGAACACCGCCGCCAGGCCCTGACCGCCGCCGATGCACATGGTCTCCACCGCGTAGCGGCCCCGGCGGCGTTCGAGCTCGCGCAGCATGGTCGCGAGGATCCGCACGCCGGTGGCGCCCACCGGATGGCCGAGCGAGATGCCCGAGCCGTTGACGTTGAGGCGGTCGACGTCGCCCGCACCGAGTCCCCACGCGGCGGCGCAGGCCAGGACCTGGGCCGCGAAGGCCTCGTTCACCTCAAGCAGGTCGACGTCGGCCATGGTCAGACCCGCCCGCTGCAGGGCGAGGTCGGTGGCCGGCACCGGGCCGATCCCCATCCTGGACGGCTCCACTGCCGCCACTGCCCAGGAGCGCAGCACGGCCAGTGGCCGCAGTCCCAGCCGGTCGGCGCGGTCGCGAGTGGTGACGATGCAGACCGCCGCGCCGTCGTTCTGGCCGCTCGAATTCCCGGCGGTGACGGTGGCGTGCGGGTCCACCCTGCGGCGCACCGGCGCCAGCGCGGCCAGCGAGGCGGCGGTGGCGTCGGGCCGCGGATGCTCGTCGCGGTCGCACACCACCTCGCCGCTGCGGCCGGTGACGGTCACCGGCACCAGTTCGTCGGCGAAGCGGCCCTGCTCGTGCGCGGCCACCGCGCGGAGATGCGAGTTCAGGGCCAGCTCGTCCTGCGCCTCGCGGGTGATGCCGTACTCGGCGCGCAGATTCTCGGCGGTCTCGATCATGCCGCCGTCTACCGGGCGATCCCGCCCGCCGGCGGTGATCCGGGCCCGGTTCAGCCGGTCGGCGAGTGCCGCATCCTTGCCGCGCAATCCGAAGCGCAGCCCCAGCGCGTAATGCTCGACCTGGCTCATGCTCTCCGCGCCGCCCGCCAGCACCAGTTCGGCGGCACCGGTCTGCACCCGCATGGCCGCGTCGATCACCGCCTGCAGACCCGAGCCGCAGCGCCGGTCCACCTGCACACCGGGAACCGAGACGTCCAGCCCGGCGTCGAGGGCCGCGATCCGTCCGAGCGCCGGCGCCTCGCCGTTGGGATAGCACTGTCCAAAGATCACGTCGTCGATGTCCGCTCCGGTGATGCCGGTGCGCCGGACCAGTTCGGCGACGACGGTGGCGGCCAGACCGGCCACCGGCACCGTCGACAGCATGCCGCCGAATCGCCCCACCGGGGTCCGCACGGGCTCACAGATCAGGGCCTCACGCACGCGTCTTCCTCCTCCTGCCGGGCCCGCTCGAGGGCCGTCCACACCGGTCGACGGTCGGCGTCGCCGGACTCACCGATCCGATCCTGCCCGTCGGGCGGGTCCGGCGCGGCGGTGTGCGCGAAATACGGGGTGAACGGGGCCGAAGGCCGAGACGCAGGGGATCCGGGATGTCAGGGAGCCGAGAAACAGGGGAGCCGAGAAACAGGGGAGCCGAGAAACAGGGGAGAAAAGTGAAGTGCCGCCGTGGAGTCGGGGGAGCCACGGCGGCACTTCGTGGTCGCCCAGGGAGACGGGCGACCAGTCTGGAAACGGACCAGTGTTCGGTTCCATTGTTCTATTGAATCACCCCGCCGCGCTGGGCGCTATGCCGGGATCAGTTGTCTACGTCTCAGGGCAGCGGCACCCAGGTGCCGAACAGCCAGAAGCCGTGCGGGGTGGGCGTTGTCCGGTGCTGCTGCCGCTTCGGCGCCGGCTGCTGCTTCTTCGGTGCGGGCTGCTGCTTCTTCGGTGCGGGCTGCTGCTTCCTCGGGGCGGGTTGCTGCCGCTTCGGTGCCGACTGCTGCTTCTTCGGTGCCGACTGCTGCTGCTTGGGCGCCGGCTGCTGCTGCTTCGGCTTGGCAGCCTGCTGACTCTGACCGGCGGGCTGGTCGGCCGAGGCGATGCCGGCGACCGCTCCGGCACCGGTCAGCACGGCACCGGCGGCGATCGCCCCCACGACACCTCGTTTGATCGCGGTCTTCGTCTCGCGCTTCTGCATTCTTCACTCCCCTGATCTCTCGCGGATAGTCGTGCCGGCAGGCGTCTGGGCGTCCCTGGGCGGAGCGCCGGCCTCCGACGAGCACTCACTCTGGTCGGCGAGGTTGCGAAAGACCTCCGGCTGCGCTGTCAGCGCGCTGTCAATCCGGCGAGTTTCCTGTGAAGCTGGTGGAGTGGACCAGAACCTGAAGCACGACGACGGCCCGGCCGCCGCCGGGGACATCGATACCGGAGTACGGCGTGCGCCGGCTGTGTGAGACCGCCGATCTCACCGAGCAGCAGCGGCAGATGCTCGCGACCGTGCGGGATTTCGTCGACCGCAGTGTGCTGCCGGTGGCCGGCGAGCTCGAGGCCGCCGACGAGTACCCCACCGAGATCGTGGCCGGCCTGCGGGAGCTCGGGATCTTCGGGCTCACCGTCGACGAGCACTACGGCGGACTCGGGGAGTCGCTGCTCACCTACGCACTCGTGGTCGAGGAGCTCTCGCGCGGCTGGATGAGCCTGAGCGGGATCGTCAACACCCACTTCATCGTCGCCTATCTGCTGGCCCAGCACGGCACTCCGGCGCAGCGCGAGCGATACCTGCCGCGGCTGGCGGCCGGCGAACTGACCGGCGCCTTCTCCATGTCCGAGCCGGCACTGGGTTCCGACGTCGCGGCGATCACCACCACCGCGGCGCCCGACGGCGACGACTACCTGATCACCGGCCAGAAGATGTGGGTCACCAACGGCGGCACCGCGAGTCTGGTCGCAGTGCTGGTGCGGACCCCGCAGGGTCACGACCGTCCGCACCGGAATCTGACCGCCTTCCTGGTGGAGAAGACGCCCGGCTTCGGCGAGGCGGCTCCGGGCCTGACGGTTCCCGGCAAGATCCACAAGATGGGTTACAAGGGGGTCGACACCACGGAGCTGATCTTCGACGGCTACCGCATCGGCGCCGGCGAGATCCTCGGCGGGCAGCCCGGCCGCGGCTTCTATCAGATGATGGACGGCGTGGAAGTGGGCCGGGTGAACGTCGCCGCCCGTGCCGTGGGGGTGGCTACCCGCGCCTTCGAGCTGGGGGTGTCGTACGCCCAGCAGCGAGAGACCTTCGGCAAGCCGATCGCCGACCATCAGGCGGTGCTCTTCCGGATCGCGGAGATGGGCACCAAGACCGAGGCGGCACACCAGATGGTGGTGCGCGCAGCCCGCGCCAAAGACTCCGGTGAGCGCAACGACCTGCAGGCCGGAATGGCCAAGTATCTGGCCGCCGAGTACTGCCATCAGGTGGTGGAGGACTCCTTCCGGATCCACGGCGGATACGGCTTCGCCGAGGGCTTCGAGATCGAGCGCCTCTACCGCGAGGCGCCGATGCTGCTGATCGGCGAGGGCACCGCCGACATCCAGCGGATGATCATCGGCCGCCGGCTGCTCGAGGAGTATCGGGCCTGAGAAGTACGGGAGCACCGACGAAGGAGCGACGATGACCACTGACGGCGAGGATCGGCCGCCCGGGGCGGTGGATGCCCGCTTCACCCTCGCCGCCGAGCGCACCATGCTGGCCTGGCTGAGGACGGCGCTGGGACTGATCGCGGCCGGCGTGGCAGTACTCCATTTGTTCGATCCGTTCGGGGCCGCCGGCACCCGGACCGCTCTGGGTGTGTCGCTGGTGGTCCTCGGAGCGCTCACCGCCGTCACCGGCTTCTATCGCTGGCGGCGCACCGAGCAGGCTCTCCGCTCGGGCGGCCCCATGCACTCGCCCTGGCCGATCGCCGTTCTCACCGGATTGCTGGTGGCCGTCGCGATCGGCTTCGCCGTCTTCTCCTGACCGCGCGGGCCGCAGAGGCACCAAGACGCCGGAATGGGCCACATGCCGGAAATATTCCGATACAGTGACGTATCCAAATGTCCCTTCGTCGCCGATTCGGAAGGCTGCCGGTGTCCGCACGCCCTCATCGCACAGGACCGACCACCCCGCTGACCCGTCGCCAGGCGCTGACCGCCGCGAGCGGCGTGTCGCTGGCGGCCGCGGCCGGCGGCCTGCTGCCGGGCATGCCCGGCTTCGCTTCGGCCGCGCCGAGCGAACACGCGGACGTGATCATCGTCGGCCACGGCCTGGCCGGCCTGGTGGCCGCCTGCGAGCTGACCGATGCCGGCCGCAAGGTGATGATCGTCGATCAGGAATCCGGGAAGAACCTCGGCGGGCAGGCCCACTGGAGCCTGGGAGGTCTGTTCTTCATCGACTCCCCGGAGCAACGGCTGATGGGCTTGCGCGATTCGCCTGAGCGAGCCCGGCGCGACTGGATGACCACCGCCGGTTTCGACCGGCAGCCGCACCGGCGCGGCAGTGAGGACTACTGGGCCTACCGGTGGGCGGAGGCGTATCTGGACTTCGCCGCCGGCGAGAAGCGATCGTGGCTGGCCGGCATGGGCATGGTCTGGATTCCCACCGTCGGCTGGGCCGAGCGCGGCGACGGACGGCCCGGCCATCCCGGCAACACCGTGCCCCGCTTCCATCTCACGCTGGGCACAGGCCCGGGCGTGGTCGAACCCTTCGTGCGCCGGATCCGGGCCGCCGCGGACCGCGGCCTGGTGACCTTCCGGTTCCGTCATCGGGTCGACGAGCTGGTCACCACCGGCGGTGCGGTCACCGGCATCCGCGGCACCCGGCTGGCACCGAGCACGGCGCCGCGCGGGGTCAAGAGCAACCGGACGGCCGTGGGCGACTTCGAGTTCCGGGCACCGTTGGTCCTGGTCGCCTCCGGCGGCATCGGCGGCAACCAGGAACTGGTGCGCCAGAACTGGCCCACCCGGCTCGGCAGCCCGCCGTCGTTCATGGTGACCGGCGTCCCCGCGCACGTCGACGGCCGGATGCTCGACATCACCGAGCGCGCCGGCGGGCGCATGGTGAACCGGGATCGCATGTGGCACTACACCGAAGGCATCCGCAACCATTCGTCGATCTGGCCCGGGCACGGGATCCGGGTGCTCGCGGCACCGTCGTCGATGTGGTTCGACGCGGCCGGCCGCCGCTTCGCCTCGCCGGGCATCCCCAGCTACGACACCCTCGGCACGCTCGAGCTCATCGCCCGCTCCGGCTACGAGTACTCGTGGTTCGTCCTGAACAAGCGGATCATCGAGAAGGAGTTCGTGCTCTCCGGCTCCGAGCAGAATCCGGAGCTCACGGCCAAGAATCTGCCGCTGTACCTGGCGAACCGGGCGATCGACGACGTCCCGAAGCCGGTGCAGGCATTCCTCGACAAGGGCCCCGACTTCGTCACCGCCCGCACGGTGGGCGAGCTGACCGCCAAGATGAACCGGCTCGCCGGCTCCGACCTGCTCGACGCGGCCTCGCTCAACCGGCAGATCAAGCACCGGGACCGGGAGTCGGGCAACCCGCGTTCCCGCGACGAGCAGATCCGCGGCATCCGCCGGTCCCTGGACTACCTCGGCGACTCGCTCATCCGCACCGTGCCGATGCATCGCATCCTCGATCCGGACGCCGGGCCGCTGATCGCGATCAAGATGAACATCCTCACCCGCAAGACCCTGGGCGGACTGCAGACCGACCTCTCCGGCCGGGTGCTCGGCAGCGACGGCAGTCCGGTCCCCGGCCTGATGGCCGCCGGCGAGGCGGCCGGTTTCGGCGGCGGCGGCGTGCACGGCTACCGTGCCCTGGAGGGAACGTTCCTGGGCGGCTGCCTGTTCAGCGGGCGGACCGCCGGCCGCGCGGCGGCCAAGGCGGTCAGGTAGCGGCGGACGGCGGGCGCTCCCGGCAGTCGACCAGCCGCAGCGCGAACTCGACGTACTCCGCGGCCACCGACTCGGGACTGAGCCGGCCGCCCGGACGCCACCAGTTGGACAAACCCGCACACATCGAGACCACCAGGCGCGCAGCATCTTCGGGCACCGCGGTGGCGAAGAGACCCGCACGGGTGCCGTCGATCACCATCGCGTCGACGATCCGCTGCTGCCGATCCCGGCGGGCGGCGACGGCCGCCCGGTTCTGCTCCTCCAGTGCCCGCACCTCGCTCACCCCGATGACACCGAGCTCCCGTCGATAGGTGTGAAAGAGCGCCAGATTCTCCACGGCGCAGCAGAATCGGCCGATCACGCCGGCCCCTTCCTGCGCTGCGGCGGCGATCCGCCACTCCAGATCGACCATGGTGACGTCGATGATCCGCATGAGAATCGACTGCTTGCTCTCGTAGTGGTCGTAGATGCCGGCGATGGAGACGCCGCTGCGCGCCGAGATCCGCCGCATGGAGGTGCCGTGGTAGCCCAGTTCGAGGAACTCTGCGAGCGCTGCCGCGAGGATCGCATCGAGTCGCAGCGGCTCGTACCGGCGCCAGTCGGGACCGGCCGCGCCCGCCGGTGCGCACCCCGGCCCGCCCGGCCCGGCCGCGGTCGGCGCCGGCGGGGTCTCGGCCGCCAGGATCTCGCCGGCCGTCGTCTGCAGCACGGCGGCCATCTGCTCCAGCCGCGGCACGGTGAGCTGCGCCTTGTCGTTCTCGATCTGGCTGATCGTCGCCGGACTCACGCCCAGGGCGGCCGCGAATCCACGCACGCTCATCCCTCGGGCCGTGCGTGCCGCTCGCACCCTCGCACCCGGCGACACCGCCTCGGTCACACCTCTCACGATGTTTAGTATAACTAAACTTATTGACTCACCGATCATATTTTGGCAGATTATTGGCCATACGGTCGGACGACCCAACCGATCGATCGTTTGTCGACGGTTATCGGCGACCACCGACGACCGGCATCGGACGCCGACCGTGAACGCACCGCTGCTCAGCGAGAAGGGACACCCATGACCACCACGACCGATGCGCTCCGCGGACGCACTCTGATCATGTCCGGCGGCAGCCGCGGGATCGGCGAGGCGATCGCGCTCGCCGCCGCCCGGGCCGGCGCGAACATCGCGCTCATCGCCAAGACCACCGAGCCCCATCCCAAACTGCCGGGCACCATCTACACCGCCGCGGAGGCCATCGAGAAGGCCGGCGGCCGGGCCCTGCCGATCGTCGGGGACATCCGCGACGATCAGCAGGTCGAGGAGGCGGTGGCCCGCACGGTCGCCGAGTTCGGCGGCATCGACATCGTCGTGAACAACGCCAGCGCCCTCGATCTCACGCCCAGCGAGAAGATCAGCATGAAGAAGTACGATCTCATGCAGGACATCAACGCCCGCGGCGCCTTCTCGCTGTCGGCGAAATCCATTCCGCACCTGCGGAAGTCGTCCCACGCACACATTCTGACCCTGTCCCCGCCGATCACCGTCGACCCCGAGTGGTTCGTCAAAGTCCCCACCGCCTACTCGATCTCCAAGTTCTCGATGTCACTGGTCACCGCGGGCTTGTCCGCCGAGCTCGCCGCCGACGGCATCGCCGCCAACTCGCTGTGGCCCCGCACCACCATCGCCACGGCCGCCGTCAGCAACGTGCTCGGCGAGCAGTTGGTCTCGCGCAGCCGGACCGTGGACATCATGGCCGACGCGGCGCTGTCGATCCTGAGCAAGCCCGCCGCGGCCGCCACCGGGCGTTTCTTCATCGACGAGGAGGTGCTCGCCGCGGACGGCGTCACCGATCTGTCCCGCTACCAGGTGGATCCGTCCGTCGCCATGCACGACCTCGAACTCGACTTCTGGATGGATTGGCCGGCATGAGCGTCGATCGTCTACTCCCCACCGACGAGGCCTACGACTTGATCGATCTCACCCGGGAGATCGCCGACAAGACGCTCGCCCCGATCGTCGACGAGCACGAGAAGAACGAGACCTATCCCGAGGGCGTCTTCGCCACGCTCGGCGAGGCCGGGCTGCTGAGCCTGCCGTATCCGGAGGAATGGGGTGGCGGCGGCCAGCCCTACGAGGTCTACCTGCAGGTGCTCGAGGAGATCGCGGCCCGCTGGGCCGCCGTCGGCGTGGCCGTCAGCGTGCACAGCCTGGCCTGCCATCCGCTGATGGCCTTCGGCACCGACGAGCAGAAGCAACGCTGGCTGCCGGAGATGCTCGGCGGCGCCACCATCGGCGCCTACAGCCTGTCCGAGCCGCAGGCCGGCTCCGACGCGGCCGCGCTGGCCTGCGCCGCCCGGCCGGCCGAGGGCGGCTACCGGATCACCGGCACCAAGGCGTGGATCACCCACGGCGGGGTGGCCGACTTCTACAACCTGTTCGCCCGCACCGGTGACGGCTCCAAGGGCATCTCGTGCTTCCTGGTTCCCGACGGCACCGAAGGACTCTCCTTCGGCAAGCCCGAGGAGAAGATGGGCCTCACTGCGGTGCCCACCACCTCGGCTTTCTACGACGATGCCTTCATCCCCGAGGAGCGGCGGATCGGCGCGGACGGCCAGGGACTGCAGATCGCCTTCAGCGCACTCGATTCCGGGCGCCTGGGCATCGCCGCCGTCGCCGTGGGCATCGCGCAGGCGGCTCTCGACGAGGCGGCCGCCTACGCCAATGAGCGCACCACCTTCGGCAGCGCGATCATCGACCATCAAGGGCTGGCCTTCCTGCTCGCCGACATGGCGGCCGCCGTCGACTCCGCGCGCGCCACCTACCTCGACGCCGCCCGCCGCCGGGATCGCGGCCTGCCCTACTCCCGGCAGGCGTCCACCGCGAAACTGATCGCCACCGATGCGGCCATGAAGGTCACCACCGATGCCGTGCAGGTCTTCGGCGGCTACGGCTACACCCGCGACTTCCGCGTCGAGCGTTTCATGCGGGAGGCCAAGATCACGCAGATCTTCGAGGGCACCAATCAGATTCAGCGGCTGGTGATCAGCCGGACGCTGCGCAACCGCTGAGGGGCGTCGGCCGGCCGGCGCAGATCTAGCGCTTCTTCTGCGATCTGTAGACGAAGCGTGCCACCTGCAGATACGAGATGCGTTCGGCGGCGCGCTTGCTGAGCCGGCCGAGTCCGTCGTAGAAGTGGGCGTCTTTGCCGATCACCACCCGGGTGCGGCCGCGCAGGGTGGTCTCGATCATCCTCCGGGCCGCGCGGCCGGCCGGCATCGCGAAGGTGCGCGCCACGACCTCCGGGGTGCCCAGCGTGTTCGCACTGGCCCGGACCAGCTCGGTCCAGACGGTGCCGGGCACTGCGGTGGTGACGCTGACCGCCGAACCCGCGTGCCGCAGATCCTGGCGAAGTCCGTAACCGAACTGCGCCACAGCGGCTTTGGAGGCACCGTAGATCGCGGCACCCGGGACGGGCACCATGGCGGCCAGGCTGGCGGTGTTCATGACGACCGCCCCGCCGGGCCGCCGCTCCAGCTCCGGGAGGAAGGACCGCACCATCGCGACGGTGCCGAAGAAGTTCACCTCCATGACGGTGCGCATCCGGGCCTCGTCGATCCCGGCCGCGGTCTCGAAGTCCTGGGCGATGCCGGCGATGTTGAACAGTCCGTCCACCTGGCCGTGCGCCGCGATCACCGCCGCGGGCAGCGCCGCGACAGCGCCCGCGTCGGTGACGTCGAGCCGGTGAGTCGAGAGCCGGCCGCCGACCGCGGCGGACTCGCTCAGTCGCTGCAGCGCCGCCTCGTCGAGGTCCACCGCCGCCACCCGCGCCTGACGCGCGAGCAGCTCGCGCACCACCTGTTCGCCGATACCGTTGGCGGCACCGGTCACCACGAACACCTTGCCTGCCGGCTGCATCATCGTCGTCTTCCCTCGTCCCCTCAATCAGACCGCACGTGCGTCGGCCTGATCGCACCGCGTCTTCAGCTCTCCCGCAGGTTCCGCCGCAGCAGCTTGCCGGTCGCCGAACGTGGCAGTGCGGCAACCAGTTCCACCTCGCGCGGGTACTTGTAGGCGGCGAGCCTTTCCCGGCCGAAGTCCACCAGGTCGGACTCGACCACGGTGGCGCCCTCCCGCAGCACCACGAAGGCCTTCACACTCTCGCCGCGATAGTCGTCGGGAATGGAGACCACCGCGGCCTCGAGGACCTCCGGGTGCCGCATCAGCGCCTGTTCCACCTCGTGCGGCCACACTTTGTAGCCGGCGGCGTTGATCAGATCCTTGCTGCGGTCGACCACGTAGAACCAGCCGTCGGCATCCATGAAGCCGACGTCCCCGGTGTGCAGATCGCCGCCGGCCAGCGCCTCGGCGGTGGCTTCGGGATCGTCCCAGTAGCCGGAGATGACCTGTGGGCCGGTGGTGATGAGCTCGCCGATCTCCCCGACCGGCAGATCCCGGCCGTCCTCGTCGACCACCCGGACCACCGTGTTGGACACCGGAACTCCCACCGACAGCACGCCGGTCTCGGCGTCGACCGGCGCCCGCCGGCCGGACGGGACCACGTGCGACGGCGAGGTGGTCTCGGTCTGCCCGTAGATGTTGTGGATGTAGCCGCCGAGCGCGGACTCGAGCCGCTCGGCCAGATCGGGGTCGATCGGGGCGCCGCCGGAGTAGCGCAGTCGCAGCGGCGCCATCTCCTCGGCTGTGATGTCGGAGTTGTCCGCGAGCCCGATGTAGGCGGTGATCGCCGCGACGGCGAAGGCCGGGCGCCACTCCCGGATGGCGTCGGCGATCACCGGCGGAAGGATCCGGTGGGTCAGGACCAGCGGCGAGCGCAGCAGTATCGACAGGGTGATCCCGCCCACCAGACCGGTCACGTGGAAGACCGGTGCCAGGGCGAGGACCGGTTCGCCCTCGCGCAGCCCGGTCCACTCCCGGTAGGTCTGCGTGTTGAAGCTCAGGTTGGCGTGGCTGATCTGTGCCGCCTTGGGAAAGCCGGTGGTGCCCGAGGTGCTCATCAGCACGGCGACGTCACCGGGGCCCACCCGGCGGCGGACCGGCGCCGTGGTACGGCGTCCGGCGATCAGGGCGGCGAGGTCGACGGTGTCGGCGGGCCGGTCCCGGACCAGCTCCGCGAAGACCCGCGGATCGTCGCGGGTCTGTCCGTCGAGGGCGGAGACGGTGAGGACGATCGGCACTGCCCATTGGGCGGCGGCCGCGTCGAGTTCGCCGGCCACGACGTCGCGGTAGAGGTCCTCGAGCACGAGCAGCGCACCCGGGGTGTACCGGCGCAGGACCCGGGCCAACTCGTCGGGTTCGCTCATCGGACTGACCGGCGCCGCGATCCCGCCGACCTTCCAGGCGGCGATCAGGCCGATCACGAAGGCCGGATCGTTCTGCAGGCACAACACCACCCGGCCGCCGGGCGGAAAGCCGCGCGCCAGCAGCAGCCCGGCCATCGCATCGGAGGCGGCGTCGAGCTGGCGCCAGGTGACGGTGCTGTCGAAGTAGCGGATCGCCGGCCGGTCGGGAACCGCGTCGACGGCGGCGTCGAACATGTGCAGGACCGTCGGGTACTCCACCCGCTGATGGGCGGGACGGTCGCCGTACTGCGCGAGCCAGGGGCGATCGTCGTAGGCGCTCACACCGGTTGCCCTCCTGCCCGTGGATCCGTGGTGTCCGGGATCGCCCGGGCGGCGTCCCCCGCCGGTACCGTGTTCAGTATGGCTGAACAGAACGGAACGGGGGCGGCGATTCGGCGGGCCCGGGCCGATGCCGGTTTGAGCCTACGCCAACTCGCTGCCGAGATCGGCGTGAGTGCGGGAACCATGAGCGCCATCGAGAACGGGAAGGTGGCGCTGACCGTCGAGAGGCTGCAGCAGATCGCCGACCGGCTCGGCACACCGCGCGCCCGGCTGCTCGAACCGCAGCAGGTACCCGAGCCCGCACCGCGGCGGGATGCCACCGGCCCGGGCCCGCGCGGCGGCGACTGGCGCCGGTTCGCCGCGCTGGATCTCGATCCGGGTCTGCGGGCGGCGGTGGAGGTGTTCACCGAGATCGGGTACCACGGCGCCACCATGCGGCAGGTCGCGGCCGCCGCCGACAGCAGCGTCGCCGGGATCTACCACTATCACCGCGGCAAGCAGCAGCTGCTGGCCACCTTGATGACGCGGACCGCCGACGACATGGAATGGCGGGTGACCAGCGCCGACGAAGAAGGAGGCCGGCCCGCGGAACGTTTCGCCCGGATGGTCGAGGCCCTGGCTCTGGCCCAGGCCGTGCGGCATGAGCTGGCCTTCATCTCGGCCACCGAACTGCGCAGCCTCGAGGAGCCGGAGCGGTCCCGGGTGGTGGCGGCGACCGAACGGATCCGGCAGCGGCTGGAGGCGGCAGCCGTGCAGGCGGCGGCCGACGGCGACTTCGGGGTGGCCGATCCGCGCGGCACCGCGCGCGTGGTCATCTCACTGTGCCTGGCGCTGCCGCACCGTCCCGACCGCGAGGAACTGGCCGATCCGCAGCGGGTGGCAGCCGAGTACGCCGAGCACGCGCTGTCGATGATGCGCGGCTGAAGTTCAGGGTGACTGAACACCGGGGTCGCACTCGACGACTCCGGTGAACCTTCTTCGCCGAACCCCTTGACGAATGTCGTCGGGGTTGTGATTCTGATCGCACTGAACAGCCCGAACGTTCGCTCGATCGCCGTTCAGTACCACTCTCGACCGCACCCGATCCCTGGAGGATTCCGATGACCAGTGCCCCCGATCTCACCGAGCTGCTCGCCGATTCGCCCAGCAACTGGGGCAAGTGGGGCCCCGACGATCAGGTCGGCAGCCTCAACTACCTCACCGCCGAGCAGGTACTCGCCGGCGCCGCCCTGATCCGTAAGGGCGAACTGTTCACGCTGCAGCGGTTGATCGGCGATCCGAAGGGCGACCCGGTGTGGCCCGGCCGCAGCCCCGCGACCCGCGAGGTGGTCTTCGACGAGTCGAGCTGGGACGAGGGCGGCGACGGACCGGCGTTCCCGGGCGGCCTGCACTACGCCGACGACAAGATCGACGCCTTCCTGCAGGGCTCCACGCAGTACGACGCCCTCGGCCACGTCTGGTACGACGGCAAGATCTGGAACGGCTACGACGCCCGCACCACCATCGGCAAACTCGAACAGGCCAGCGTCGAGCCCATCGCCGAGCGCGGGATCGCCGGCCGCGCGGTGCTGCTGGACATGGCCCGCTACTTCGGTGCCGATGCCCTGCCGGCACGGCAGACCTTCGATCACACCGACCTGGAGAAATGCGCTGAGGCCCAAGGGATCACGATCCGCCCGCGCGACATCCTGATCATTCGCACCAACCACCTCGAACTGTTCTTCCAGCAGGGCGAGGCGTTCTACGACGGCTTCTGCGAGCCGGGCCTGGTGTACTCCCCGGAGCTGGTGGAGTGGTTCCAGCGCATGGAGATCCCGAATCTGGTGACCGACACCATCGCCAACGAGGTGACCCACGACCCGAACAACGGTGTCGCACTGGTGCTGCACAACGCCCTGATGCGCAACCTGGGTGTCGCCTTCACCGAGATCTGCGATCTGGAGAAGCTCGCCGCCGACTGCGCGGAGGACAAGACGTACGAGTTCTTCTACGTCGCCGCACCGCTGAAGATCAACGGCGCCTCCGGCGCCCCGGTCAACCCGGTGGTGCTCAAGTGAGCTACGCCGACCGGCCGTGGCTGGCCCGCTATCCGGAGGGCAGCCCGGCAGACCTGGAGGTCGAATACCCAACCGCGCTGGCCGTCTTCGAGGCGTCGCTGGCGGCCGATCCGGATGCGCCGTTCCTGTACTACTTCGACTCCGCGCTCAGCTTCGCCGACGTCGACCGGGCGTCGACGGCACTGGCGGCGGCCCTGGTCGAGAACGGGTTCGCGCCGGGCGACCGGCTGGCGATCTATGTGCAGAACGATCCGTCGTTCGTCATCGGTCTGCTCGCCGCGTGGAAGGCCGGCGGCGCGGCGGTGGCGGTGAACCCGATGAACCGGCGTCGCGAGCTGACGTATCTGCTCGGCGACTCCAGGGCGACGGCGCTGCTGACCCTGGACGATCTGTACACGGATGTGGCCGAGGGGGTGATCGCCACCGGCGAGACGTCGGTGGACACGGTGATCACCACCTCCGCGCTGGACTTCCAGACCCGCGACGATCAGCGCCTGTTCGCCGGCACCACCCGCCTGCACCCGGACGGGACGCTCGACCTGGTGGAGCTGATCGAGAACTACGACGGAGGAGAGCTGCCGGCGCCGGCGCTCTCGGCCGACGACACCGCGGTGCTCACCTACACCTCCGGAACCACCGGAGAACCCAAGGGCGCCATGAACACTCACCGGAATCTGACGTTCAACGCGCAGACCTACCGGGAGTGGACGGGGCTGCGGCCCGGCGAGGGCGTGCTGGGCGTGGCCCCGCTGTTCCACATCACCGGCCTGGTGGGCCACATCATGACGGCCATGCTGGTGCGCGCACCGCTGACGCTGACCCACCGGTTCCAGCCGGAGGTGACGGTCGACGCGATCCGGGAACGCCGGCCGGTGTTCACGGTCGCGGCGATCACCGCGTTCAACGCCCTCTCGACGGCCGACGGTGCGAGCCCGGAGGACTTCGAGAGCCTGCGGATCCTGTACTCGGGCGGGGCGCCGATCGCCCCGGCGATGGGCGACCGCCTGGAGAAGATCTTCGGTGCCTACATCCACAACATCTACGGCCTCACCGAGACCGCATCGCCATCACACGGTGTGCCGCTGGGGGTGCGGGCGCCGGTCGACCCGGCCTCCGGGGCGCTGTCGGTGGGGGTGCCGGTGTTCAACACCGTCGTCCGGGTGATCGATGAGCAGGGCCGGGACGTTCCGGTCGGCGAGGTGGGCGAGTTCGCCACCTCCGGGCCGCAGGTCACCAAGGGCTACTGGAACAAACCGGAGAAGACGGCCGAGTCGCTGCCGGACGGCGAATTGCGTACCGGCGACGTCGGTTTCATGGACGCCGACGGCTGGTTCTACGTCGTCGACCGGAAGAAGGACATGATCAACGCCTCCGGCTACAAGGTGTGGCCGCGGGAGGTCGAAGACGTGCTCTACACCCATCCGGCGGTGCGGGAGGCGGCGGTGGTCGGTGTGCCCGACGAGTACCGCGGCGAGACCGTGAAGGCGTACGTCTCGCTCGCCGACGGTGCGTCGGCCACCGAGGAGGAGATCGTCGCCTTCTGCAAGGAGCAGATGGCTGCGTACAAGTATCCGCGGTCGGTCGAGATCATCGGCGACCTGCCCAAGACGGTCACCGGCAAGATCCTGCGGCGCGAACTCCGCGACGCGGCCGGCTGACCCGATAGACCCCGGCGGCGGGACTCATCCCCTCATCCCCCGGTCCCGCCGCCGGTTTCCACTCGGCTCTCCCACTCCCCCGCCTGAGCGCCGCTTCCCGAGACCGTTCGTCGTTCCCGAGACCGATCAGCCGGACTCGGGAACGACAAGCGGTCTCGGGAAGGAGAAGTATGCCGGACGCATCTGCGGCTATCGCCTCGAGCACTGTCCCGAGTACGCCGAAGAAGTGAGTGGACTACTACTTGCCACAGGATTCACGGTTCGAGCGGATCCTTCGCTGCTCCGCGGCAAAATTATCAGTCGCGACGGTGATGGCAATCTTCGATCAATTCCCCGGGGCGTGAAGGGGACGCTGCGTCCCGACATTATTATCACGCAGAGAATCAACGGACAGGAAACCATCGTCATGATTCTCGATCCGAATACCGGGAACAGCCGAATATCGAAGTCGTGGAGGTCCGGTTTGCAGAAACTCGTCTACGATACGAACGAGAAGATGGATGCCATTGTCGGTGCGATTCGGGTGAGCGGGTTCGTGGTGATTGAAAAAGGAGATCTGCCATGGGACTGACCGCGGCGGAATGGAAACAGGTCTCGGCCGCCGGCGTCGAGCTTCTCGGAGACGACTGGGTCGCTTTGGGTAGGGGGCGAAAGATCAACGTTTGGCGGGTCCCCGTCGACTGGTGGGCGCAGTACATCTACCACGAGAACTCGAGTTCGGGACGTTTCGTCGCCTGGGGTTGCCTCCTGGCAAAACCGATGAGCTATTCCCAGACCGGAGATAGCGGATATAACCTGAGTCGGATCAGCCGTGTCGCCAAACGAGATGTATACCGTTCAATGATTGATGTTCACGATCCCGAGGCATTGGTGAATTTCAGTAGTTTCGTCGAGACGGACAACTTTACAGAGGAACGGAACCTCGATCGAGGACTGGCGATCAGCGAGGAGAAATTCAACGGCTGGTGCGAGCGCGGGAAAGGTCACCCGTACTACGGGAATACGCGTCAACTCCTGGTTATGCGGCGCGTACTGACGGGATCGCGTTCACTCCCCGATTTGATCGCTGATCTGCGGTGGGTCGTCGAGGACGAGCACCTCGCAAACAGAAATGAGAAGAGTGCTGTGTTTTATCCAGCGTTGTTGGCCGCGTTGGAGGCGGCGGACCGGCCGGCGATGGAGGAGTTGCTTCTCGATATGCGACGCGAGAATCTTGTTGAACTCGGTGTACCCGACGAGTATGTGACTGATGTGACTGTTCCCGAACCGAAGGTGGCGTGGTGAGTACGTACGGACTGGTTGTTGTTGCCGATCTTCCCGACGAAGCGGCCGGCGAACGCATGGTCGAACAGATCCGGGCCGCACTGAACGCTGGCCCGGGCGGCGGCCCCGGCGACGACATCGACTACGAAATCGACCCGACCGAGTCGGGGGTGCGGGTCGGGGTGAACATCCAAGGCCAGGTCGCCGACCGACGGGAAGCAGAGTTCTTCACTGCACTACCCGACGGGCGTGCCGTGATCTGTGAAGACGGCGACGAATACGGCGTCGTCTTCCAGGTATGGCGCCTCGGCCCGGACGGCGGCCAGTGTCTTTATCGCGCCTATGTCCACGACCCGGACAGTGAACCCGAACCGGACACCGCCGCCCGCACGACGACCGGCCCACAGGCCGCCGCGGCCGCGACCGCCCTGTACGGCGTCGACGCGCAGCCGTTCCTCGACCTCGAAGCCGACCCCAGCCCCGTCAGCGACGAACTCGGCATCATCGGCACCCCCTTCGACTCCTGGATGAACCACCTCAACATCGACTGGCCCGAACCCTGACCCGGCCGCCGGCACCCGGCAGTCCTGACGCGCGTGACTGGCACGCATCCGAGACCGCGCCCGCCAGCCAGGTCGAGTCCGGTGATCAGCGGCTCCACAACACACCGAGCAATCGGCGCCTCGCTGTCGGTTCAACCTAAGCCACACTTCCGCGCTCCATATGCTCTGTGGGTCTCCGCGTGCATCTTTGAGATCGTCGACTTCAGCTCTTCATCGCGCACAGTCCCTTCCGCCGTAGAGGCAACGACGGCTAGCCGCTCAGCCGCGGGCCATGTCGACGAACTTGGAGAGGTGCAGTTGGTGGGCGACGGTGATCGTGGCCGTCGGGCCGTTACGGTGCTTGCCGACGATGATGTCGGCCTCGCCGGCGCGCGGATCGTCGCGTTCGAAGGCGTCGGGACGGTGCAGCAGGATCACCATGTCGGCGTCCTGCTCGAGTGAACCCGACTCACGCAGATCCGAGACCTGGGGCCGCTTGTCGGTGCGCTGCTCGGGGCCGCGGTTCAGCTGGCTGATCGCCACCACCGGGACCTCGAGTTCCTTGGCCAGCAGCTTGATCGAGCGGGAGAACTCGGAGACCTCCTGTTGACGGGACTCGACCTTCTTGCCCGAGGTCATCAGCTGCATGTAGTCGATCACCACCAGCTTGAGGTCGTGCCGCTGCTTGAGCCGGCGCGCCTTGGCCCGGATCTCCATCATGGTCAGGTTCGGCGAGTCGTCGATGAACAGCGGCGCATCGCTGATCTCGCCCATCCGCCGGGCCAGCCGGCTCCAGTCGTCGTCGCTCATGTTTCCCGAGCGCATGTCGCCGAGCTTGACCCGAGCCTCCGCCGACAGCAGACGCATGACGATCTCGGTCTTGCTCATCTCCAGCGAGAACATGGCGGAGGCCTGTCCGTTGTGCACGGAGGCCGAGCGCAGGAAGTCCATCGCCAGCGTCGAATTGTGGGTGGGCACCATCGCCTCACCGGCCAGGTACAGGTGGTCGCGGTTGTCCACCTGCACGCAGCGCACCGGCACCGAGGCCACATCGCGGACGGCCACTACCCGGCGCGGGTAGGCCGGCGCCCGCAGCTCCTTATGCCGCACCAGCTTCTCGTGGACGGTGAAGACGTCGTCCGGCGCGGCCATCCGCAGCCAGCCGGTCCGCTCACGCCGGAAGGTGTAGCCCAGGCTCGCGATAAGATCGGCGAGCACCTCGGACATGTGCCGGGTGGCCGACGGAATGGTGATCCAGCCGTCGTCGTCCACCCGTGCCCGGGCGTCGAGGATCCCGGACAGCAGTGCCCGCCGCTGCCGGACCGAGCCGCGCAGGTACTCCTCCGGGATCAGCCCCGCCAGATCGGCCATCAGGGTCATCACGTCGACGGTCCCCTCGGCCTCGATCCGCACGCCGATCTCCGGGTCGTCGAAGGCCATGCCGGCCAGCGCCGCCACCGTGTACGGGCCGTAGGCGAACTCGCGCTCGGGCAGCTCCATCGGCGCCGGGTTCGGCACCGTCGCCACCCCCACGACCGAGCGCAGCTGCTCGGTGGTCAGCACCCCGCGGGCGGTGTCGATGTCGACCGCCCACTGGTGGTCGCGGTCGGCCACCAGCCGCGCACCGTCGTCGAACTCGACCTCGTAGCAGGGCCGGTCGGTGAGCACCTCGGTGGCTGCGACCACCGTCGTGGGCCGCCCGTCGGCGCCGATCAGCCGATCGCCCACCGCCACCTTGCCCATCCGGGTCCAGCCGGTGGGGGTGGGCAGCGGCGTGTCCAGCGCCAGCGCCTTCCCCACGCCGGGGCGGGCGGCGACGATGATCATCTGCCCGGGGTGCAGCCCGTTGGTCAGCTTGTCCAGGTCGGCGAAGCCGGTGGGCACGCCCAGCGAGAGCCCGCCGCGCGAGGCGATGGAGTCGAGCTCGTCGAGCGTGGGCTGCATCAGTTCGTCGAGGATGACGTAGTCCTCGGATGCGCGGCGCTCGGTGACCTCGTAGATCTCCGCCTGCGCCCGGTCGACCACCTCGGCGACGTCCTGACCGTCCGAGCCGGCGTAGCCGTACTGCACGATCCGGGTGCCGGCCTGCACCAGACGGCGCAGGATGGCCTTCTCCGCCACGATCTCGGCGTAGTACCCGGCGTTGGCCGCCGTGGGCACCGTGGAGATCAGCGTGTGCAGATACGGCGCCCCGCCGACCTTGCGCAGTTCGCCCTTCCGCTCGAGTTCGGCGGCCACGGTCACCGCGTCGGCCGGCTCCCCGCGCCCGTACAGCTCCAGGATCGCGTCGTAGACGGCCTGGTGGGCGGGCTTGTAGAAGTCGTCCGGCTTGATGCGCTCGAGGACGTCGGCGATCGCGTCCTTCGACAGCAGCATGCCGCCGAGCACCGACTGCTCGGCCGCGGTGTCCTGCGGCGGCTGGCGGAGCGTCTCCTCGGGGGCGGGAGGAGGTTCCGGCAGAGACGCGTCGACGGTGCGGTCGCCCGTTTCGGTCACGCTCGGTCCCCTTCCCCGGCTCAAGGTGCCGCGCGGATGACGCGACGGCGAATTCGAATAACCCGAGAGGTTATGGCCCGCCACCGACAAGGACAACTGGAGCCTGTGGAGAAACCTGTAGACAAGATGTGGAGAATCAATGTTTCAACAGGTAACGGTGTGGAGAAGTCTGTGCACATACGACATTTTCTCAACTTTTTTCAGTATGTTCTCGCAGGTCAGAAGGGGTTTGCACAATCCACAGCCGAGAACTTGTTCCACGCTCGGCGTGTTGCGTTGCGCCACACCGCTCCGGGTGTCGAGCACGGCTTGAGGCTGCCCCCTACCCGGGAGTAGGGACCGCTTCGCCGACCACGGCCCAGCACGAGCAGAACGAGGGACAATTCGGCCGTTCGGGCCGCCCGGCACCACCGATCGTGTTGTCATGGACTCGTGTCTGCCATCGCCTCGAACCGACTCGCCCGCGTACTGACGGCGGTGGCCGCCGCAGCGCTGACCCTGGTCGGCGGTGCGCTCCTGCCGAGCACCGGGGCGGCCTCGGCCGCGCCCGCCGAACTGGACTTCGGCCGCTACACGCCGGTCAACCCGAACACCTTCCGGTCGCTGGCCTACGTCGACGACGGCCGGCACTTCTTCCGGGCCGGGAGTTTCCGCTGCCAGCTCGGCCCCAATCCGGGCGAGGTGGCCTGCCAGGGCAAGCCGGCCACCGCCCCGCCGCACACCACCGGCGTGGCCATCGTCGCCTCCCAGTCGGGCCCCTGGTGGGTGCCGCCCAATACCACGTTCCGGTGGGGTTCGCGGGCAGGCTTCCGCACCCCGGTTCTGCACGTGGGCGAGCGGGTGACCGTCGGCAACGTCGCCTGTGCGCGCCCGCGTTCGGGTGTGGTCTCGTGCGCCAGCCCCAACCGGGCGTTCATCATCGCCCGCGGGTGGCATAAGTTCTACTACCCCAAGGGCGCGACCGACCACAGCAAGAATCCGCCGGCCCGCTACCTGCCGAAGAGTCTGCGCTAGACCGGCCCACACCGCGCACGGTGGCACCTCCGGCGCGCCGCGGCACCGGCCCCAGCGGCCCCTGAAACCACTTTCGCCGGTCACCCCTGTTCAGGGGTGACCGGCGAAAGCAGTTGTGTCAGAAGACGACTCAGGCGGTAACGACCGCGAGAGCGACCTTGGCCTGCACCTGCGGGTGCAGCTTCACGACCACCGGGTACGAGCCGACGGCCTTGATGTGGCCCTTGGGCAGTTCCACGTTCCGCTTCTCCACGGACGGACCACCGGCGGCGCGGATCGCGCCGGCGACGTCGCCGGCGGTCACCGAACCGAACAGCTTGCCCGAATCGTGGGTCTTGACGGTCAGCGAGACCGACTCGAGGCCCTCGATGGCCTGCTTGAGCTCGTTGGCGTGGTCCAGGTCGCGCACGGCGCGGGCCTGCTGGGCCCGGCGAATGCCCTCGACCTGCTTCTCGGCGCCGCGGGTGGCGACGATCGCCAGGCCGCGGGGCAGCAGGAAGTTGCGGCCGTAGCCGTCACGCACCTCGACGGTGTCCCCGGCCTCGCCGAGGTTCTCGACAGCAGCAGTCAGGATCAGCTTCATGTCAGTGATTCCCTTCTGCTCAGCGGCCGGTCGAGGTGAAGGGCAGCAGGGCCACCTCACGCGAGTTCTTGACGGCCACCGCGATGTCCCGCTGGTGCTGGACGCAGTTGCCGGTCACCCGGCGCGAGCGGATCTTGCCGCGATCGGACAGGAAACGGCGCAGCAGCGCGGTGTCCTTGTAGTCGATCTCGGCGGCCTTCTTGTCCTTGCAGAAGGTGCAGGCCTTGGCCTTGGTGACCTTCTCGACGCGGGGCTTGCGCCCCTTTTGCTTTGCCATGTGTTTGCTCCAGTTAATGCTTCCGGGCCGGCGAGCCCGGTATCAGAAGGGTGGTTCGTCGTCGCCGCCGGCGAAACCGCCGGAGGCGGGCGGTGCGCTGCCCCACGGGTCGTCGGCCGGGGCGGCCTGGCGCGGCGCGGCGGCCGGGGCGCCCTGGCCCCCGCCGGCGTTGCCGCCCTGGTATCCGCCGCCGCCGAAGCCGCCGCCCCCGCCGCTGCCACCACGCGGAGTGCGGGTGACCTTGGCGGTGGCGTAGCGCAGCGAAGGACCGATCTCATCCACTTCCAGCTCCACCACGGTGCGACGCTCCCCTTCACGGGTTTCGTACGACCGCTGCTTGAGCTTGCCCTGCACCACCACACGGGTGCCCTTGGTGAGCGACTCGGTCACGTTCTCCGCCGCGTCCCGCCAGATGCTGCAACGCAGGAAGAGGGCTTCGCCGTCTTTCCATTCGTTGGTCTGACGATCGAAGGTGCGCGGGGTGGAGGCCACCGTGAAGTTGGCCACCGGAGCACCGGATGCGGTGAACCGCAGTTCCGGATCGGCGGTCAAGTTCCCGACGACGGTGATGATCGTGTCAGTCATGCCAGACTCCCTGCAATCGTGTGAGTGCACCGTCCATCCGGTGCGGCCTGCGGGTGGTTTCGATCTACCCTATCGGCCGCCACTGACGGGGCGCGCTCAGTTCAAGACTGTGGACGAGGTGCGCAGAATTACTTGCGCAGGACCTTGGTACGCAGCACCGACTCGTTCAGCTTCAGCTGACGGTCGAGCTCGTTCACCGTGTCCGGGGTCGCGTTCAGATCGACGACGGCGTAGATGCCCTCGCTGTTCTTGGCGATCTCGTAAGCAAGACGGCGCTTGCCCCAGATGTCGACGTTGTCGACCGATCCACCGTCCTTGCGGACCACGTTCAGGAACGTGTCCAGCGACGGGCCGACGGTACGCTCGTCCAGACTCGGGTCGAGGATGACCATCAATTCGTAATGACGCATGAGACCACATCACCTCCTATGGGCTATCGGCCACGGACGTTCCGCGGCAGGAGGGTCGCCTGCGTCGGCAACCCGTCCAAGATACATGAGCAGGCCCTGACCAGGGAAATCGCCGGGGCTGCCTCTAAAGTCGAACCATGCCCCCGGCCCCCTCCCCGGCGCGCGTGCGCCCGCGAATCCTGCAGCGCGGCGAGACCGCGCTGGTGCTGATCACCTCGCTGCTGTTCACCGCCGCCACGCTGACCTGGAGTTATCGGGTCAAAGCACTGTGCACCGGCGGTCCGTTCCATCCGGACGGACGCAGTTTCAACTTCCCCGTCGGCGATCCCCAGCAGATCATTCCCTGCTACTCGGACATCGTGCTGCTGTGGGTGGGCCGGGACATCGACAACCACGTCTTCCCGTACATCCACGGCGGTATCAACGAGCAGGGACATCTGTTCGGCGGTGTGGTCGAGTACCCGGTGCTGTCCGGACTGATGATGTGGGCCGGTGCGATCGGCGCGCACAACGATCAGCAGTTCTTCAACCACACCGTGTTGATGCTGATCCCGTTCGCGGTGGCGATCACCGTCATGCTGGCGCTGCTGACCCGCTGGTGGGTGCTGCTGTGGGCGGCCACCCCGCCGCTGGTGCTCTACGCCTTCCACAACTGGGAGCTGCCGGTGGTCTTCACCGCCGTGGCGGCCGTGGCGGTGCTCGCCTACGGCGGGAGCGTCCATCCCGCGACCGGGCGGCGACGATGGTCGCTGCGCACGTCGTCGATCATCGCCTCGGTGCTGCTGGCGATCGGCTTCTCGCTGAAGATCTATCCGGGCCTGTTCGTGGTGCCGCTGGCCCTGTACGTGCTCACCGGCGGATCGCCCTCGGAGGCGACGCTCGCCGCCCTGCGGGCCGGCCGGAGACGAGTGCTCGACTGGGCCGGCGCCGCCTGGGTGGTGGCCGCCGCCGTGCTCACCACCCTGGTGATCCAGGTGCCGTTCATGATCGCCGGATACCAGGGCTGGCGCGCGGCGCTGGAGTTCCAGGGCCAGCGCAAGGCCGACCTGGACACCAACTCGTTCTGGTACTGGAGTCTGCGGCTGCTGATGAACCGCGACACCTACAACACGGTGGTCGGAGTGCTCTCGCCGCTGCTCATCGCCGTCTCGCTGCTCACCGCGCTGTATCTGGCCTGGCGCCGGATGGGCGTGATCGGCCGATTCCCCTGGATCGGTGCGAGTTTCGCGATGCTGTCCGGGTTCATGCTCTTCCACAAGGTGCATTCGCCGCAGTACACGCTGTGGCTTCTGCCGTTCTTCGCGATCCTCGCGGTGCCGTGGCCGGCCGTGGCCGCCTACCTGGTGACCGACACCATCCTGGATCTGACGATCTTCCGGCTGCTCGGGATCAACACCTCCGGCGCGCCGATGAAGTGGTGGGTGATCTCGGGGGTGAACCTTGCGGTGTGGGTGCATGTGGTGCTGCTGGCCTACTTCGTGATCGCCGGCTCCCGGATGGCGCTGCGGGAGCCGCTGGGCTCGTATCTGCGCACCGCGCTGCCCGGTGACGGTCCACTCACCCGGCTGGCCGCGGCCGACGCCGCCCGCGCCGACGCCTGGCTGGGCCGGCCCGTGCTCTCCGGGTACAACGTGCTGCTGCGCCCACTCGAGCCCGCCGACGCGCAGGCGCTCGGCGCGCTGGCCGGTGACGCGCATGCGGAGATGAGCCGGTGGTCGCCGGGGGTGCCCGCAGGGACCGAGGAGGCGCTGGCATACATCGCCGCAGCCGCCGCCGACCCGGCCCGGGTGGCCTTCGCCGTCGTCGACGAACAGACCGGAGAACTGGTGGGCACCACCAGCTTCTACGACGTCGACGCCGCCGAGCAGACGCTCGCGATCGGCTACACCTTCTATACGCCGGCGGCGCAGGGCACCCGGATCAATCCGGCCGCCAAACTTCTGCTGCTCGACTACGCCTTCACCGGCTGCGATGCCGTGCGCGTGGTGTGGCACACACACGAGAACAACGACCGCTCCCGGGCGGCGATCGGCGCGCTCGGTGCGCGGTTCGAGGGACCGCTGCGCAAACACCGCCGGTTCACCGGCGGCTGGCGCACCACCGCACAGTTCGCGATGGTCGACGACGACTGGCCGCTCGCGCGCGGCGACCTGGAGTCGCGGGTCGGGACACGCAGCGTCCGTCCGTAGGCGGGGTGTCCGTCTTCGGCGGTCGAGTGCCCGGCGAGGCGCTAGCCGAGACGGGTGTATCGAGACCCGGCGCGGCACCGGCGGGGCCTCGATACACCGCCCTCGTTCCTCGGGCGGCACTCGGCCACCAAAGGAACGGAACGCCGGACAACAGGAACGGAACGCCGGACAACCAGAAGAGCACCGCACTCGGCCACCAAAGGAACGGAACGCCGGACAACAGGAACGGAACGCCGGGCAACCGGAAGAGCACCGCACTCGGCCACCAAAGGAACCGAACACCGGGCAACCAGAAGAGCACCGCACTCGGCCAGTGCGGAAGGCAACGCCGGGCACCGAAGAGGATTGTCGACCAGCCAGAAAGGCCGGTCAGCGAACGGCGGCGGCCGGGGAGGCGGTCAGCAGATCGTCGGCGGGCGGGACGTACTGGGGAGTGCGCGGCGCGCGCGGGCGCAGCATGTCGTACAGCACCACTGCGCACAGGCCCGCCACCACGACGGCGCGGACGATCACCGCGGCGTAGAACCAGTCATCGGGCAGCCATTTGCGGTCCTCGTCGAGGAACAGTCCCATCCGGGGCACCCACACCAGCGCGTCGACGACCATCCAGGCGATCAGCAGCCGCGGGTGGTTGCCCAGCGCCAGCACCGCCAGCGGCACCAGCCACAGCGAGTTCTCCGGCGACCACTCCTTGCCGACCAGCAGATAACCGGCGACCAGCAGGAACATCAGCTGCGCAGCGGTGGGCGTGCGCCGGGCCCGCAGCCCCGCATAGGCCACCCCGGCGACGACCGCGGCCAGCAACAGCAGCCACAGCGCGTTGAGCAGATCCGTCGACGGGCTCCAGCCGCCGAGCTCCTCGATGACGCGGTAGAGACTGTCGGGCTGGGCGCCGTTGCGCCACAGCTCCCGGTAGTACTCGCCCCAGCCGGTCGGATAGTTCAGCAGGATCGGCAGATTCACCACGGTCCAGGCGACCGCCCCGGTCACCACGGTGGTACCCCACTGCGCCACCCGCCGCTCGCGGACGCAGATCACGCCCAGCGCCACCACCAGCAGCAGCGGATACAGCGCCGACGCACAGGCCAGGCCCAGGAAGATCCCAGTGCCCAGCGGACGTCGCTCAGCCCAGCACAGCAACGCCAGCGCGACCAGCATCACCGGGATCACCTGGTACGCGGTGAACGCATGCACCATGGCCAGCGGCGACAGCGCCACCAGCGCGCCGAGCCACGGCCGGCGCCGGTCCGTGCGCATCGTCGCCCACACCGCGAGCAGCCAGAACACGGCCAGCAGCAGCGCGGCGATGTTGAAGAAGGCCACCACGTCGAGCGTGTCCGGGATCAGCGGGACCTGATCGGCCAGGTTCTGCCAGCCGCGCGCCAGCTGCGCGACGCCGTAGGCGAACATCCCCACCGCCACCGGCTCGGCCATCGACGAGCGCGTCTGTCCGTCGTTCTCGGTCCAGTACGTACGGAACGGCATGGTGCCGCGGGCCAGATCGCCCGGGGTGAGCCGGTTGGTCTGGTAGCCGGCCACCAGGTCGGTGTAGCAGAGCCCGTAGAACTGCCGCTGGTTGTCCCAGTTGAGCCGGACCTGCCCGGGCTGCCCCTCGACCGGTGCCTGCTGGATGCAGCCGGACTTGCCGAACCAGCTGAGCGACATCGCCAGCAGCGCCAGCAGCAGCACCACGCGCACCGGGGTCCAGGCGCGGCTGCGCCCGATCGCAGCGTGCCAGCCGATCGGTCCCCCGATCACGCCGCTCGCGGCCGCGGCCTGCGCGTTGACGCGGGTGGGCAACACCCGTTCGACGTCGATCTGCAGTTCGTCGTCCAGCGGGAGCGGGGACTCGTAGACCCGCTCACGGCCGGTCCGCGGATCGGTGAGCGTCGAGGTGATCACCGGCGGGGACTCGCTCGACGGCGCCGCGGCGTCCGGCTCGTCCCCCGCCCCGGTTCCAAGCGCCCCGGTTCCAGACTGCCCGGTCTCAGACGGCCCGGTCTCAGACGGCATCGCCTCCGGGGACGCCGCGGCGAACGGGGCCGTCGCGGCGTCCGCCGGATCGTCGGGCCGACTGGTGCTCACCCGGGTCCTAGGCGGCTGGGACCGGCGACTGATCGTCCGGGCCCATCAATTGGCCGCTCTCGCCTTCCGTGCCGTCGTCACCGGATCCGCCGCCGCTGTTGCCGCCGCCGTTGCCCGTGCCGTTGCCGTTTCCGTTGCCCGTGCCGTTGCCGTTTCCGTTGCCGCCGCCGTCACCCCATGGGATGGTCCAGCCCGGCGCGACGGTCACGTTGCCGTCGTCACCCTGCGTGGGCACCGGCACCCGCGGACGTTGCCGGGTGCGGGTGTTGGTCTGCGTCGGGTAGTCCTCGTAGGTGGTCACCGGCGGCGGCTCGTAGGGAACGCCGGCCTGTCCGCCGATCGGATCGGGATCCGGGAAGTTCTTGATCGGGTCACCCGCGAGCGCCTGATCCATGGCGGCCTTCCAGATCTGCGCGGGCAGACCGCTGCCGTAGATGGCGGCGCCGCCGTAGTTGCGCAGCGGCTCGTTGCCCTTCTCTGTGCCCACCCAGACGGCGGTGGACAGCTGCGGGGTGTAGCCGACCATCCACGCATACCGGTTGTTGCCGGTGTTGCCGAGCTGCGCGGTGCCGGTCTTGGAGGCCGACGGCCGGGCGCCGAGCGACGAGTCGTACAGCGAGTTGCCGTTGGAGTAGGCCGCGACCGGTTCGAGGGCGGCGGTCACGTTGTCGGCGACCGCGGCGGAGAAGACGCGCTTGCCCTTCTGCTTCTCCCGCTCGTAGCGCACCTCACCGGAGGAGGTCTCCACCTTCTGCACCAGGAACGGTTCACGGTAGATCCCCGAGGCGGCCAGGGTGGCGTACGCCGAGGCCAGGTCGAGCACCCGCGAGTCGTACTGGCCGAGGACCACACCGCCCTCACTGTGCCCGTTGGCATTGGCCAGCGTGTGCTGCACGTCGCCGAAGCTCTCGGCCACACCGGCCCGGTGGGCGGCGTCGGCCACGTCGTCGGCACCGTGCTTGAGGTCCATCATCAGCCGGTAGTAGACGGTGTTGAGCGACATCTTCATGGCGGTCGCCAGGTTGCAGGTGCCGCAGGATTCGCCCTCGGAGTTCTCCACCACCAGGCCCTGCGCGTTGGTGTACGGGTCCGACGAGTAGGTCTTGGACAGCGGGATGTCCTGCTCGAGGGCCGCGACCAGCGCGAACACCTTGAACACCGAGCCCGTCTGCAGACCCGTGGAGGCGTAGTCCCAGCCCTGACCGTCCTCGCCGCCGTAGTAGCCGACGATGCCGCCGGTGTTCGGGTCGATCGAGACAGACGCCGTGCGCAGATCGTCCGGTTCACCGGAGAGCTTGTCCCGGGAGGCGCTCACCAGCGCCTTCTGCACCTTCGGATCGATCGAGGTGGTGATGCGCAGACCGTCGGTGCGGATCTCCTGCTCGGTGATGCCCAGCTGGTCCAGCTCGGCGAGCACCTGCCGGCGGATGAGTCCGTTCGGCCCGCCCGCCGCACCGGTTTCGACGGCCTTGGGCTTGATGGTCTTGGGGAAGCCCTCGGGCACCCCGCCGTCGAGCACGGTCATCTCGTCGAATTCACTGCGCGGCAGTGCGCCGATCTTCACCATGCCGTCGAGGACGTAGGTCCAGCGCGCAATGGCCAGTTGCTCATCGACGGCCGGGTCGTAGAGCGACGGGCCGCGGATGATGCCGGCCAGCAGCGCGGACTGGGCGTCGTTGAGCGCCGGCTTGCCGTTCTTGGTGGGCTTGGTCAGGTCGATGTTGAAGTAGGCCTTCGCGGCGGCGGCGATGCCGTAGGCGCCGCGGCCGAAGTAGATGGTGTTCAGGTACGCGGTCATGATGTCTTCTTTGGCCCACTGCCGGGACATCTTGGTGGCGATCGCGAGTTCTTTGAACTTGCGCTTGTAGGAGACCTCGTCGCCGACCATCGCGTTCTTCACGTACTGCTGGGTGATGGTCGAACCGCCGCCGGCGTCGGTGCCGCGGAGTTTGCCGAGCGCGGCGCGGCCGAAGCCGGTGACCGAGAAACCGGAGTTCGAGTCGAAGTCGCGGTCCTCGGCGGCCTTGACGGCCTCGACCATCGAGGTGGGGATCTGGTCGTACTTGACGTCGATGCGGTTGCCCTCCGGCGGCACGACGCGGTCGATCACCCCGCCTTTGCTGTCGACGATGGTGGCCACCTGGTTCTGCTTGATGTCGCCCGGCGCGGGCACGGTGACGGTGAGATAGGTGATCAGGAAGGCGAGGACGCCGACGATCGCGACCAGCGGAACGATGCCGGCGGCCACTCCGGCCACCCACGCGATGATCTTGATGCGTCGACGCCGGGGCGCGCCCGGATCCTCGCCGGTCCGCTTAGTCTCGCTGGTCATCGTTCACCACTTCTCCCGCAGTCACACTGCTGACAACTCACTTGAAGGTCCTTAACAAGAGTGACGCACAGAGCCCGCATCGCCAACTGTGCTCACGCCTTGGCGGCACGGCGACGCGTCGCCGCAGGCGCCCTACCGGCAACGTACGAGGTGACCAATTGGTTCCACCGGCAGGTTCGGCACACCTCCACCACGTGCACGGTGAATTCGTCACACCGGCCGGCCAGGACTGCGATCTCGGCGTCGGTGCGGGCCGAACCCGCTGCCCGGCCGAGGTGCTCGCCGAAGACCCAGGACACCAGGGTGACCTGCTCCTTCCGGCAGACCGGGCAGGCCTCGTCGCCCACGGCGCCATGAAAACGCGCAGCTCGCAACAGGTAGCGATCGGCATCGCAGACCTGCTCGAGCGGGACGCGGCCGCTCCGTACGTCGGCCAGCCGCGAGCGCTTCACCAGCGCATAGTCCACGACCTGTCGGTACACGCCTTTCAGCGTAGTCGGGTGCCGGGCGGGCCGGTCCTGTGATGCAGATCAACCCTTCGCCCGGCCGCACTGGATCGACATCAGTTATATCGGTGCGATACATTTGCTGCTGCATCACGGCGAAGTAACGAGACGAGAGGAGTGCCGACGTGCTGGAACTGGCGATCCTCGGGCTCCTCCTCGAATCCCCGATGCACGGCTACGAGTTGCGCAAGCGGCTCACCGGACTGCTCGGCGCGTTCCGCGCGTTCTCGTACGGCTCGCTGTACCCGACGCTGCGTCGCATGCAGGCCGACGGACTGATCGCCGAGGACGAGTCGCCCGGTGCCGTCGGCACCAAGGTGCGGCGCGCCCGGCGCGTCTACCGGCTGACTCCGGCCGGTGAGGCCCGCTTCACCGAGCTGGTCGCCGACACCGGCCCGCAGACCTACACCGATGACGGCTTCGGCGTGCATCTGGCCTTTTTCAGCCGCACCCCCGCGGTGGCCCGGATGCGCATCCTCGAAGGCCGCCGGCGTCAGGTCGAGGAGCGCCGTGAATCGCTGCGCGATCTCCTCGGCCGGTCCACCAAGGCTTCAGACCACTACACCCGCCAGATGCACGAGCTCAGCCTCGAGTCGTCCGAGCGCGAGGTGCAGTGGCTGAACAAACTGATCGCCGACGAAGCGTCGGGATCGGTCCCAGAAGAACTCCCCGTCGCCGGCAGTCCCGCCGGCGACGGTGAAGAAGGAAAGAACCCGGCGGCACAGCATTCCGCCGTTCCGCCGCAACAAGAAGGAGAACCCGACCGTGGGTGACACCAATAAAGTGCGCGTGGCCATCGTTGGCGTGGGTAACTGCGCCTCATCCCTGGTCCAGGGCGTTCACTACTACAAGGATGCCGACGACAACGCCACCGTCCCCGGCCTGATGCACGTCAAGTTCGGCCCGTACCACGTCCGCGACGTCGAGTTCGTGGCCGCGTTCGACGTGGACGCCAAGAAGGTGGGCTTCGACCTCTCGGAGGCGATCAACGCCAGCGAGAACAACACCATCAAGATCGCCGACGTGCCCCCGCTGGACGTGACCGTCCAGCGCGGCCACACCCTCGACGGTCTGGGCAAGTACTACAAGGAGACCATCACCGAGGCCGACGGCGACGGTGTGGACGTGGTGCAGGCGCTCAAGGACAACCAGGTGGACGTCCTGGTCAGCTACCTTCCGGTGGGCTCGGAGCAGGCCGACAAGTTCTACGCGCAGTGTGCGATCGACGCGGGCGTGGCCTTCGTCAACGCCCTGCCGGTGTTCATCGCCTCGGACCCCGAGTGGGCCAAGAAGTTCGCCGACGCCGGCGTGCCGATCGTCGGCGACGACATCAAGAGCCAGGTGGGCGCCACCATCACCCACCGCGTGATGGCCAAGCTGTTCGAGGACCGCGGCGTCGAGCTCGACCGCACCTACCAGCTCAACGTCGGCGGCAACATGGACTTCAAGAACATGCTCGAGCGTGAGCGTCTGGAGTCGAAGAAGGTCTCCAAGACCCAGGCCGTGACCTCGATCCTGGACGGCCCGCTGGCCGGCAAGGTCTACGACAAGAATGTGCACATCGGCCCGTCGGACTACGTCCAGTGGCTCGACGACCGCAAGTGGGCCTACGTGCGCCTCGAGGGCCGTGCCTTCGGCGACGCCCCGCTGAACCTGGAGTACAAGCTCGAGGTCTGGGACTCCCCGAACTCGGCCGGCATCATCATCGATGCCGTGCGCGCGGCGAAGATCGCCAAGGACCGCGGCCTCGGCGGCCCGATCCTGCCGGCCTCGGCCTACCTGATGAAGAGCCCGCCGGAGCAGATCGCCGACGACAAGGCGCGCGCTCAGCTCGAGGCCTTCATCATCGGCGCCGAGTAGGAGCCCGAGCGACGGGCTGCGCCCGTCCCCGGCGCCTCGCCGATACTCCGACAACCCGCCCCGGACTCCTCCCGGGGCGGGTTGTCGCATCGCCGCGCTCGCTCGTCCGGAGACTTCGGCACAGTTGAGCGGATCTGGTGCACACTTCTGTGCCGAAGTTTTTCGGCCGAGCCGATCCGGTCAGAGCAGCGGCGGGATGCGGGCGTCGATCAGGTGGGGTCCGGGTGCGGCGACGGCCGCCGCGAACTGTTCGGCGAGCTCCTCGCAGGTGTTCGCGACGGTGGCCGGGACCCCGAATCCTTCGGCGATTCCGGCGAAGTCCATATCCGGGCGGGCCAGATCCAGCAGTTCGTTGGCCTTGGGTCCGCCGTTGCCGGCACCGGTGCGGGACAGTTCCAGCCGCAGGATCGCGTAGGCGTGGTTGTTCAGCAGCACCACGGTCACGTTCAGGTTCTCCCGCGCCATCGTCCACAGCGCGGAGATGGTGTAGGCGGCGCTGCCGTCGGCCTGCAGGGCGAGCACCGGCCGGTCCGGCTCGGCGACCGCCGCCCCGACGGCCACCGGCAGCCCCTGGCCGATGGCCCCGCCGGTCAGGGTGAGCACATCGTGTTTGGGCGAACCGGCGGTGGCGGCCGGCAGCAGCAGGCCCGAGGTGTTGGTCTCGTCGGAGATGATCGCGTTCTCGGGCAGCAGCGCCCCGATCACCTGCACCCAGTTGGCGGCGTCGAGCGGTCCCGACGGGAGCTCAGGCACCGCCGCCGGGGCCGGCCGGGGCTCGACGTCCGGGGCCACCAGCCCGGCCAGTTCCTCGAGAGCGGCCACCACGTCCACCCCGGTCTCGGCGAGAGTGTGCAGCTGCGCGCCCTCGGGCACCAGACTGCTGGCCTTGCCGGGGTAGGCGAAGAACGACACGGGGGCGGCGGCCCCGGCCACGATCAGATGCGCGGCCCCGTCGAGCTGAGCCTGCGCGGCCTCGGCCAGGTAGCCGAGCCGGTCCATCGCCGGCACCCCGGCGCCGCGCGTGTGCCGGACCGGGAAGGTCTCCACCAGCGGTGTGGCCCCGGTCGCGGCGGCGATGCGGTCGGCGGCCCGCTGTCCACGCTCCCCGGCGGCGGGGCCGCCGATCAGAAGTACCGCCCGTTCGCCGCTGCGCAGCATCTCGGCGATCTGCTGCACTGTCGCCCGATCCGGGGCGGTGGCCCCGGCGACGCCGGCCGGTGCGGCCGGCACACCGCCCTCGCTCCAGGAGATGTCGGCGGGCAGGATCAGGTTGGCCACCCGGCCCGGGGTGGCCTGAGCAGCGGCGACGGCCTCGGCGGTGTCGGTCCCGATGGTGGTGCCGTCGGAGATCCGGCGCACCCAGCCGTGGGTCCATTCGGCGAGCGGTTCGATATCGGATTCGAGCGGCGCGTCGTACTGCTTGTGATAGGTGGCGTGGTCGCCGATCACGTTGACCAGGGGTACGCGAGCTCTGCGGGCGTTGTGCAGATTCGCCAGCCCGTTGCCCAGGCCGGCACCGAGGTGCAGCAGCGTGGCCGCCGGCGTGCCGGTCATCCGGGCGTAGCCGTCGGCGGCCCCGGTGACCACCCCCTCGAACAGGCACAGCACGCCGCGCATCTCGGGGACGTCGTCCAGGGCGGCGACGAAGTGCATCTCGGAGGTACCGGGGTTGGCGAAACACACCCTCACGCCCGAGTCGAGCAGGGTGGTCATCAGCGCCTGGGCACCAGTGGTCATCGTGCGTCCCTTCAGTGGTGGTCCGGGAGGCTCAGCAGCGCCCCGGGGTTGAGGATGCCTGCCGGATCGAAGGCGCGTTTGACGGCGCTCATCAACTCCAGCACGGCGGGGTCTTCCAGATCGCGGTAGTGGCCGGCCTTGATCCGGCCGAGTCCGTGCTCGCCGGCGATGGCGCCGCCGAGTTCCACTGCGGCGGAGAAGATCTCGTGCAGCAGCTGGTGGCGTACGGCTTCGTCGGGGCAGAAGACGGCCAGATGAACATTGCCGTCGCCGGCATGCCCGCAGCCCACCACGCCGGCTCCCGCCCGCCCGGCGAGTTCCCGGGCCCGGTCGAGGAAGCCGGACATCTGGGCGCGCGGCACCACGGTGTCGATCACGTCGTCGGCCCCGGCCGCCTTGCCCATCCAGAAGGCCTTCTCCCTGGCCTCGATCAGGGTCCGCGCCGAAGGGCCTTCCAGGACGTACAGATCCAGCGCCCCGAGTGATTCGGCCAGCTCCCCAAGCAGTTGCACGTCGGCGTCGAGACGGTCGCGCTCCCGGCTTTCGAGCCCGACGACCAGGTAGGCCTGTGCGGCCTGCCGGACGTCCTCCGGAACCCCGAGGTCGAGGTTCTGTGCGGCACTGATGGCGGCGAGGGTGAAGGCGTCGATGTATTCGAGCAGGTCCGGGTCCACGCCGGTGCGCAGCACGGCCGGCACCGCGTCGGTGACCGCGCGCAGATCGGGGAATGGGACCAGCAGGGTGGCCGCATGCGCCAGGCGCGGGTACAGCCGCACGGTCACCTCGGTGGCCAGCGCGAGGGTGCCCTCGGAGCCGATGATGAGCTGGGTGAGGTCGTAACCGCTGGAGAGTTTGGTGATCTTGCCACCGAGGCGGATCAGCCGTCCGGTGGGCAGCGCCGCCTGCAGCCCCAGCACGTTGTGCCGGGTGACGCCGTACTTGACCGCGCGCATGCCGCCGGCGTTGGTGCCGACGTTGCCGCCCAGGCTCGCGCTCTGCTCCCCGGGGAAGACCTGGTACGCCAGGCCGTGTTCGGCGGTGGCGGCGTCGAGCCGGGCCAGGGTCACGCCGGGCTGGACCACCGCGACCTGGTTGGCCACGTCGATCTCGACGATGGAGTCCATCTTCTCGAAGGAGACCACCAGGCCGTCCGGCAACGGACGCGCGGCCCCGGACAGGCCGGTGCCGCTCCCGCGTGCGGTGACCGGCACCCCGGCCGACGAGGCGACCGCCAGCAGCGCCGCCACCTGCTCTGCCGTCTCCGGCCGGGCCACGAAGCGCGGGACGACCGGGTCGCCCACGAGGGCTTCGTCGTGGCTGTAGTCGGGACCGGCGTCCGTTCCGGTGAGTAGGTTCCCGGCGCCGACGACGGCGGCGAAGCTCTCGGCGATTCCGTCGGCTCCCTGGGACATCGGTCACCTCGCAGGTCATTGGGTACGGTCGTGTATCCGAACTGAACGTACGCCGACCCGCACGGCGGCGACCAGAGAATCTCGTCCCTCGTTACGGACCGATTCACCCGCGCGGCGCCTCCCGAACCGCCGAATCCTAAAGCCTATAGGTTAGTGTCGAGGTGGCCGCAGAACGTCGAGACGCCGGCGGCCGACGATGAACGCAGATCAGGTGAGACAGTGACAGCAGAGCAGACCCCCGTCCCGGTGCTCGATCCCGGGGACCCGATGATCGCCCGGATCGGCGCCGACTCGTCGTCACGCGTCCTGGGCGTGCGCTACCGCGGCCGGACCGCCGCCGGTGCGGCGGTCTGCGAACAGCAGATCACCGCCGCCCGCCTGGACCGGCACGGCTTCATCGGCATCGATTCGCTCGGCGTACTGATCGACGTCGCCGGCGGGGCGCCCACGTACGGTCTGATCTCCGCCGACGCCGAGAACGTGGTCGCCCGGCTGTCGGTGTCGCTGACGCCTGCGGTGGCCGGCCCGGCCACTGTGCTCGTCGCCGGTGAAACCCTCACCGTCGACAGCGTCCGGGGCAATGCGCTCGCCGCCGGGAAGATCTTTGCCGGCGGCGCCGTGATCGGTTCGGTCACCTGCCGGACCATGGCGGTCACCCGGTCGGCGGTCGCACCGCCGGTCGCCGGTCAGGCCGTCGCCGTCGACGATGCCCTCGACAACGGACTCGCGGCGACCGCACCCGCCGCGGACGGCACCGCACTGGCGACGCGCTGGCGGCCGCAGCCGTGGATGGACAACGGCATCGGCTCGGTGCAGGGCGGGGTGATTCTGGGCTGCGCTGCGGCGGTCGCCGACCAGGCCGCCGCACAGGCCTCGCCGCTGCGCCGGCAGGTGATCGATCTGTCGCTGGAGATCATGCGCTCACCGACTCTGTCCGAGACCGGCTACCGATGGGTCTCGACGGTGCTGCGCAGCGGACGCCGGCTGTCCGTGGTGGACTCGGTGCTCGTCGACGACGACGGTCACCGGTACGCCCAGTCGACGGCGACGGCGCTGACCCTCAACTGACCACTTTCCGTCCGCCCGGACGGGCCGGCGCTAGGACGCGTCCGAGGCCAACTGCAGACCCATCGCTCCGATCAGCGCACCGAGTCCCTTGTACGGCCGGACCAGGACGGTGAAGTCGACGATCCTGCCCTGCTCATTCCAGGTGATCACGTCCACGCCCTCCACATCGAGCCCGTCGACGACGGCGGTGAAGCCCAGGACGGCCGAGTCCTCGGCCGTCCACTGCCTGCCGTATTCGATCGTCGGCCCCAGCACCTGGATGGCTGCCCACAGATAGGCGAAGACCTTCTCCCGGCCGCGTTGCGGGGTGTGCACTGCCGGGGACTTGAACACCGCCGCGTCGTCGATCATCTCCCGGAGCCGATCGGGCTGCGGGTCGGCGACGAAGCCGTGCCAGCCGGCCACACCGGCCTGCACATCGATACCCGTACTCATCGGTTCTCCCGTCTTCCCGTCTGTCTGCCGTCTGTCGTACCAGCTCGGGGGCATCGAGGATGCGTAGATCTCGACCAGCCCTCAGATCAGACTGAGAGGCCCACCGGCACGGCGTCGACGATCTGATCCAGATACTCGGTCATCCCGTGGATCGTCTCGCCGCGCGGTGTGGTCCAGACGGTCGCGCCTTCGACGATTCGCGTGATGGCCCAGCCGTCTCCGTCACGCTTCCGGTTCCGCAGCGGAACACTGCTGTGAACGTCGCCCTCGAAAACCCATGCGCGATCCGCGCAGGACAGTGTGACCACGGTATTTCGCTGGTAATCCGACTCGTCTCGGCTGGTCGTGATCTCCACCGAATCGCACCGGATGAGCTCGCCGTCGTCGACGACGAATCCGCCACGGCGAGACGTACCGTCGGGATTTCCGAAGTAGGCCGCCATGAACGACACCGAGCCGCCGGTGCCGTGCGCCCAGCGGTAGAACCACGGCGCCTGCCACGACCGCGGCCCCCACGAGTGGTCCCGCAGTCCGTAACCGGCCACGGTCCTCGATTCACCGTCTATGGTCACATCGCCGGCCACTCGCATGGACTGCTCGTAGTGGTTCGGGGCGAAGGAACCCCCGTCGTCGTCAAAGGTCTCCGCGTACGGCGGACCGACCCGGGAGAAGGTCAATCGCGCAGTCACGCCGACGGTCGGGCTGGTCGACAGCGCCGCCTTCGGATCTGCCAGAGAATGGGGGTCTGCGAGCACGTTGACCTCCCCCTCGAAGGTCACTTCCAGTGACTCCATGGGCTCGAGAACCGTGACCGTCAGGCCACCGCTGCTGAGCCGGTCATTGCCGGTGATCGTCGGGCGGTCGTAGGAGAAGGCCACCCGCCCATCGGGCAGGTACAGGCAGACGGTGCGTTCCGCATGGCCTTCATTGGGCCTGTTCGCCAGACGCAGGAACCCGCCGAGTCCGGCATCGCCGTCGTAGAACTGGAAGTACATCGACTCGTTGAAGTTGGGCTCGTCGGTGACGTCGTGGGTGTAGTCGTCGTCGGGGGTCATGCGGCACTGCTCCTGAGGTGGATCTGCGACTGCTCGAGAAGTGCAGCCACACTGTTCTCTATGCTCTCGACGGTGATCCCACTGTGATCCTCGAACCGGCCTGAGCGGCGTCGATCGACCACCCCCTGCAAGAGGCTCGCCGCCCGCCAGGTGGTGAGCGCGCGGTAGAAGCCCAGACCGTCGAGGTACCTCGCCTCGATGCCCGTTGCGGCCGCATATCGCTCGATGAGCGCGCCTCGGTCCGGGAATCCGCCCGCCCGCGTCGGCGACGGCATGGCGATCGCCGGCTCGTCCGGTGCACGCCAGTCGTCGAGCAGCCAGGCCAGATCGACGAGCGGATCACCGACCGCAGCCAGCTCCCAGTCCAGAACTGCGCTGACCGCGCCGTTGCGGACGAGGAGATTCGAGAGCCGATAGTCTCCGTGGACGATGGCCGACGGCGGCTCCGGGGGCACCGAGCGATCGAGCCCGTCGCAGACCTCACGCCACAACGGATCGAGTGGGGACTGCGTGCCCACCCGGTCCCACATCTGCGCCGCCCGACGGATCTGGCGGCGGACATACGGCGTCGTCGAGGAGAGGTGCCCGAGCCCCACGGAAGCGGGGTCGAGCGTGTGCAGCCGGGCGAGCACATCGATGACATCCTCGCCGAGCGCCCGCCGAGTGTCCGGATCGAGCCCTTCCGCGTCGGCCTCGCTCTCCAGAACCACGCCGGGCATCTCGGTCATGACGTAGTAGAGGCGCCCGTTCGCCTCCGCCCGGTCTGCCACCACCTGCGGGACCGGCACGCCGGTGTTCCTCATCGCCTTGAGGAAGAGCACTTCGCGAGCCATGTCGTGAGCCGTCCCGCCCTCCCCGGGAGGAGGCTGCCGCAGCACCCAGGCACGCCCGGCCTCATCGGTCATGAGCGACGTCAGATTCGACTGCCCGATTCCGATGCGGCGCAGCGAGACCCCGCCCGAGACGTCGATACCGCTCTCACGCAGCAGGGCTGCCACCGTCTCCGGAGTGACCGGCTCGGCAGCGCTCTGTGACCGGACCATTCCGCCTCGCCTCTCGTCTCGCCGGGCAACGCATCGCCCGCCGGAGCGGGTCGATCCACCCGCAGCTCACGCTCAGTCGCGACATTCCCAGCGACAATTACTATTCGAACATAAATTAAATTTCTGTTAGCGTCAAGCCTCGGGAGGATCGCGCACCGATCCTCGGACACCCTTCACACCCACGAGGTCTACCGACATGACACTTCCCGACGTGCTCCGAACTCCACTCACCCTGCCGGTGATGGGCGCGCCGATGTTTCTCGCCTCCGGACCCGAGCTGGTGACCGCGCAGTGCCAGGCCGGAGTCATCGGCACCTTCCCCGCCCTGAACGCGCGGCCGGCGAGCCGCCTCGCCGAGTGGCTCGATCAGATCGACCGGGAGAACACCGCCTTCTCGGCCGCCCATCCCGACGCGATCGTGGCCCCGTTCGGCGTGAACCTGATCGTGCACAAGACGAACGACCGCCTCGAAGAGGACCTGGCGACCATCGTCGACCACCGGGTTCCGATCATCGTCACCTCGCTCGGGGTGAACACGGACGTGATCGAGGCCGTGCACTCGTACGGGGGGATCGTTCTGCACGACGTGGTCAACGACAGGTTCGCCCGCAAGGCCGTGGCCGCCGGCGCCGACGGGCTCATCGCCGTGGCCGCCGGCGCCGGCGGCCACGGCGGCAACATCTCCCCGTTCGCCCTGGTCCAGGAGATCCGTCAGTGGTTCGACGGCCCACTGCTGCTCTCGGGCGCCCTCGGTCACGGCCGGTCGATTCTCGCGGCGCTCGCCGCCGGCGCCGACCTCGCGTATGTGGGTTCGTCGTTCCTCGCCACCGAAGAGGCCACCGCAGTGCCCGAATACAAGGAGATGGTGATCGGTGCGACCGCCGCGGACATCGTCAACAGCGACAAGTTCACCGGGGTGCCCGCCAACTACCTGCGCGGGAGCATCGAGGCCGCGGGCATCGATCCTGCCTCGCTGAGCAGTCTGACACCGGGAGCGTTGACCGTCGACGGCGACGACGGCGCCGGCGGGCCCCGGCCGTGGCGGGACATCTGGGGATGCGGGCAGGGCGTCGCGACGTCGAACTCACTCACCACCGTGCGTGAACTGGTCTCCAGGCTGTCGCAGGAGTTCGAGAGCGCCTCGGACGAACTGGCCGCCCGGCTGCGCCGCTGATCAGGGCTCGCCGTGACGCGGCAGCGACTGGCGACGGAGGGTCACCCGGTAGGTGTACTGCTCCGGCAGGAAGTGGCTGACCGCCAGCTCGATCGCCCGATCGTTCGCATCGAAATACAGCCGGTCGACGCGCAGCACCGGTTCACCGACCGCGCAGCCCAGCGCGGCGGAGACCTCGGCATCGGCCCCGACCGCGGTGATCGACTGCGAGCAGGTCTCGATCGGCGAGTCGAGATGAGGTTCGAGAAGCCCGATCATGGTGTTCGGGCTGACCGCTCCGGCGTGCAGTTCACGTGCGCCCTCGACCAGTCGGCCGACGTCCTCCGGCCAGTAGACGGCGGTGATCACGAACGGCGTCCGGTCGTTGAAGCGACGCAGGATCAACCGGCACACCCGGTCGGTGTCCAGCCGCAGCCGCCCCGCCGCGGCCAGGTCCACCATGGTCGCCGGCGCCTGAGCGATCTCCATGTCGGTGTCGTCGGACAGGCTCATGAGGTCCTCGATGGAACCGAGCTGACGGAGATACCGGCCGTGACCGCGGGCGACGAAGGTCCCCCTTCCCGGGATCCGGTAGACCAGCCCTTCGGCGACGAGATCGACGAAGGCCCGGCGCACGGTCTGGCGGCTGAGCCCGAACTCGGCGGTGAGCTCGGACTCGGTCGGCAGCTTGTCCTCCACCCGGTAGTCGCCCGCGCGTATCCGCTCCCGGATCGTCGCCGCCAGAGCCCGGTACGCCGGTTCGGCCGATCCCGTCGATCTCATGACGCCCAGGATGTCATGGCCGTCGTCCCGGCCGTTCCCGCGGACCGCTCACAGCGCACCCCTGGACATGAGCTGCGAGGCGATGACATTGCGCTGGATCTCGTTGGTGCCCTCGCCGACGATCATCAGCGGCGCATCGCGGAAGTAGCGCTCGACGTCGTACTCAGTGGAGTAGCCGTAACCGCCGTGGATGCGCACAGCGTTCAGTGCGATCTCCATCGCCACCTCGGACGCGTACAGCTTGGCCATGCCGGCCTCCATGTCGCACCGATCGCCGCTCTCGTAGCGCCGCGCCGCATACCAGGTGAGCTGGCGTGCGGCCGTCAGCTTGGTGGCCATCTCGGCCAGATAGTTGCCGATCGACTGGTGCTTCCAGATCGGCTTGCCGAAGGACTCGCGCTGCGCGGCATAGGCCATCGAATCCTCCAGCGCCGCCGTGGCCACACCGAGCGCCCGGGAGGCCACCTGGATCCGGCCCGTCTCCAGCCCCTTCATCATCTGACCGAAGCCCCGGCCCGGCTCACCGCCGAGCACCGCCGAGGCGGGCACCCGGTAGCCGTCGAACGACAGCTCACAGGTCTCGACACCCTTATAGCCGAGCTTGGGCAGATCACGGGAGACCGTCAGCCCCGGACCGTGTTCGCACAGCACCACCGAGATCCCGCGGTGCCGCGGCTGCGCCGCCGGATCGGTCTTGCACAGCAGAGCGATCAGCCCGGATCGGCGGGCATTCGAGATCCACGTCTTGGCGCCGTTGATCACCAGATCCTCGCCGTCGGCCTTCGCCACGGTCGAGATGTTCTGCAGATCCGAGCCGCCACCCGGCTCGGTGAGCGCCATCGTGGCGCGCAGCTCACCGGTCGCCATCCGAGGCAGGTACTGCGCCTTCTGCTCCTCGGTGCCGAACTGCACCAGCAGCTTGGCGACCACGGTGTGCCCTCCCATGGCACCGGCCAGACTCATCCAGCCGCGGGCCAGCTCCTGCGTCACCTGCGCGTAGCAGGTCATCGACACCGGCGAGCCGCCGTATTCCTCGGGGACCGCCAGCCCGTAGATCCCGATCGACTTCATCTGGTCGATCCACTTCTCCGGGTACTCGTTCGCGTGCTCAACCTCCTGGACCGTCGGCTTCACCTCGCGATCGATGAAGGACCGGACGGTCTCGACGAGGTATTCCTCTTCCGGATTGAGTTCGCTCATGCGAGGCACCACACCTGTTTCAGTCGTCTCCTACTGTTTGTACGGCCAAAGTATGCTCTAATCCTGTTCCAGGTCAAGCCCCCTTTCCCCAACCACCGACAGGATGGTATGACTTCCATTGGACTCTTTGGCCGGATATTTACTCGAGAGGCACCCCATGACTAGTCCCAGCCGCGTGGCGCTGGTGGCCCCCGCATCCGATGAGCGCAAGGCACGCAAGGCGCTCGCCGGCGAGGCAGACCTGGTGATCCTCGACCTCGAGGACGCCGTACTGCCCGCGGACAAGGATTCGGCACGCCGCGCCGCCGGCACCCTGATCAGGGAGTTCGGCACCCGGCGTCCGGTGTCCGTGAGGATCAACGCGCTGACGACGCCGTGGGCCGGCGACGACCTGGCGGCCTGCGCCGCACTCGACGCACTGCAGAGCGTGGTGCTGCCGAAGGCCGAGACACCCGGACAGATCGTCGACGTCGACCGTGCACTCGGCGACACACCGACCACCGTGCACGCACTGATCGAGACCGCGGTCGGCGTCCGGGACGTCGACGCGATCGCCGGTGCGTCACCACGGCTGGAGGCCCTGATCATCGGCTACGCCGACCTGGCGGCGGAGCTCGGTCGCTCGGCCACCATCACCCGGTCGGCGTGGGAGCCCGTCCAGGACCGCGTACTCATCGCCGCCCGGGCCGCGGGACTGAGCGTTCTCGACGGACCGCATCTGACCATCGCCGACGACGCGGACTTCCGCGCCGCGAAGACCCGGGTGCGTGATCTCGGGTTCGACGGCACCTGGGTGATCCATCCTCAGCAGATCGCCACCGCACTGGAGATCTTCACTCCGGACGACACCGCCGTCCAGGAAGCCCGGCGCGTCCTGGACGCTCTGCAGACGGCCGCCGAACAGGGCGCGGGAGCCGCATCGCTCGACGGACGGATGCTCGACGAAGCGCTCGCCGTGGCCGCACGACGAACACTGAAGAAGGCAGGACAGAGATGACTGAACCCACTCACGTCGGCGGACCGTACTTCGATGAGCTCCGTCGCGGTCAGGTCTTCGACACCGCGCCGGCGGTGACCCTCACCGAAGGCATGGCCGCCACCCACCAGGCCATCGTCGGCGACCGGCTCCGCCTGCCCCTGGACGCGGTGCTCTCCGAACGGGTCACCGGGCGCCCGGGCCTGGCCCATCCGGCCCTGGTGACGGACCTGGCGATCGGACAGTCGACGCTGGTGACCCACCACGTCAAGGCCAACCTCTTCTACCGAGGCCTGCAACTGCTGCACCATCCGCATATCGGCGACACGTTGAGCACCCGGACCACGGTGGCCGGCCTGCGCCGCAACTCGCTCCGCGAGGGCCGGGCACCGACCGGTCTGGTGGCTCTGCACGTGCAGACCGACGACCAGGACGGCCGGCGGGTGCTCGATTTCCATCGCTGCGCCATGCTGCCGTTGTCCCCGGACGTCGACCCGGCGAGCTGTCACCACGCCGACGACCTGTCCGCGGTCGGCGACGACGGTCTTCCTCCGCCCCCGACGCCCGACTGGGATCTGCCGGCCTTCCGGTCTGCCGCCGGCGGTGCGCACTTCTCCCCGGATCTCGTCGGCCGGCGCTACCTGAGCAGCGGAGACGTGGTCTCGAGCGCGCCGGAGCTGGCCCGGTTGACTCTCAATGTGGCGGCCACGCACCACGACGAGCGAAACGCCGGTGCCCGCCTGGTCTACGGCGGGCACACCATCGGCGTCGCGCTGGCCCAGGCCTGCCGTGCCCTGCCGAATCTGGTGACGGTGCTGTCCTGGGATTCCTGCGACCACACCGGTCCCGTCCACGAGGGCGACACCCTCACCAGCGAACTGACCGTGCTCGCCGCCGAGCGCCGCGCGGCCGGCGGTGCGGTGCACCTGCGATCGGTGGTGCATGCCCACCGGTCGCCGGGCGCTGCCGAGCCGGTCCTGGACTGGCGGTTCTGGGCCCTGATGGCCTGACCTCACCCCTCATCTCCCAGCGCACACGCGAGAAGGACATCGATGACCACCTCCTCCGGCTTCATCCGCCCCCTCGACGGACTCCGCATCGTCGAGGTCTCCAGTTTCGTGGCCTCCCCCCTGTGCGGATTGACCCTGGCGCAGCTCGGCGCCGAGGTGATCCGCGTGGATCCGGTCGGCGGCGCCGCCGATGTGCATCGCTGGCCGCTCACGGACGGCCGGGGCGAGGCGCCCGCCGGGACCTCGATCTACTGGACCGGTCTGAACAAGGGCAAGCGTTCGGTCACCGCCGACCTGCGCAGCGAGGAGGGCCGGCGGCTGGTGCAGCGCCTGGTCGCCGACTCCGGCCCGGGCGGCGGGATTCTGGTCACCAATTCCGGAGGCCGGGACTGGATGAGTCACGCCAGGCTGTCCGCGGACCGATCCGATGTCATCACCCTCGAGCTGGTCGGCTCCTCGGACGGCACGCCCGCCGTCGATTACACGGTCAACGCCGGGCTCGGCTTCCCCGCTCTCACCGGGCCCGACGACCACGCCGGCCCGGTCAATCATGTCCTGCCGGCATGGGATGTGATCTGCGGTGTCTACGCCGCCCTGGCCGTGACGGCCGCGGTGCGCCACCGCGAGCGGACCGGCCAGGGCAGCGCGATCCGGCTTCCGCTGGAGGACTGCGCGCTCTCCGTCGCCTCGACACTCGGCTATCTGACCGAACCGCAGGTCAATGCGAGCAGCAGAACCCGCAGCGGGAACGACGTCTACGGCACCTACGGCACCGACTTCACCACCGCCGACGGCGCCCGTTTCATGATCGTGGCCCTGACCACACGCCACTTCCGCGACCTGGTCGACCTCACCGGGACCGGCGACGCCGTCTCCGCGCTCGAGACCGCGCTGGCGGCGGACTTCACCGCAGAATCCGACCGCTACACGCACCGCCGGGTGCTCTCGGCCCTGTTCGCGCGCTGGTTCGAGACCCACACCGCCGAACAGGCCGAGCAGGCCCTCGCCGAATCCTCCGTGCTGGCCCAGCGGTACCGGACATTCGAGGACGTGGTGTCCGCCGGCGTGCTCGAGGCCAATCCGCTGTTCGCCGAGCTCGACCAGCCCGGGATCGGCCGCTTCCTGGCCGCCGCGGCCCCGGCCACCTTCGGCGGCCATTACCTCGCGGTACCGCCCGCTGAGGACCTCGGCGCCTCGACCGGCCGCATCTGACCCGTTACGCACCTCCGCGGACCCACAGCCACCCCCTGCTCCTCGCTCTCCGCCGCACCCACCGATCTCGCGCCGTCGAGGCCGCGAGATCACCGACGAACCCAAGGAACCGTCGAGTCCGCCCCGCACGATGAAGTCGTGGATGGCCGGCGCCATCCTGTTCGCGCCCACCTGCACCGGACCGTCCCACCGGGAGACTCCGCCGGCCGCGCCGCGTTCGAGGCGTGAATCACACTGGCGACACGCACGGCAGCCAGGAATCGACGATGAATTAGAATTTAGGAATGGCATCGCGTAAGAGCCCGTCCACCAAGACTCCCGGAGAAGCAGACACCGTCCTGTCGAAGTCCGGGAAGTCGCGGGCCCGGATTCTGGACGCCGCGGCCAAGGTCCTCAGCGAGAAGGGTTACGCCGGGATGCGGCTGACCGATGTCGCCGAGGTCGCCGAGCTCCAGGCGCCCGCCATCTACTACTACTTCAAGTCGCGCGAAGACCTGATCGAAGAGGTCATGTGGGTCGGCATCGCCGATATGCGCACGAATCTCGAGAACGCCCTCGCGGAGATTCCCGACGGCACCGGCCCGGTCGACCGGATCATGGTCGCCGTCGAGGCGCATCTGCGCCACGAGCTGGAGATCTCCGACTACTCCACGGCGTCGATCCGCAATTCCGGGCAGGTCCCCGAGCATCTGCGGACCCGGCAGAACGCCGAGACCGCCGAGTACGGCAAGATCTGGCGGTCACTGGTCCGCCAAGCCTATGAGGATCAGGCCATCCGCCAGGACCTCGATCTCTACATGCTGCAGATGCTGATCATGGGCTGCATCAACTGGGCCGTCGAATGGTGGACGCCCAGGCGCGGCAGTGTCGACGACGTCGTCCGCAACGCCCAGGCGTTCATCCGGAGTGCGCTGGCCGAGAGCTGATCGGCTCCCGGCCGGCGTCGGATCAGGCCGGCGTTCCAGCACCGACCGGGAACTGTGCGGCGATCTCGCCGGCCACGATCTCCGCGGTCTCGGCGCAGGCCGTCGTGCCGCCGTTGGCGTACTGCTTCACCGCGTCGCCGACATTCCACAGCCCGGTGACCTCGGTGGTGTGGGGCAGATCGAAACCGGCCACGGCGCGCTGCGGCGGCCACCCGTCGCGGGTGATGGTGGTACTGACGATCCGGGCCTTCTGGTCGAAGCCGTCGATGTTCTCCCGCAGGTCCTCGAGCAGCAGCTCGGTCTCGGCCGCCTCGTCGAAATCGCCGATCGCGGGCTCGGGAACCGATGTGCCGACGTACAGGTGCCAGCCCTCCGGCGCCATCTCCGGGCACAGCTGGGTGAAGTTCGCGATGTACGCCAGCCGCTTCGATTTGGCAAAGCTCAGCATCCCCGGCGCCTCGATCAGCGGCTCGCGGCTGGCGAAGTTCACGGCGATCATCGCGCACGGACGGTTGCGCGCGTCGACCAGTTCCACGTACTCGGCGGGGAAGGCCTCCCGGCCGGCGAGATCGACGGTCGCGAACGGGCCGATGTCGCTGACCACCACCGGTGCGGTCACGGTCACGGTCTCGCCGCCACGGGTCAGGGTCACACCGCGCACGGCGCCGTCCGTCACGTCGATACGCTGCACCTCGCTGGAGAGCCACAGCTCGCCGCCCAGATTCTGGTAGGCCGCGGCGACGGCCTTCCACAGTCCGATGGTGCCCTCCGGATGGAAGCCGAATCGTTTGAAGGCGCTCTTGCGGGTGAAGTAGGTCAGGAACACGCGGGCGGGAAGGTCCTCCGAGCTCACGGCGAAGACCGAGGCGCACATGTTCCGGAAGATCCCCTGAACTCCCTCGTTCTTGGAGTACTTGCGGACCCAGTCCGCGGTGGAGAGCTCGTCCTCGGGCAGACCGGAATCGTTGCGCGCGGCACCGAGCCCCTTGACCAGCTTGGCGCCCTGCCGGGTGAGTTTGCTCAGCAGGAAGCCCCAGCCGCCGCCCGTGACGTCGACGTCCTTGCCGGCGATGCGGTAGAGGATCGGCGGCTGCGGCTCGCGGATGTCGAACTCGGCGCCGATCTGCGCGCACAGATTCTCGGTGGTGCCGCCGACCTCGATGACGATGGCTCCGTCGTTGACCTTGAAGCCGTCGATGTCCGTCGTCGACGCCCGGCCGCCGACCTTGTCGAGGCTTTCGACGGTTGCGGCTCGCCGACGAGGACTCGCCGGCCGTCGTAGAGGCCGCCGCGGCCAGAATCGCCCGGCCGAGCAGCAGATCGATCAGCGGCATGAGCCAGCCCGGATCCTCGTCGCCGTCCGGCGTGAGGCCGGAGGCGGTGACCGCTCGGCCTCCCTGCGACAGCAGGCTCACTCCGAACCGCACGTCCGGCGCGCAGGTGGGACCGGCCGGGCCCGATCGGCTCTGCTGTTCCACTGCTGAGTCCTCGCTGTCGACGTTGCACAAAGCATACATGGTGTTCTATTTTGCGCGGCTCATCCGACGCCTTCACCGCCGGCTCCGTCCGGGCCGGGCCGGCGCCCGACACCCGAGTCCGAACAGCATGTATTGGTTGGAATGTACATGCTGTTCGGGTTTCCGGCTGCGCGCGGCCGGTAGAATGCACGAGAGTCGCGCCCGCCGGGCGTATCGGCCACCTGCAGGAAGGACGGATATGAGCACCGCGCGGAAGAACGGCTCCACCAGCCCGGGACGTGTCCGTCAACGCGAGGCGACGATCCGGCGAGCGACCGAATCCGCGGAGGCGCTGCTCACCGAGGGCGCCTCCTTCGCCGATCTGAGTGTCGAGCAGGTGATCTCCCGTGCGGGTATTGCGCGATCGACCTTCTACTCGCATTTCGACGACCTCGGGCATCTGCTGCGCTCGCTGTGCGAGGGCGTGATCACCGAGATGATCACGGCGGCCAGGCTCTGGTTCGAGCACGACGACGGAATCACCCGGGACGAACTGGGTGCGGCGCTGGCCGCGGTGGTGAAGACCTATCGCGGAAGGGAGAAGCTGTTCGCCGCAATGGCCGAGGCCTCGACCACCGACCCGGTCGTCCGCGAGGAGTTCCACCGCATGCTCACCGCCGGACACACCGAGCTCACCCGTCATATCAAGGCCGGCCAGGCGAAGGGTTTCGTGCGCAGCGACGTGGATCCGAATCCCACCGCGGGCTGGCTGACCTGGATGCTCGAGCGCGGCCTCTACCAGCAGGTCCGGCTGGCGAATCCCCGGCAAGTGAATCGGCATACCCGCGCCTTGACCGAGATCGTCTGGCAGACGCTGTACGCCGTCTGACCCGGCTCTCCGTCCAGCCGGACTCAGCCGAGTTCGATCAGCACCACCCCGGCCATGATGACCACGATCCCGGCGATCATCCTCCAGGTCAGCGGGTCACGCCAGAGGGCACGCGCCAGCAGGGCCACCAGCGCGATGCCGATCGCCGTCCACACCCCGTAGGCGACGCCGACGGGCATCCCGGCTCGCAGCGCCAGCGACAGGAAGACGAACGAGGCCAGATAGCCCGCGACGATCGGCACGAGCCACCATCGTTTGCGGTAGCCGTCGGAGGCCCGCACGCACAGCGTGGCGCAGGCTTCCACGACGATCGCCAGGCTCAGCCACAGCCAGCTCATCGGCCCTCCCCCGGGGCCGGCCGGCGCGCCGGACCGGTGTCGAGCGGCACGCCGGTCTCCGCACCCGGTGCGCGTGGGGCGCCGGTCTGCACCAGCACCACGCCGGCGATCACCAGCACGATCCCGGCCCAGGCGGTGGGGCCGAGCTGCTCGTGAAAGAGCAGCACCCCGAAGGCCGCGGTCAGCGCGACCCCGGCCGCACCCCAGATCCCGTAGGCGACGGCCACCGGTATCCCCGCCCGCAGGGTGTAGCCGAGCAGCACGAAGCTGCCGAGGTATCCGGCCACGACCAGCGCGATCCAGGCGGGAGTGTCGACGGCGGCGCGCAGTGACAGGGTGGCGGTGACCTCGCTGACGACGGCGGCGGCGAGCCACAGCCATCTGCTCATGCTTCGCCTCCCGATCCCGGCCGTCCGACGGGCCCCCGACTCCCCGCCAGGGTATCGGTCCCCCGCGGCGGCATCGGATCCACCGGCGCACAGGCAGGTCCGCCGCCGCCCGGCGGATCCGCTACGTTCATCGGGTGGATGCGTCCAACAGCACTCTGCTGCTCGTACCGTTGCTGATTCTCGCCGCGCCGATCCTGGCCCGGCTGATCGGCCGCTGGGTGCGGATTCCGGTGATGGTCTTCGAACTGCTGCTGGGCATCGTGTTCGGGCCCGCCGTTCTGGGCCTGGTGCACGATTCGGCGTTCCTGGAGACGATGGCCGATCTGGGTGTGGCCCTGCTGTTCTTCATGGCGGGCAGCGAGATCCAGCTCTCCTCACTGCAGGGTCGCACCGGCCGCCGCGCCTGGGGCGGCTGGCTGCTGAGTCTGGCGCTCGGCCTGGCGGTGGGCCTGATCGTGGCGCCGGGACTGGACACGGTGATCATCGGTATCGCGTTGTGTTCGACGGCGCTGGGCACACTGCTTCCGGTGCTCCGGGACGCCGGTGTCCTGGACCGGCCGTTCGGGCACTCGGTGAGCGCCGTGGGCGCGGTCGGCGAGTTCGGGCCCATCGTGGCGATTTCACTCGTGCTCAGCGGACGGTCACCGGGTGCGGCGCTGGTCGTGCTGCTGGTCTTCTTCGTCATCGCGGCCCTGCTGATCTGGCGCTCGAACCTGCTGCCGCACGGCCGGCTGCACCGCTTCGTGGAGTCGACCCTGCACACCAGCGGCCAGTTCGCGGTGCGACTGGTCATGGCGATCATGTTCGCTCTGATCGTGCTCAGCCTGGAACTGGGCATCGACATGCTGCTCGGCGCCTTCGCCGCCGGGGTGCTCTGGCAGGCGCTGATCCGCGATGCGGCTCCGCCGACCCGGCACGCGGTGGAGAGCAAACTCGAGGGCCTCGCCTTCGGCTTCCTGGTTCCGGTGTTCTTCGTCTCCACCGGTGTGCAGTTCGACCTGCGGGCGCTGCTCGACGCACCCTTGACCCTGCTGCTGGTACCGGTGGTGACGCTGACCCTGCTCGTCGTGCGCGGTCTGCCCTCGATGCTGGCGGCCCCGGCCGGCGCCTCACGGTCCGAGCGGGCCGCGGTCGGGCTGCTCGGCGCCACCGGGCTGCCGATCATCGTCGTCGTCACCACCGCCGGGGTGCAGCAGGAGCTGATCTCCAGTACGGCCGCAGCCGTGCTGGTCGGCGGCGGCATGCTCTCGGTGCTGCTCTTCCCGCTGATCGGCATGGCGCTGGTGGGACGCTCGACCGACGACGAGGTGCCGGCGGGCGTCGGGGCGTAGAACGGAGGCAGCACTCCACCGCAGCCGACCGAAGGGAGCACCGTGTCCACGGGAGCCGACTCGACCGCCGTCCGGACCGCACTGTGGCGGGCGCTGCACACGATCGTCGACGACGAGCCGCTGATCCTCGACGATCCGCTGGGGCTGCAGATCGCCGGCGTCGGCGACGACTGGCGGTCGCGGCCCGACATGGATCCGGACCGGACCATGCCGAACCGGGCCTCGATCGTCACCCGCTCCCGAGCCGTCGAGGACGAGCTGGCGAGGTCCGGACTGAGGCAGTACGTGCTGCTCGGCGCGGGACTGGACACCTTCGCCCAGCGCCACTCCGGGACGGTGCGCGTCTTCGAGATCGACCAACCCGCCACCCAGGCATGGAAGCGAGAACGCCAGGAGACGCTGGACCTGCCGCTGCCGGCGCTGGTCCCCGTCGACTTCGAGGCCGGCGACTCCTGGCGCGACCGCGTCGTCGCCGCCGGTCTGGACCTCGGCGCTCCGGCCTTCGTCTCCATGCTCGGCGTCGCCATGTACCTCTCGCCCGACGCGCTGCACGACACCCTGTCCCAGGCCGCCTCACTCGCCTCCGGCTCGGTCATGGCGTTCACCACCTCGCGGCCGATCGAGACGGCGCCGCCCGCGATCCGGCCGATCCTCGCCGAGGCGAGCGCCGGGGCCGCGGCGTCCGGACATCCGTGGCTGAGTCTGCTCGGTCCCGACGATGCCGCCGCCCTGGCCCGCGGGGCCGGCTTCTCCTCGGTGCAGGTGCTGACCTCGCAGGATCTGCACGACCGCTATTTCGCCGACCGCCGCGACGGCCTCAGCCCGGTCGGCGGCGAAGACCTGGTCATCGCGACCGTCTGACCCCGGATACGGCTGCAGCCCGGTCTTCGGCTCCACCGAAGTCCGGGCTGCTGCCGTGCGGGATCTCTAGTCGACGCCGGAATCGATGGCGGCGCGGTCGAGCACCACCTCGGCGGCATCCTCGGGCTGGCTGCCGGCGATGGCCTGCGCGCCGCCCTCGGACAGCTCGCCCACCAGGTCGGCGGTGGCGCCGCCGACGATGCCCAGCGCTGCGTACTGCTCGAGGCGGGCCCGCGAATCGGCGATGTCGAGGTTGCGCATGGTCAGCTGGCCGATGCGGTCGGCGGGACCGAAGGCGGCGTCGCCGACGCGCTCCATCGACAGCTTGTCCGGATGGTACGAGAGCGCCGGACCGGTGGTGTTGAGGAAGTGGTAGTCGTCGCCGCGACGCAGCCGGACGGTCACCTCGCCGGTGATGGCCGAGGCCACCCAGCGCACCAGCGCCTCGCGCAGCATGAGCGCCTGCGAGTCCATCCACCGGCCCTCGTACATGAGCCGGCCGAGACGGCGGCCCTCGTTGTGGTAGTTGGCGACGGTGTCCTCGTTGTGGATCGCGTTGACCAGCCGCTCGTAGCCGATGTGCAGCAGCGCCATGCCCGGCGCCTCGTAGATGCCGCGCGACTTGGCCTCGATGATCCGGTTCTCGATCTGGTCGGAGACGCCCAGCCCGTGCCGCCCGCCGATCTCGTTGGCCTTGAGGACCAGATCCACGGGCGAGTCGAAGGTCTCACCGTTGATCGCGACCGGCCGGCCCTGGTCGAAGCGCAGGGTGACGTCCTCGGTGACCACGTCGACGTCCTCGCGCCAGGCGGCCACACCCATGATCGGCTCGACCACGTCCAGGCCGTGGTCGAGGTGCTCGAGGGTCTTGGCCTCGTGGGTGGCGCCCCAGATGTTGGCGTCGGTGGAGTAGGCCTTCTCCTGCGAGTCGCGGTACGGCAGCTCGCGTTCGGTGAGCCACTGACTCATCTCGTGCCGGCCGCCGAGCTCCTCGACGAAGTCCGTGTCGAGCCACGGCTTGTAGATGCGCAGGTTGGGGTTGGCCATCAGGCCGTACCGGTAGAAGCGCTCGATGTCGTTGCCCTTGTAGGTGGAGCCGTCGCCCCAGATGTCGACGCCGTCCTCCTTCATCGCCCGTACCAGCAGCATGCCGGTCACCACCCGGCCGAGCGGGGTGGTGTTGAAGTAGGCCTTGCCGGCGGTGCGGATGTGGAAGGCGCCGCACTGCAGGGCGGCGATGCCCTCCTCGACGAGGGCCTCACGGCAGTCGACGAGGCGGGAGATCTCCGCGCCGTACTGGCCGGCGCGGCCGGGCACCGAATCGATGTCCGGCTCGTCGTACTGGCCGAGGTTGGCGGTGTAGGTGCACGGGATCGCCCCCTTCTCCCGCATCCAGGCGACGGCGACGGAGGTGTCCAGGCCGCCGGAGAAGGCGATACCGACACGCTCGCCCTTGGGCAACGAGCTGAGCACTTTCGACATGCAACCAGGATAAATGTCGCCCGCACAGCGAAGCCACCCGGCCCGAGAACCGCAGCCCCGCCCGCGCGTCCCGAACTGTCCCAATGCGGCATCGCGGCCCCGAACCGCAGCGAGCCGTGACCCCGTCCGGTGTGGACGGTGTCACGGCTCGGTGGTCGGCGGGTAGGCGGGAGGCCGGCGGCCGCCCGTCTCATGGGCCGGTCAGGCCTGCACTTCGGAGCGGTCCTCGCTCCAGAGCGTGTGGAACGAGCCCGGCTTGTCCACGCGCAGGTAGGTGTGGGCGCCGAAGAAGTCCCGCAGACCCTGGGTGAGCGCCGCCGGCAGCCGCTCGGCGCGGATGCCGTCGTAGTACGAGAGGGACGACGCGAACGCCGGCACCGGCACGCCCATGGCGGTGGCAGTGACGATCACCCGGCGCCAGGCCTCGACCGACTCCTCGACGGCCGACCGGAAGTACGGGTCGAGCAGCAGGGCCGGCAGCTCCGGGTTGTCGGCGTAGGCGTCCCGGATGCGGTTGAGGAACTTGGCCCGGATGATGCAGCCGCCGCGCCAGATGGTGGCCAGCTTGCCGCGGTCGACGTCCCAGCCGTACTCGGCCGAGCCGGCCGCGATCTGATCGAAACCCTGCGAGTAGGCGACCACCTTGGAGGCGTACAGCGCCCGTCGGATGTCCTCGACGAAGGCGGCCTTGTCGGCCGGTGCCTGCGCACCCTCGGTACCGGCCTTGAGGCCCTGCGCGCTCGCGCGCTGGTCGGCGGCGCTCGAGAGCGCGCGGGCGAAGACGGCCTCGGCGATGCCGGTGGTGGGGATGCCCAGGTCCAGGGCCGACTTGACCGTCCAGCGGCCGGTGCCCTTCTGGCCGGCCTGGTCGACGATGACGTCGACCAGCGGCTTGCCGGTCTCGGCGTCGACCTGGGAGAGCACCTCGGCGGTGATCTCGACGAGGTAGCTGTCGAGATCGCCGGTGTTCCACTCGCGGAAGACGTCGGCGATCTCGCCCACGTCCATGCCCAGCACCCGGCGCATCAGGTCGTAGGCCTCGCCGATGAGCTGCATGTCGGCGTACTCGATGCCGTTGTGCACCATCTTGACGAAGTGGCCGGAGCCGTCCGGGCCGATATGCGTACAGCACGGGACGCCGTCGACGTGTGCCGAGATCGATTCGAGCAGCGGTCCGAGCGACTCGTACGATTCGGCCGGTCCGCCGGGCATGATCGACGGCCCGTTGAGCGCCCCCTCCTCGCCGCCCGAGATGCCGGCGCCGACGAAGTTGAGATTGCGGGCGGCCATGGCGGCCTCACGCCGGATGGTGTCGGTGTACAGCGAGTTTCCGCCGTCGATGATGATGTCGCCCGGCTCCATCAGGGAGGCGAGCTCCTCGATCACCGCGTCGGTGGCGTCGCCGGCCTTGACCATGATCAGTACCCGGCGCGGCCGTTCGAGGGCGGCGACGAACTCGGCCATCGTCTCGGTGCGGATGAAGTCGCCCTCGTCGCCGTGCGCCTCGAGCAGCGCATCGGTCTTGGCGATGCTGCGATTGTGCAGCGCGACGGTGTGCCCGTGGCGGGCGAAGTTCCGTGCGATGTTCGAGCCCATCACCGCCAGGCCGGTGACCCCGATCTGCGCCAGACGCTGTCCTGATTCAGCCATGAATACCTACTCCGTCTCGTCTCCGGCCGCACGTCGCGGCGACCCGCTGCTACTCGGTTTCCAGTAGTACTGCCCCTGATTCTCCCCCATCAGCGGAATGCGTGACTATCCGGATGCGAGGTGGATCACCCTGGCCGCCCGGCGGGCCGGGGAGGAGTCGTCCTCCCGGCCCGCCGGGGGCGATGGCGTGACCGGCGGCCGGCGGCCGGTCAGAACTTCCCGTCGAGGAACTCCGCGTAGGCCGGCAGATCCAGCTGGCCGTGCCCGGACAGCCCGATCACCACGACCTCCTCCTTGTCGCTGCCGGCCACATGCGCGGCGCAGGCGGCGATCGCGTGCGTCGACTCCGGGGCCGGGACGATGCCCTGCGTGCGGGCGAACTGCACCCCGGCACTGAACGCCGCGTGCTGGTCGATCGCGGTGCCCTGCACCAGCCCGAGTTCGACGGTGTGGCTCAGCGCCGGCGCCATCCCGTGGTAGCGCAGTCCGCCGGCGTGGATCGGGTCCGGCACGAAGTCCATGCCCAGGGTGTGCATCTTCAGCAGCGGGGTCAGGCCGGCCACGTCGCCGTGGTCGTAGCGGTACTCGCCCCGGGTGATCGACGGGCAGGCGGCCGGCTCGGCGGCGACGATCCGCGGATCGCTGCGGCCGGCGAGCTTCTCCCGCAGGAACGGGAAGGACAGTCCGGCCAGGTTGGAACCGCCGCCGGCGCAGCCGAAGACCACGTCGGCTCCGCCCGGCTCCACCGCGTACAGCTGGTCCACGGCCTCCAGGCCGATCACGCTCTGGTGCAGCACCACGTGGTTGAGGACGCTGCCCAGCGCGTAGCGGGTGTCGTCGTTCTGGGCGGCCACCTCTACGGCCTCGCTGACGGCCATACCCAGACTGCCGGTGGTGTCCGGGTCCTTGGCGAGCATCGCGCGACCGGCCTCGGTGAGGTCCGACGGGCTCGGGTGCAGGGTGCCGCCGTAGGTGCGGATCAGAAAGCCCCGGTACGGCTTCGAATCGTAGGAGGCGCGTACCTGCCACACCTCGACGTCGAGCCCGAACTGCGCACCGGCGAAGGCGAGGGCACTGCCCCACTGTCCGGCGCCGGTCTCCGTGGTGAGCTTCTTGACGCCGTCGATGCTGTTGTAATATGCCTGCGCCACAGCGGAATTGGTCTTGTGGCTGCCGACGGGACTGACCCCCTCGTACTTGACGTAGATGCGGGCCTTGGTGTTGAGCGCCTCCTCGAAGCGGCGGGCGCGGATGAGCGGCGACGGCCGCCACATCTGGTAGATCTCGCGCACCGGCTCCGGGATCTCGATGTACGGCTCGGCGGACACCTCCTGGGCGATCAGCCCGGACGGGAACAGGGCCGCCAGATCGTCGGGACCGACCGGTTCCTTGGTACCCGGGTGCAGGTGCGGCGGGATCGGCTCGTCGAGTTCGGCGGCCAGGTTGTACCAGTGCGTCGGAACGTCGACGGACACCAGATCGGGGTTGGAGGCATCCACATTGCTCGTCATAAACGGCCACTGTATCCCCGGTCCGATCGAGGCAGAACGGTAACCGCCCTGCTCCTGCTCGGCACCGGTCCGACGGCTGCGGCGGAGGACCGCGGAGGACGCTTATTGCGGCACGGTGAAGGCGCGGCGGGCCTGCTCGGCGAGCGGGCGGGTGACGCAGCCGGGAGCATGATCGTTGACCAGGCCCATGGACTGCATGTGGGCGTACACGGTGGTCGGGCCGACGAACTTCCAGCCGCGCCGCTTGAGCTCTTTCGACAGCGCCGTCGACTCGGGGGTGAGCGCGGGAACGTCCTCGCCGGTGGACGCGACGTCCGGGGCGTAGCGCCAGAAGAAGGCGCCGAGCGAGCCCTCCCGTTCCCGCATCTCCCGGGCCCGGCGGGCGTTGTTGATCGCGGCCTCGATCTTGCCGCGGTGCCGGATGATGCCGGCATCGCCGAGCAGCCGCTGGACGTCGTCGTCGGTGAAGGCGGCGACGACGTCCATGTCGAAGCCGGCGAACGCGGCCCGGAAGTTCTCGCGCTTGTTGAGAATGGTCAGCCAGCTCAGTCCGGCCTGGAAACCCTCCAGGCAGAGCTTCTCGTAGAGCCGGGTGTCGTCGTCGACCGGGAAGCCCCACTCGGTGTCGTGATAGTGCGTGTACAGCGGGCTGGCCAGGCACCACGTGCAGCGCGTGATGCCGTCGTCGCCCGTGGTCCCGGTGAACTCCGCCATGCCCTGCACTCTAGGCCCGGCGCAGCCCGCGCCCTCCACCCCACCGAATCGGGTCCACCCCGCCGACTAGTTGGCCGGGTGGACCCGATTCGGTGGGACTGACGTCTGCCGGCCACCGGATTTGTCTCCCGGGTACAAAGTCCCGGGCGAAGTTCGGCCTTTGCGGCCGTTCCCTTGTCTCAGCCGCGTTCTTAGTGTCATGAGTCACAACTACTCACGGAAGGTGGCCTCAATGACATCCGGGACCTATTTCGCCTGGGAACTCACCGATCGGGGCGACGCGCCCTGCGTCCGCGACGACCGGGTCGAACTCAGCTACAGCCAGTTCGCCGCACGCGTCGACGCGCTGGCCGAGCAGCTGCAGAGCCTCGGCGTGGGACCCGGCGACGTCGTGGCGACCTTCCTGCCGAATCGCGTCGAGCTGCTGCTCACCCTGATGGCCGCCTGGCGCCTGCGGGCCGTCGCCACCCCGGTGAACCCGGGCTTCACCGACACCGAGGCCGAGTATCAGCTGGCCGATTCGGGCGCGAGCGTCGTGGTGGCGCAGGCGCCCGTCGGCGACGCCGAAGCCCGCACCTGGCTGGACGTCGACGCCATCGCCACCGCCGCCTCCCCCGGCTGGAACCCGCCGGCCCCGGCCACCGCCTCCGACGACGCCCTGCTGATCTACACCTCGGGCTCCACCGGACGGCCCAAAGGCGTCCGGCTCGGGCACGACAATCTGCGGTTCCTGGCCGAGAGCAGCCGTGACTTCTTCGGCCACGACGCCTCCACCCACGCACTGCTGATCCTGCCGCTGTTCCACGTGAACGCCATCTGCGTCAGCTTCCTGTCACCGATCGCCGCCGGCGGGCAGCTGAGCGTCACCGGCCACTTCTCCATCCAACGGTTCTTCGACGACGCCGCCCGGCTGCAGCCGACCTTCTTCTCCGCGGTGCCGACGATCTACGCCATGCTGGTCGCCACGGTCGAACGCGAGCCCGCTCTCGCCTCGTCGCTGACCTCGCTGCGCTTCGCGATCTGCGGTGCGGCGCCGATCTCACTCGAACTGCTGAAGAAGGCCGAAGCCGTACTGGGCCTGACCATCGTCGAGGGCTACGGCCTGACCGAGGCCACCTGCGCGTCGACCTGCAATCCGGTCGACGGCCTCCGCAAGCCCGGCACCGTCGGGCCGGCACTGCCGGGGCAGACGGTCCGGATCGTCGACGCCGCCGGCCAGGACGTGCCCACGGGCGAGCGCGGTGAGATCGTGATCACCGGACCGGCGGTGATGCGCGGCTACCTGAATCGCCCCGAGGCCACCGCGCAGACCCTGGTCGACGGCCGGCTGCACACCGGCGACGTCGGCGTGCTCGACGAGGACGGCTACCTCCAGGTGGTCGACCGCATCAAGGACATGATCATCCGCGGCGGCGAGAACATCTATCCCAAGGAGATCGAGTCGGCACTGGCAGCCAATCCGGCGGTTCTCGAATGCGCCGTGGTGGGCGCACCGGACCCGCTCTACGGCGAGATCCCGATCGCCTTCGTCGTGCTCTATCCGGACGCGCAGACCTCCGCCGAGGAACTCGCCGCATTCGTCGAGCCCTCCTTGGCGAAGATCAAGCGCCCCAAAGACATTCACATCATCGAGACTCTGCCCCGCAACCCGGTGGGCAAGATCGACAAACCCGGCCTCCGGCACACCCTCGCCGGCTGAGGTCTGCGCGCCTACACGCGACGACGAACCACTACCCCGCACGATCTGACGAAACAGGAGTTCCCGCAATGGGATTCACAGAAGGAAACCTTCCGGAGGTCGACCCGGCGACGTTCTCCGAGCGGCCGCTGCGCGACCGTATCCGCATCCTCACCACACATTGGGCCGAGTACGGCTTCGGCAGCCCCACGATGATCCACGCCATCTACCTGGTGAAGGTGGCGCTGCTGTACATCGTGCTCGGTGTCTGCTTGGCCACCCTCACCTCCGGGATGAACCCGCTGGAGGTGAGCCACTGGTGGACCCAGCCGATCGTGTACCAGAAGCTGGTGCTGTGGACGGTGCTGCTGGAGGCGATGAACCTGGCCGGCGCCTGGGGCCCGCTGTGCGGCAAGTTCGCGCCGATGACCGGCGGCATCCGTTTCTGGCTGCGACCGGACACCATCCGCCTGCCACCGTGGCCGGAGACCGTCCCGGGCACGCGCGGCGATCGCCGGACCGTTCTCGACGTGGTGCTCTACGCGGCGCTGCTGGTGAACCTCGCCGTGGCGATCGCGCTGCCGGGGACGACGTCGTCGTCGTTCACCGACGCGATCGCCGAGAGCCGGCTCCCGGTGGACGCCTCGCAGGGACTGGTGGATCCGGCCGTTCTCTACTCGGTGATCGCGCTGCTGATCGTGATCGGTCTGCGGGACAAGATCATCTTCATCGCGGCCCGTTCCGAGCAGTACCTGCCGGCGATCGTGTTCTTCGCCTTCCTGCCCTTCGTCGACATGATCGTGGCCCTGAAGCTGCTCATCGTGATCGTCTGGATCGGCGCCGGCGTCTCCAAGATCGGCCTGCACTTCACCAACGTGATCCCACCGATGGTGTCGAACACGCCGTGGATCCCCTCCAAGGCGCTCAAGCGCGCCCACTACCGTGACTTCCCCACCGACCTGCGGCCGTCGCATCTGTCGACGTTCATGGCGCACGTGCTGGGCACCGTGGTGGAGATCGGAGCCCCCCTGGTGCTGCTGTTCTCCACCCACAAGTGGCTCACCGTGGCCGCGGTGGTGCTGATGATCTGCTTCCACGCCTTCATCTTCTCCACCTTCCCGCTCGCGGTGCCACTGGAGTGGAACGTGCTGTTCGCCTTCACCTCGGCCTTCCTGTTCCTCGGCTTCCCGGCCTGGGAGGGCTACTCCGTCGGCGACATGAGCTCGGCGTGGCTGACGGCGGTGATCGTGGTGGCGCTGATCGCCCTGCCGGTGCTCGGCAACCTCCGTCCGGACCTGGTGTCCTTCCTCCCGTCCATGCGTCAGTACGCCGGCAACTGGGCTTCGGCGATCTGGGCCTTCGCCCCCGGCGCCGAGGAGAAGCTGAACGCGGTGGTGCGGCCGACCGAGAACACCGTCGATCAGCTCAAGCACACCTATCCCGACGATGTCGCCGACGTGCTCATGATGCAGATCGCCTGCTGGCGGTCCATGCACAGCCAGGGCCGCGGCCTGTACTCGCTGCTCCACCGCGAGCTCGGCGAGGAGGTGAACAGCTACACGATCCGCGAGGCGGAGTACGCCTGCAACACCCTGATCGGATTCAACTTCGGCGACGGGCACCTGCACAACGCCGTCCCGCTAGTCGCGGTGGTGCTAGTGGCGGCAGTCGGTGCGGCTCGAGTACAGCGGCTGCCTCATCGGGAGGGTCCGGCCCTTCGGCTCCTTGTCCTTCCGGCTCCACTTCCGCTTGTCGTGCAAGGTGAGGTCACCGTGGCGCTCGCCCTTCCACCTCTTCTACTTCCGCACCTTCGTCTAGTAGTCGTGGTGGCGCCGGTGCCACTCGGTGAACACCCACCTCTTGTCGTCGTGGTCCCCCCGAGGCTAGAGGTGGTGCCACGGGTCGTGCACGCGGTACTTGCAGCTGTCTACGCTGCCGGCGTCCAGCCACCCCTTCAGTGCCATCACCCGCGCGAACTCGCGGAACCTCCCCTAGGTGCCGCACAAGCTGTGGTAGCCACCCTAGTGCAACCACTTCACGTCCGGCTAGAACCTCTGCGGCCGCGGCTAGGTCTGCTAGTGCTACTCGTCGAAGTCCCGGTGCTAGTACAGCTGCTTCCCGTCCTTCCGCTTCTTGTGCTAGCGGCCGTCCATGACGAGCCTTGCCCGGCGC